>CAZCPB010000060.1:0-17898 GCA_964500365.1 uncultured Phycisphaeraceae bacterium
TGAGAACCGCTCGGCGGCGGCCTCGAACCGCCCCCGGGCGAGTAGAACGTTGCCGAGGTTGAACTGCGGCACGGCGTCGTTGGGCGCGGCGGCGGCGGCGCGGCGGTAGGCGTGCTCCGCCTTGTCGAGCTCCCCGGTCCGTTCGTACTCCACGCCCGCGTCGATCCACGCGCCGGGGTCATCGGCCGCTTCCCGGGCCAGCGACAGGGAGACCCCCGCGTCCGGCACGGCGCGTGCCGGACCCTCGAATCGGATCTCCAACTGCCCGCTCGTGGTCAGCAGCGCCTCTTCCAGTTCGGCGACCAGTCCCCCGGAGTCCGACACCAGGATCCTGAGCTGGGCGAGCGGCCGTTCCACGCCCGGCAGGAACGCGCCCAGTGCGTCGAGGCTCTTGCGGATGACTACCGGGCTCACGCCGCGCGCGACCAGGTCCGTGACGGTGCGGAGCGAGACGAGGTCGCGGAAGTCGTACCGGCCATCGCCCGCGCGGACCAGGCCGCAGTGCTCCCAGCGCTGGAGCGTCCGCGGCTCGATCCCCAGGGCCGAGCACACCTGTTCAGCGGTGAGCGATTTGGCCGCGGCGTCCGGCGCTGGCTCCAGGCCGAGCACCGCGCGAAACTCCAGTTCGGACACGATGCGCACCGGCCGGCCCGCGGCGCGATTCTTCTCGGCCGCCGCGAGATTCGCGGTGACGTGGCCGCTCTCCATCAACGGCCAGCCGCTCATTCCCACGACCAGCATCGTCGTCCGGTGGTTCACGGAGGACGCGGTCCGGCCCGCCGCGCGCGCCACGAAGCCCTCGGCCTCCCTGCGGCTCATGGTGGCGAACCGGCCCGTGAACGCGACCCTCTGGCCCAGAAGCGCGGCGGACCTTCCCCGTTCCAACGTCGCCTGTTCACCGGACCGCGTCATCTCAGGCTTGCTTTCTCTTCTGCTTCCTGCCCGTGGCGGGCTCGCTCGCCGCCGGCGGCTTCTTCGACGCCGCGGCAGGCTTGGCCGCCGGCTTGGCGGCCGGGGCTTCCTTGCCGGCGGTCTGGAGACTCTGCCGGAGCGCCTCGGCGAAGTTGAACGTAGCCGGGAGTTCTTCCTCCTGCACGATGATCGGCGCCTGGCCGGCAATCTTGGACTTGACAAGCTCGACCAGCGCGTCCTGGTAGGTGTCGTGGAACTCCGACGGGTTGAACTTGCCCACCATGCCCTTGATCAGCGTCGTGGCCAGCTGCATGTAGTCCTTGTTGACGGGGCCTTCCTTGATCTCTTCGAAGTACGGTGTCGCGTCGCGGACTTCGGCGGCCGCGTGAAGGGTGTTGAGCGTGAACCCGCGCCCGCCCGGCCGCAGCAGGATCGGCCGTTCCCGGCCGGCGATGGTGAGCTTGCCGATCCCGGCGGTGCCGGTCTTCTCGAGCGCCTCGCGCACGACCCTGAAGGGCTCCTCGGCGACGGGGCCGTCGGGCGCCATGTAGAACGCCGAATCGAGGTAGACCTCCTGGATCGAGTCCGCGGGGACGAACTTGGTCAGCTCGATCGTCTTCTCCGAGCGGAGCTTGATCTTGTCGAGCTCCTCCTGCTCGAGGACCACGTACTTGTCCTTTTCGAACTCGTAGCCTTTGACGATCTCCGACCGATCGACCTGCCCGTGCACCGGGCACGTCGTCGGCATCTTGATGCGGGAGTTGCATCCCTTGTGGAGCTGGTTCAGGCGGACCTTTTCCGCCTCGGAGACCGCGTTGTAGAGGCGGACGCCGAAACTTACCAGCGAAATCTTGAGATTCCCGGTCCAGTACGCTCGGGGAGCCATGTCGAGTATCTCCGGGGGAGAACAGGTGGTCGCGTCCGTGCCGCTACTCGATCGGTTCCATCCGAGGTGCCGTTCAAAAGTGTATCAGGCCGTCCGCCGCGCCCGCTGGCGGGGTCGTGCGCCCGGCGATTATTGTGACCCGGCAGCAACTCGCGGGCACGTCCCCGGCGATAATTGCGCGGCATGCTACGGAGTGAGCTGGAATTCCCACGCCCGAGGGCCCGCGAGGCGGATTTCCAACCTCAGCGCCATGACGGAAGGCCGCGGTGCGGAGCGAAGGACAGCCCACGATCAAGCGCCGCACCAAAAGGCAGTTCCGTTGTGGAGTCGGCAGGGAAGTGGGCGCAACAGGACTCGAACCTGTGACCTCGGCTATGTGACAGCCGCGCTCTAGCCAGCTGAGCTACGCGCCCGATCGGGGCAATCGTACGCCGGGACATGGGCGGGTCCAGCCGATGGGCGGCGACGCTCACGTCAGCCACGACCAGAGCAGCATGCCGGCGATCAGCGTCACGATCGTGGCCGACGTCGCGATGACCGCGCACCGATCGAGCGGCCGACCGTCGAGGCCGAAGCCGGCCCCGGTGCCGTTCCAAAGCGCTGCCCCGGCGATCGCGCTCACGAGCCCGGCCGATGCGAGCGGCCAGCGCGGGACGCCCAGCGAAAGCAGATCCTCGGCGTCGCCCACCGGCATTCCGATGACCGATGCGAGGTACGTCCCGTTGGCGATCAAGCAGAATCCGGCGAAGAAACGGGCAAGGAAAACCGCCCGACAGCCTGCCGCGGCGGCGATGCCCCACACCACGACCGGAATAATCGATCCGAACGCCGGACCGGCGAGCGAGACGAACGCCGGGTGTGGGTTCTCGGAAAGGTCGGTCCGTGAAATCGCCAAGGGGTGCAGAACGACCTCGACCACTGTTCCGCCGCTGGCCCACGCCGCGAGCACGTGACCGAGTTCGTGCACCGTCATCATGGCGAGCCAGCACGCCGCGCCGGTGGCGGCGATGAAGGCAAGTGACGCGAGCCTTGGCATGGCGGCAGCCGCTACGGCCCGCGATGCTGATGGGTTGCACCTGGCCGGATGCTCAGACCAGCAGCGTCGCCGGCTTCTCCAGCAAAGACTTGACGGTGTTGAGGTACGCCGCGGCCATGGCGCCGTCCACGATGCGGTGGTCGCTCGACATGGTCATTGACATGACGAAGCCCGGCACGACCTGGCCGTTCTTGATGACCGGCTTCTGCATCGCCGCGCCGACCGCGAGGATCGCGGCATTGGGCGGGTTGATGATGGCGGTGAAGTGATCGACGCCGAACATGCCGAGGTTGCTGATGGTGAAGGTGGAGTCGCTCATTTCTTCGATAGTCAGGCCCTTGGTGCGGGCCTTCTCGGAGAGAGACTTGCTCTGGGCGGAGATCTGGCGCAAGCCGATCTGGTCGGCTTTGCGGATCGTCGCGACGATGAGGCCGCCGCCCTTGGATTCGTCGAGGGCGATGGCGACTCCGATGTTGACGACGCCCATGATCTCCACAGATTCGTTGTTGGGCGTCGGCACCCAGCGCGAGTTCACGAAAGGGTGCTGGTGCATCGCGAGGGCGCAGGCGCGGACGAGAAAATCATTGACGCTGAGTTTGACGCCCTGCGATGCGAGCTGCTCGTTGAGTTGGGCGCGGAGGGACATGAGCGAGTCCATGTCTACTTCGACGGTGACCTGGTAGTGGGGGATGGTGGTCTTGGACTGGACGAGGCGCTGCGCGATCGTGCGGCGCATGTTGCTCAGGGCGACGGTGCGGCCGGAGAGCGCCGAAGTCGCGGCGGGCACCATCGGGGCGGCGGTCGGCGCGGTGCGCGGGGCGTGAACGACATCGACCTTCGGCGAGCCGGCGCGGGCGCCCGGCGCACCCATCGCGGCTTCGACATCCTTGCGCACGATGCGCCCGCCGGGGCCGCTGCCCTGGAGCGATGCGAGGTCCACGCCGGACTCGTCGGCGATCTTCTTCGCCAACGGTGAAACGAAGACGCGAGAGCCGTTACCCCCGTGCCCGTTCGCGGGCGCGGGCGACGGCGCCGGAGGATCGGCGAGGGCCGTGCCGGCGCGGGAGATGGCGGCGGGTGGTGTCGGCGCTGACGATGTCGCGGCCACCGCGGATTTGGCGGCGGGTGCTGCCGCGGAAGCGCCGGAGGGAACCTTGATTGACGAGGCGTCCTCGCCAGCGCCCGCGAGGATGACGATTACGGTGCCGACAGGAACGGTCTGGCCTTCCGCCACGGCGAGCTTGGCGACGGTACCGTCGTCGTAGGACTGAAGTTCCATGGTGGCCTTGTCGGTCTCGATGTCGGCGATGACGTCGCCGGACTTGACCTTCTGGCCCTCCTTGACCTGCCACTTCACGATCGTGCCCTGCTGCATGGTGTCGGAGAGGCGGGGCATGGTAATTTCAGTGGGCATTGGACATCCTGCTGAACGAGCGGTTCAACATCCGGAAAGGTATGGCGGGCTCGATAGGGCGGCGCGCAGGTCCATGCGCCGACGGAACGGCCAGATCCGATCATCAATCAGCGCGGGACGTGCGACGGCATCTTCTCGACCTTCCCGCTCGACAGCGCGACGGCGGCGTTCTGCGAACGAGGTGGTCAGCACGTACCGCAGCCATCCCAGCACGTCAGTCTCGATTGAAGGTTCACGATCGGCGTGATCGGCGTTTCGCTGGGGGCACCACATCCATTTCGCGTACGGCGACCATTCGTAGGGCAAGTCGGACCGGAGAAACAGGACGCAACGGGCGAAGACTTGCCGCTGGAAACGGCTGAGGCGGTGACGCCCACGAAGCCGGTGCGGGTATAAATCGTCATAGAAAAGCCATGCGAAGTGGTAGATCTCGCGTGACGCGTGGTCCATTTCCTCCGGCAGAGCGTCCTCGAACTGATCGTTCGTCATGCGCCCGCTGGCGAGCTGACGCAGGGCCTTGGCAAGTCGCCGTCTGCCGACAGGGTTGATTGCGGCCTCCATCGGACGCTCCTTGCGAACGGTGCTTCGTGAGCGCGTCAGCCCCGCTTTCGACTTCGTTTGCCTGTCGATCCACGGTTGCGCCTGTGCCCCAATGGTTCGACCGTCTTGACGAGCAGGGCATTGACCAAACGCATGGCGAGATTTGGAGGCTCGTAGAGAAGAAACGAGGTAGCCAGCGGCCCTCGACGTGCCGCGGCGGTGTCCCGAGGAGGCCCGAACGACACGAAATCCCGGTGAGGAACGACACCGTCGATCATCCGCAGCCGAATGTCGTCGGGGTGGAGGTGCATGGATTGCCGGCTCGATTCAAGGTCCAATCGAATTCCCCTGTGGCAAGCGGATTCACCCCAGCGTTCTTTTCACCGCGGCGACAATCTTCTCCTTGTTCGGCAGGTAAGCGTACTCGAGGTTCTTCGCGTACGGCGTCGGCACATCGTCGGTGTTCACACGCACCGGCGGGTGGTCGAGCCAGTCGAACGCTCGCTCACACACTTGCGTGCAGACTTCGCTCGCCACGCTCGCGAACGGCCAGGACTGGTCCACGACCACGACGCGGTTTGTCCGCTTGATGCTCTCGACGATCGATTCGATGTCCAATGGCCGGATCGTCCGCATGTCGAGGACATCGACCTCGATGCCTTCCTTGCGGAGCTCATCCGCCGCTTCAAGACAGAAGTTCACGGGGCGGCCGAACGACACGAGCGTGCAGGCGTCGCCCTCGCGCAGCGTCGCGGCCCGGCCGAAGGGGATGTAGTACTCTTCCTCGGGCACGTGCGCCTTGTCGCCGAGCATGCGCTCAGACTCGAGGAAGAAGACCGGGTCGTCGTCGATAATCGCCGTCTTCAGAAGTCCCTTGGCGTCGTACGGGTTGCTCGGGATCACGATCTTCACCCCCGGCACGTTGCTGTACAGCCCCTCGACGCACCAGGAGTGCGTCGACCCGAGTTGGCCGCCCGCGCCGTCGTTGCCGCGGAAGACCACCGGGCAGCCCCACTGGCCGCCGGACATGTAGAGCATTTTCGGCACGTTGTTCAGGATCTGGTCCGCGGCCACGAGGCTGAAGGACCAGGACATGAACTCGATGATCGGCCGGAGGCCGTACATCGCGGCGCCGACGGCCAGGCCCGCGAACCCGTTCTCGCTGATGGGCGAGTCGATGATGCGCTTGGGGCCGAACTCGTCGAGCATGCCCTGGCTGATCTTGTACGCGCCGTTGTACTGCGCGACCTCCTCGCCCATGAGGAAGATGCGGGGGTCCTTGCGCATCTCCTCGGACATCGCTTCGCGGAGTGCTTCGCGGAACTGGATGACGCGGGAGCCCTCGCGATCGGGCAGCGGACGGAAGATCTCGGAGCCAGGAGCGGCGGATGAGGCGGTGGTCATCGTTGGTATCTGCGTGGGTGCGGCAACAGGGACACGAAAATGCGCACGAAGAAAATCAGAGCAGCGGGTTCTTCGCTCCCTGCGTGTACTCACGTGTCGGGCTCATCCCCGGCTGCGGGTTCACCAGCACGTCGCTGTAGAGTTCGGCCTCGACGTCGGGCTCCGGAGACTGCTCGGCGAACTCGACCGAGTCCCGCACGATCTCCTTGACCTCGGCCTGCATCGCGATGAACTCGTCCTCGGCGAGCACGAACGAACCGTCCTGCTTCTTGCGCTCCTTCATGAGCACGTGGGCAAGACGATCGATCGAGTCTCTTGACTTGAACTGCTCGACTTCCTCCTTGGTGCGGTACTTCTGCGGGTCCGACATCGAGTGGCCCTGGTACCGGTAGGTCTTGAGGTCCACAAACGCGGGCTTCTGCTCCTCGCGGGCCCAGTCCACCAACGGCTTGAATCGGTCGTACAACTCGATCACGTCGAAGCCGTCGATCACCTCGCCCCGGATGCCGTAGGCGTCGGGTTTCTTCATCAGGTCGTGGGCCATCGTCGTGCCGCGCTCGATGGACGTGCCCATCGAGTAGCCGTTGTTCTCGACGACGTAGATCACCGGCAGCGAATAGAGCCCGGCGAGATTCATCGCCTCGTGCAGCGCGCCCTGGTTCAGCGCCCCGTCGCCCAGGAACGCCAGCGCGACCTTCTTCTTCGCGGGCGAGCCCGGCTCGACCCCGGGGTTCGGCAGCGCCTTGCCGAGCACCTCCCATTCGTACCGGGCCGCGAACGCAAGGCCCGTTCCCAGCGGGGTCTGGGCCCCGACGATCCCGTGCCCGCCGAAGAACCAGTGCGGCTTGTCGAACATGTGCATCGAGCCGCCCTTGCCTTTGGCGCACCCGGTGGACCTGCCGAACATCTCCGCCATGCACGCCCGCGGGTCCATCCCCCGGGCCAGCGCGTGCCCGTGATCGCGGTACGCGTGGACGATGGGGTCGTCGGGCTCGCAGGCATTGATGGTGCCGACCGCGGCCGCCTCCTGCCCGATGTACAGGTGGCAGAACCCGCCGATCTTCGCCTGCTGATAAGCCTGGGCGCAGCGGTTCTCAAACTCGCGGATCAGGTACATGTCCCGCAGCCAGCGGACGAGCGTGGCGTCGGGGAGCGAGGCTGAGGGCCGTCCCGGGCGGGTACCGGGACGCACGTCGGGCCGAGACCCACCCGTTGCGGTGGGGGCCGTCGCGGTGCTGGCGGGCATCTTGGAGTCCTTCACGGAGGGCTCAATGGCGGGGCGTTGTATGAAGCATCGGCACGCCTCGGAACGCTCTCCCGAAAAGCTGGGGTCAGGAGAGCGACCTCGGCCGTCACTGGGCCGATTGTAGGCGCAAGGCCACTCCCGAACGGGGCGCGAGCGCGGGATCGCAACGCCATGGGGACTTGTCCCCACGCCGACGCGCTACTCGCGGCGCGACCGATCCAGTTCCCCGTCCCGCTTGCCGAGCTTGGTCCGGCCTTCGCTGACCGCACGCGACTGCGCGACGAGCACCGCGGTCTGCAACTGAACGTCGAGCCCCTTGCTCAGGAGGTCGTCCGGATTGTTGCTCTGGGGTTCGGGTCTTGCTTTCGGGTCGGCGGGAGCGCCAACCCGCACATTCTTGGGATCGAACGCCCACAGATCGGCGTTCCGACGGATCGTCAGCGAGTCGGCGATCTGGGCGGGCAGCATCTCGACCGTGAGGTCCGGCTGAACGCCCCACTCCCGGGCGCCCCGCGCGCGGTGGACGGGGCGCTTGTCGGGAAGGAGGTAGTACTGGGTCGTGAGCTTGAGCGCCGCGCGGCCGCCGGGCAGGCCGATCACGTCCTGCACGCTGCCCTTGCCGTAGCTGCGCGCCCCGATCACGATGGCGTCCGCCGCGCCCGCGCGCCCCACGCACTGCAACGCGCCCGAGACGATCTCGCTGGCCGAAGCCGAGCCCTCGTTGATCAGCACGACGACGGGCATGCCCGAAAGCCGCACATCGCCGGCGTTCGCGGTCTCCTGACGCTCGATGTCGCCCCGGGCGTTGCGGGTCATGACGATCGGGCCGTGATCGACGAACCGGTTCACGACTTTGATGGCCTGATCGAGCAATCCGCCGGGATTGAATCTCAGGTCGAGGATCAGCGCCCGCGCGCGCTCCTTTCGGAGGGCGTCGATCGCCGCGTCGAATTCCTTCAGCGTCGTTTCCGTGAAGCCGGTCATCCGGACGTAGCCGATACCGTTCCGGGGATCGATCATCCAGTCCCAGGCGTTCTCCTGGGGACCGGTCCGCTTCCACCCCTTCACGCTGTACAGGGGGATCTCGGCACGGGTGAGCACCAGTTCGACCTCGCGGGCAGGGTCTTCGGGACGGGCGGGGTCCTTGCGGTCAAACACGAGCGTGACCTTCGTCCCCGCCGGGCCTGTGATCACGTCCACCGCCTGGTCGAGCGTGAGGCCGTAGGCGTTCCTGCCGTCGATCCGCTTGATCACGTCGCCGGGGAGCACCCCGGCGCGCTGGGCGGGTCCGCCCTCCAGCGGCGTGACGACCCGGATGTTCGAAAGCTCGTCGAACTGGATCTCCACGCCGATCCCGATGAGCTTGCCCTGGGTCGATCGGTTGAAGCGGGCGATCTCGTCGGGCCACACGATCGCCGTGAAAAGATCGAGCCGCTCGGTGGCTCCGTTGCCGAACTCGTGCAGGATCGCCTGCTCGAAGATCCCGACGGTGCGCTCGTTGGCTTCGAGCAGCCGGTCGATGAGATCGCCCGTGTCGCCGCTGTCGAGAGAAGCGTCGCGCGCGAGGCGCTGCTCCTCCGCCGTGACGACCTGTTCGAACGCCCTGCGCGCCGATTCGTTTTCAAGCCCGGCGAAGGCCCCGCGCAGGTCCGGCGTGCCGGCCATCGTCTTGATCGCCGAAAGGCCGCCCTCCAGCAGCGGGCGCAGGCCGCCCTGTTCGACGTGGCTCCGCGCGGCATAGTTGATCGCCCGGACCACCATCAGGCGGTCCACCGACCGGAGTTTGTCGCGGAAGTCGTCCCCGACGGGGTTGTACGGCGGCAGGGGCTCGAGCTTGGCGGCGATCTGGCGCTGGTTACGCAGCTCCCAGAGCCGCTGAGGAACGTACAGCCGGAGCATCGAGAGGCGGTGATTCTGACGCTCGACATCATCGCGGTACGTGCCGCGTTCATCGAGCAGCGCATCGAGGCGGTAAAACAGCTCGCTGCACGCCAGCCAGTCGCCGCGGGCCTCGGCGGCGCGGGCGGCGGAGTCGGCCCGGCTGATCACCTCGCGCACCCGAGGATCGTCGAGCACCCGCGACTTGACGGCCGAGATCATGTACAACTCGACCGCCGAGAGCAGCGCCTTGCTGATCCCCGCGTCCGTGGTGGCGTCCGCGAGGGACTTGTTCAGCTCTTCACTGACCTCGGCGAGGCGCTGGGCCCGGTTGCTCTCGCGCTTGTCAAGGTTCGCCTTGAGCGAAGCCGCCTCCGTGCGGAGGAGTTCGAACGGCGTGCCGCGCTCGTCCGCCGGGGCCGATTCCAGCAGGGCGTAGAACTGCACCGGCTCCCCGCCCTGAGCGGTGTGCCACAGCCGATCGGCCCAATCGGCGGCGCGGGTTGCGCTCGCGGTGCGGTCCCTGACCGTCTGCGCGCTGGTGGGGAGTGCCGGCGCCGTCGTTGTGATCGCGGCAAAGAGGACGGCCAGTCCGGAACTGATCGATCTGCCCATGGGGAATGTACCTTCCTTGTCCAACTCCCGACGACCCGCCGCCGGCGCGCCGAACCTCCGCCATTCGAATCGACGCGCCGGACCGGCGCATTGAGCACGGTTCGGCGCGACCGCCACGCACACCCCCACACCCGGATGATATCGGGCCTCGCTCCCGTCGGAACCGGAGACGGGCCGTTTCACTTACGACGCAGGCACCCGGGGGTTCGGGCGCAGTCCGTGCCGGAGCGTGCGGGTGACGACGATCGTGGCGGCGCACGCGGCGATGATCCCGACAGCCCCGAGCACGAGCGGGTTGAACGCCTCGGGCGCGATCCAGCGACGGGCCTCGGCGTAGCTGGCGCCCAACCCGACCAGCGGCCCCAGCGTGTAGCCGGCGCCGATCAAGGCTTCGTGCTTGCCGCCGGCCTGAACCTCCGATTGGCCGACCTCGAGCGCGTAATAGATGGCCGCCGAGTACACCAGGGCGTGCCCGAGCCCGAACAGGGCGAGCCCGCCCACCATGCCTGCCGCGGCGATTCCCCCGGACGACCGCTCCGCCGTCCACGGTGCCATGACGCAGAGGCCAAACCCGCAGAACACGAGCGCGCCGCCAAGGGTCGCCGGCCACCACCGCCCGTGCCACCCGGGCCAGCGGTGCAGCAGCAGGAACCCCAGCACCCGCGAGGCCATCCAGGTCGAGGCGACGGCGGTGTGCCACGTCACCGGGATCGGCAGTTCCGCCATCGCTGTCGGCATGTAAGGCGTCAGCGTGGACAGGATGATGTAGCTGGTGGGCAGGAGCACGCGGAACGTGTCCAGCAGTGCCCGATACACCGGCGGGTGCGGTTCGTGCGACGCTTCTGCGTGCTCGCCCGGCTCGGGTTCGAATCGCAGGAGCACCGTCGCGGCCGCGGCGTGGACGAGACCGAGGACCATCAGCGCCTCGTTCGGATACTCCTTGGTGATCGGGCTCACGGACCAGAACGCAACCACGCCCGCGCTCGACCATACCACGTTCCAGATCCCGGTCGAAGCGCGAAGGGTCTCGCCCCGCCGCCCGCCCGACAGGTAGCTCTCGACCAGCGGCCACAGCACCCCGGTGAGGGGGCTGTAGACCCCGGCCATCACCCAGATGGCCGCGGTGTGGAGCGAGGGCGCGAGGTTTGCGGCGCTCAGCGGCAGCGCGCACAGCACCGCCATGACCAGCATCATGCCGACCAGCACCCCGCGGGCCGAAAGGTGCCGGTTCTGGCGTCCGAGCCAGCGGGTGAGGGGCTGGGCACCGATCGCCGCGAGGATGTACGTGAACCCCAGGACGACGCCCAGCGCGAAATTCTGCAGCTTTTCGAACGACGTGAAGAAGTAGATCCCGCTGGTGACCACCGCCGTGCCGAGACTGTTCAGGAAGGAGAAGCCAAGCACCGCGGAGAGCGGCGTCGGCCGGGCCGGCGTCGGGGCGGTGGCGGGGATGCTCATGGGGGGGACGGTCTCGCGCCCGACTGTTGCCGCTGCGCGAAGCCGATCGTAGCATTGCCCGCTGGAGCGAGTGCCCGTAGCTCAATTGGATAGAGCGTCGCCCTCCGAAGGCGAAGGTTGCAGGTTCGAGTCCCGCCGGGCATGTTCCTGATCCCGCGACCACGTCGCGGCTTGTTTGCGCTGCAACCTTTCTCCGCCGCTCCGGTATCACCGTCGGGCACGTTTCGCCCGAGGAGGTACCGCGTGAATCACGAGGAAAGCGCCGTCGATCAACTCAGGATCCGGGTCCGTCTCATCGAATCGTCCGTGCGCCGCTGGCGAGCCGCGGCCCTCGCGTCCGTTCTGCTCGCGGTGCTGCCGTGGGCTGTGGGGGCCGCGTGCCGCTCCGGGCCGGTCGCGGACTTGCGAGTGTCGTCGCTCACGCTCGTCGGACCGGACGGCGCCGAGCGCGCCACGCTACGGCTAGACGAAGGCGCTCCCGTCCTGACGCTCCGCGACGCGGGGCGCTACGCCACGCTCACCGTGGCAGACGGGTCCGCGGGGCTTGCGTGCGGCGGACCGCAGGGGGTAACTTTCGCCGGTGTGTCCTTGGCCGGCGCATACTTCAACGCGCGGGGCACGGACCTCAAGACCGGCGTTTTCGCGGGGGTCGCCGTGGAGGGTGACGCCGCCTTCCGTGCCTTTGGGAGCGACATGAAAGTTGCCGCGGCGCTGGAATCCGACGCCGCGGGCAGCCCCCTGCTGAGGCTCAGCGACCCGAAGCTCGGCGAGACGCGCCTGCCCGAAGTCGCGAAGTAGCGGCCGGGGGCGCGGGACGAACGGAGGAATCTCGCGGGGCCGTGGCGCGCTTCGCAGGCGCCGCCCCCCGCAGTTCGCACGCCGCGCCGAAGGTGCGGCAAATCGGGTGCTCCGCGCATCGTTGCAGCCTGGCCCTGCACACCGCCCGGCCGTGCCAGATCAGGTAGTGTGACATGTCGCACCAGGTCTCGCGCGGGAAGAGCGCCATGAGTCTGCGCTCGACCGCCGCGACGCTCGCGCCCTTTTCCGCGAGCCCGAAGCGCACGGCCAGACGCTCGATGTGCGTATCCACCACGAACCCGTCGTTGATCCCGAAGGCGTTCCCGAGCACCACGTTGGCGGTCTTGCGCGCCACGCCCCGCAGCGTGAGCAGTTCGGCCATGGTGCGGGGCACCCGACCGTCGAAGCGAATGGCCACCTCGGTCATCGCCTCGTGCACCGCCCTCGCCTTGTTGCGGAACAGGCCGATCGCGCGGATGTACGGCTCGATGTCCGCCGGGGTCGCCGCGGCGTAGTCGGCCGGCGCGGGAAACCGCGCAAAGAGCGCAGGGGTGGCCTTGTTGACGCTCACGTCGGTCGCCTGGGCCGAGAGGATCGTGGCGACCAGGAGTTCGTGCGGGTTGCGGTACTCCAGCGCGCACTTGGCGCCGGGGTACTCGGCCTTCAAGGCTTCGAGCAGCGCCACGGCCCGTCGGCGCTCGGCGGCCGAAACCTTCGGGAGCGGGAAGGGCAGCGATGGAAGCGGCCGGGCCCGTGCGCTCATTCCGCGGGCCTCCGCGCGAGGGACCACGCCGCCGCCCCGAGCGCCACGATGACCGCGACCGCGGTCCCGCCCAGCACGCGCGACGCCGCCGGGTGAAGCGAGGCAAACTCCTCCGCCTCGGCCAGAGCCTCCTCCGTACGACCCTCGGCCGCCAGCGTCCAGTAGGCCTTCAGGTGCGGCGTCATCCGCGGCGTGAGAAGCATCAGATTGACGGTGAGCATCACCACCGCGGCCCCGACACCGACGGTCCGCACAACAGTCGCCGCGCGCCGCGCGGCACGTTCGACGCCCGCGCCGATCAGTCGCAGCCCGATGGTCAGGAAAGCGACGCCCGCCGCGCCGAGCTGCACGAGGTCGGTGAACAGGAACACGCCGGCCTGAACCCGTCCCGCGCCGAGCTTCCAGTGCTCGCCGCCGAAGCCTTCGAACCCCGGCAGGCGCGGGTCGAGCTCGCGCATCGCCGGGAAGAGCAGCGCCGCCGAGATCCCGCCGGTCATCAGGGCGCCCAACCACACCGCCAGAGCGAGTACGTGCACGCTCTCACATACCGCAGTGGCGCCCGGGGACCGGGCTCCCGCCGCGGACATGGATCGGGTCTTGGCCTTCACGCGCCCATGGTATCCCGCGGGATCGCCGGGCCGGCCCGTGCTGCCCGACGCTCCTTCCGCGCCGCGGCTACAACCACCGGCGTGTTTGTGCCATTCCCACTCAGCGTCTCGCTCGCCGGGCTGCACGGGAACGCGGGGACCGATCCCGCGGCGGCGCGCGACGCCATCAACACGCTCGCGGGGATGGGCTGGCGGGCCCTCCAGCTCGACGGGACGGTGCTGCGCGCCCGGGAGCTGGACCGCTCCGCGCGCCGTGACCTTGCCGCGCTCTTCCGCAGGCTCGACCTGGGTTTTTCGGGTCTCGACCTCTGGATCCCGCCCGCGCACTTCGCGGACGCCGCGAGGTCCGATCGGGCCGTGGCGGCGGTCGAGGCCGGCGCGGTACTCGCGTCCGAACTCGCGTCACTGGTCCACGGATCCTCCGTCGGCGCTCACGCGGGGGGGCTCGTGAGCTTGACCCTGCCTGCCGATTGTCCGGAGGCGATGGCCGCTCATCTGGCCGGCGCGTGCCAGATTCACGGCGTGCTTCTGGCCGACCACGCGTGGCCTGCGCGCGCGGCCCCGGGCGCGATGGGCACCGGCATCGACCCCGCGTCGATCATCTTCGCCGGCGCCGATCCGGCCGCGGAGGTCCCGCGGCTGGCTGCGGTGCCCGTCGCGGCCCGCCTGGACGACCTGGCGGCGTCGGGCAGGGTCGAGGTCGGCTCTGAGCTCGGCCGCCTGGACCGTGCCACGTACGAAGCCGCGCTGTACTCGCGCGGCTTCCGCGGGTACCTCGTCGCGGACCTGCGCGGGCTGCCCGATCCGATCGCCGCCGCGCGGCGCCTGCGGCCCACGTCGGACGCTTCGGCGCGGCCTCGCTGAGCAGGGCACGCCGGCGCCCTCAGGCCCCGAGGCGCGCCAGCTCGTCGTCGGGGATATCGAAGTTTGCGTAGACCTTCTGCACGTCGTCGAGCTCTTCGAGCGCTTCGACGAGCGAGATGTTTTCCTTGGCCGCCTCGCCCCGCACTTCGACGCGCGTCTGCGGGAACATGGCGAGCTGGGCCTCGGCGATCGCGAAACCCGCCTTTTCGAGCGCCTCCTTGACACGCTGGAACGCCGCGGGGTCGGTGAGGACGGTGTGCACGGCGCCGTCATCGTCCGGCGACTCGGGCGACTCGACGTCGAGCGCGCCGGCGTCGAGCGCCGCTTCGAGGAGCAAGTCCTCCTTCACGCCGGCGCTGTCGATGACGATCTGCCCTCGCGTGTCGAACATGTACGCGACGCACCCCGTGCTCCCGATGTTGCCCGAGTGCTTGGTGAACGCCAGGCGCACGTCGCCCACCGTGCGGGTGCGGTTGTCGGTGAGCGCATCGACAAGCACGGCGACCCCGCCCGGCCCGTAGCCCTCGTACCGGACCGGCTCGTAGTCCTCGCCCCCGAGTTCACCGGAGCCCTTCTTGATGGCGCGATCGATCGCGTCGCGCGGCATGTTGGCGTAGCGGGCCTCGTCGATCGCGTAACGCAGCGAAAGGTTGAAGGCGGGGTCCGGCCCGCCGTGCTTGGCCGCGACCATGATCGCCTTGGCGACCTTGGTCCACACCTTGCCGCGGCGCGAATCCACGACCTTTTTACGGTGCTTGATCTTGCTCCATTTGTTGTGGCCGGCCACGAGCGTCTCCGGGGCGTGTCATGTGCCGCGGCGGTCGGCGATCTTCGGAGCTTCGCCGGCGAGGGCCGCGCGGATCTTGGAACGGGTGCTCTCGAGCTCGGCGGCGGCCCGGGTGAGAAAATCCGCGGGAACGCCGGGCGTGCGGCGCAGCTCCTGGAGTTCCGACGCGGCGATCTGCTCGGCCTGCTTCCACGCCGCGATCGCCTCGTCGCGCAGGTCCGCCGCCCAGGACGCGTCTCCGAGGTGGTCGAAGATGGTGGCGTTGCGGGACCCGGCCTCGGTCGCCACGGCCTTCTTGAAGAGCGTTACTGCGCCCTCGCGGCCCGGCGGTCCGGGATCGTCGAGCAGCACGCCCTGGTTGTACCGCACCCAGGCGAGCGAATCGATGATGCTCGGCTCGTGCGGGAGGTGCCGGTACGCCGCCTCGATCAACGCCGCGGCCTGGGCGAAGTCGCCCCCTTCCTCGAGCAGCTGGTAGCCCCAGTCGTTCATGGTCCAGGCGTGGTCGGGGTCGAACGCCAGGGCGGAGCGGTAGGCGGCGTGGGCCAGATCGCGCCGATTGCGAACCGTGAACTCGCCTCCCAGCCTGTAGGCGAACTCGGCGCGCAGCGCCGAATCGTCGGACGGCACACGGAGCGACGGGCCGCTCACGAGCCGGCGGAGCACGGCCTCGACCTCGGCGCGCGCGCGGACCTGGGCCAGCAACCACTCAAGGTCCTCCATCTCGCCCTCGAGCACGACGGCGCGGGCCAGTTGAAAGACCAGGTCGGGGCTGCGGCCGGGGTCGAGTTCCGCCGCGGCGCGAAGAAAAGCCAAGGCGCGCTTGAGCTTGGACGCACTGAGGTACACGGTCGCCGCGGCCTTGTTCAGGTCCGCCGCCAGGGGCGGGTGCTGGGCCGCCCCGTGCGCCACGGCGGCCCGTACCGCGGCCGGGTCGTCGTCAACCCGCGAGGCAAGCACCGCGACCCTGAACAGGTGCAGCTGCGGAGGCAACCTGACCCCGCGCGACGCGACCTCCTCGATCAGCATGCTCGATGTCGCGTCGGTGAGTACGGGCCGCTCGAGGTACTTCGACATGACCCGCGCGAGCATGATCCCGAGCATCGCCTGCTGATCATCGTTCAGCGTGATGTCGCGCGGGACCGACCCGCGGAGTTCGGCGAGCGCGTCGTCCTTGCGGTCTAGCCGGACGAGCAGATCGACGAGTTCGATCGAGGCACCGTACGTCCGGGGCTCGACGCGGAGCCGCTCCAGGGCCGAGGCGTCGGCCTCGTCGCGCCGGCCGAGCACGTCCCGAAGGATCGACTCGCGCGCCCGAGCAAACTCCTCGACCGGCCGGGAGGCCAGGCGATCGACGAGCACCGTTTCGGCCGCGGCGCCCTCTCCACGGGCGGCGAGCACGCGGGCCAGCGAAGTCCAGAGCCAGTGCACCTCGGGGTACGCGCCGGCCCGTGCGCGCAGCCACGACTCGGCCGTGGCGAGAGCCTCCGAGTCGGCCGGTGTGGGCGCGCCCGGCGCGCGGCGTTCCCACAGGGACGTGAGGAGCGAGCCGGCACCGGCGTCGGAGATGTCGTCCTCGAGGAGGCCGAGAAGCAGCTGTTCGGCCTGCGAGTCCAGCCGCCGGTCGGCGAGCTCCTGAGCCGCGGCGATCCGCAGAACACGCGCCGACGGCGCGCGGTCCCTCAGTTCGCGGATCACGTCGGCCAACTTGTTCTGGTCGGCCAGCGCGCCGCCGGGCTGGTACAGACGGAACAGGCCCGCGTAGGGCCGTTCGTCGTTCGGATCGGCCGCCGCGGCACGCCTCAGGTAGTTCTCGGCGTCGCGCGGCTCGCCGAGGATGCTGCAGAGGCCGGCGGCGGACACGAGCAGATCGATGCGCTCGGCGTCAGGTACGGAAGCATCGGAGAGGGATCGACGCAACTCGTCGAGCGCTTCGCGCCCGCGCTGCAGACCCAGCGCCGCGCTCACCCGCGCGCGGGCGTCCGTGTCGGGACGCGCGGCCAGACGCTCGTAGGCGTTCAGCGCGTCCGCGTAACGACCGGTCGCCGCGGCGAGCACGGCTTCGTTCGCGGGGCCCGCCTCGCGGAACGGGTCGCGCCAGGCGCGCCCGACGACCAGTTCGGCGGCCCGCGCGCGGAACCCGATCTTGGCCAGAAGGGTGGCCCGGACGAGGACGGCCGCGTCGGCTTCACGCTCGGCGAGTTCCTCCAGCACGGGATCAACGGCCCCGCCCCGCGAGAGCGCGGCGTCGGCACACCGCGAGAGGGCCGCCGGGTTTCGCGCGACGAGCCTCACCATCTCCGACGCCACGGCGCTCTCGTCGAGGTCGGGCGAGCGGAGCAGGGCGGTCATCGCTTCCGCGTCGTCGGGGTACTTCGCCAGGTGGTCGAGCAGCACGGCGCGCCCCGGGCGTGGACCGAGCGCCGCGGCCTTGGCGCGGGCGATGGCGCCCGCCACGGAAGGGGAGATTTCGTCGCCCCGAGCCGCGCGGATCTCGTCGAGCCCGTCGGCCAGCGCCGGCCCCGACGCCGTCCGCTCCGCGAGGAAGCGCATGAGCGAGATCGCCCGCGCGTCCGGCAATCCCTGCGATCGCTCCGTGTATTCGAGCAGCGTGAGCGCGGCCTCCGACGGTCGGCCCAGCCGAAGGCTGACGTGGACCAGACGGGGCAGCGCCGCGCCGTAGTCGAGC
>CAZCPB010000061.1:0-17768 GCA_964500365.1 uncultured Phycisphaeraceae bacterium
CCTTCCCGCGGGGGAGCCGCTTCTGCAAATGTGCGCATGATTCGGGACGTTACCGTTCAAACGCGGCGCGGAAATTACTGCGCTTGTGCAGTCGCAGCCAAGTCAATGGGATGCTGCTCTGTATATCAATATAGGCGCAGTGCCAACATCGCTTTTTATTAGAGCGAAGCCGCCCAATGACGGCTACTGGGGATTGATGGAGCGTGCAAGCGGTATCAAAGGCATAAGCCAAGAAACATTGCGACTCATCGAGTCGGCGCAGGCATACCGCGCCACTCCTCACAAAGTTAGGAACGCCACTGAGGCATTATTGGTGTGGATTGACAAACAGATCGTGGATGACACAAAGCTAAGGACCGCAGTTCTCAACAAAGACTCGTGGGTTGGAAGGGCAGGAGCAGCTCGAGCTGCAATCGTTGACTGGGCAACGGGAGTGCTTCTGTCGCCAAAGGACTATGGATATCCGAAGTAACGGGTCGTGTGTGCGTTGACGACGGCGTCCGCCGCATCCAGGAACTGGTCACCGACCCGGTCCTGAACCAGAGCGCGGCGGGCCAGTCCGGCGATCCCGAGCTCGAGAACCTCGCCGGGCAGGGCGAGGGCGACCGTGAGGGCGCGGTGCTCGATGCAGAGTTGGACGCGTTCGTTGGCGCCCTGCAAACGTCCGGCGTCAAGGGCGAGGACGCAATGCGACGGGTGATTGTCTTTGTCTCTGAAATGGCAGAGTGATACGATCTGCAGATCGGATTCTGAGGTGATCGGATGGACTGTGACAAGTTCTTTGTGTTGGAGCACAAGCCGTACGGGACCCGGTGGTGGTGGCTGAACCGCGCATATGACCTCGGTGAAAAGCCGGACATCGATCCTGTGCCACATCTGCCGTTGCGGATGCGCATTTTCCAGGGGCGCTCTCGTCCAAGCGTGATCGCGAATGACGCGGGGGCTCTCATCGTCGACGCGAAGATGCGCGAGGTGCTTGAGAAGGCAGCCGGCAGCCGCATTCGGTTCGGACGTGTGGACGTGCTCGAGAAGAGAGGGGATCAGGTGCTTGACGGGTCGTGTTCACGGGTGCTCGCGGGAATCGGTGCAGGACCGCGATCGGAAGAACGTGGGTACCATCTCAACATTGAGCGCCCGGGCCTTTGGAAGCAGGACCCCGAACTGCGTGACGCCTTTGGACTTTTCTTTGACTACTCGACGTGGACGGGCGAGCCCGTCTTTAGATTGCCCAACGATAGTCACTATATTATATCCGCGAGAATCAAACAGCACATAGACGACGCAGGGCTTGCGGACTGCGGTGTTGTCAATGTAGAAGAGTACTGGCGCGACCATCGCGATCAAACCGTAAGCATGCTCAAAGCCCGACGCTCGCGGTAAACATCCTTGGTACCGCGCGTTCGCGGCTGGACGGTCTGGCCAAGATCGATCTCGATCGGGTTCGGCGCTCCACCATAGGGTAGGATCTGCCCAGCACAGGTGGTGTGCGCGTTCGGGAAGTGTCGAGGCGGAGTGCTGATGCGTGGATGGTCTGCGACCAACGCCTGAACCTGTGGCGGCGGCGGTGGCATGATCAGGCCGACGGGGGCATGGGATGCAGCTATCACAAACTGACGACAGCTACATGCAGATCTACTCGAAGTACAGCAGCTTCAGCCGAGAAGACGGCTTCTCCGCAGTACCGGAGTGGCGAGCATGGTACGAAGAACACGTCAAGTGTCGGGGATGCGAATGGCCGTGCCGCGAGTGGCAGGAAAACCCGCGACCGCTCGACGTGGACGTCGTGGGATTCTTTCGCGGGAGCGTGACGGACGTGATCGAGAGCACCGCAGATCTTGTCAGGCGAGAACTGATCGAGTACCTCGAAGGGTTGTTACCACCGCTGGTGCTTGGTCGCTCCCTCGTGTGGGAATCGGGTCGGCGCCGGGATTCTGAGTTTGTTACCGTGCAGGCGCCCAGATCACAGTGGGTGAACGTCCATCGCGGCCCGAGCCGATGGGAATACCGGCAGTGCGAGGGGTGTGGGCGCGTGTTCTACTCGGGGTCGGGCGGCGAGGCGATCGTGCGGAGAGAGGCCGGGGATCGTCCGATTGTGGTGAATGAATTCGGCACGCTGTACATCAAACCCGCCGTCGCGGAAGAGATCGGGCTTCGCCGACGATTTCCCGACATCAAGCTGTATCGATTCCCGGTCATCGAGGAGCCCTTGGACGGCTGGACTCTCCCGGTCGACCCGGACTGGGACGGAGTGCTCCGGCCGCCGATCAAGAGCAAGAAGAAGGGGCCTTCGACCCGCGGGAGGGCGCGGCGGGCGTAGCGTGGCCGGGGGGCAGAGCGTGCGGCGTTCCGGGCGTTGCCGCGCGGTATGCTGTGGTCATGGGCCATCTTTTGTTGTACGTCGGCGCGTGCTGCGCGTCGGGCGCTCTTGCCCTGGGTCCGTCCTTGCCGGCGGGTCGCGCGGGGCAGCCGGGGGAGCATCCGCTTGCCGGGCCGTCCGTGCCGCGGCGGGCGACCATCATCAGGCCGGACATGACGGGGCGGTTCGTGCGTGTCGAGGGCCGGCCTGAAGAGGCGGCGGTGCTGGAGCTGCGGCTGGACCCCGGCGACAAGGAGCGTGCGCGGCAGGTGATCGAGGAGCGGGCGGTCGAGGTCAACCGTTTCCTGGCCGAGCAGGTGGACCTGCTCAAGGTTGCGGCGGACGCGGTCGCGGCGGGGGATCGGGAGGCGGTGCGCCGGGCGTCGCGCGCGATGTTCGAGCGGTTCCCGGGTTCGAAGCAGCGTGACCCGCTCTTCGAGCCGCTCCTGGAAGTCCTGCCGCGCGATGCCGCGGAGGAATTGCGGACGATGGTGGACGAGTACTGGTCGGCGTGGATCGCGGCCGAGGCGCGGACGGAGCGGGGGAGGCGTGCGGGTGATGCGGAGGGTGGGGGCGATGAAGGTGATGGGGGTGAGCCGGACCGGATGATGGAGCCCGGGGAGGGGGCTGTGCTGGGCGATGCGGAGCGGTCGCGGGTTCAGGAGCGGCTGGTCGAGCAGCTCTTCTCGGAGGAGATCCGGCGGGCGTACGACCGGGTGATCCAGCCGTACCGGCAGAAGATCGAGCGCGTGTACGAGGTGACGGGCGCATCCCCCGAGCAGCGCGAGGCGATCCGGGCGGCGCTGGTCGAGTACATCCGCGAGGGGCGGCTGCGGCCGACCGAGGAGCAGCGGCGACGGCTGGTCGAGCGCATCTACGGGGTGCTCGATGAGGAGCAGCGCCTGAAGCTCTTCGAGGCGGCGCTGGCGCAGCTCTGACCGCGGCTCATCGCGGAGCCGAGTGATACGGATTCGCAATGGACCGCGCTCGGACGAGTCGCTCGCCCCGGGGGCGAGGGCGTGTGATGAACGGGCCACGAGGGGCTTGCGAGGCGCCGCGCCCCTCGCAACGTTCGCGCGCCCGAAGCGGGCGAGGATCCAGGCCCGCACGCGCGTGATCGATCGACAACCTGAGGGACTCTCCGTCTTTGCACACTACGCCTGAACTGATCGCTCCAGTTTGCTCCGCGGCAGCGTTGCTGCGAGACCTTGCGCAATCTTGAAATCCGCTAGTGCTTGCCCTCGCACTCTGGAACGCGCTCCCCGGCACGTGAACGATCCGCCCATGAAAGCCATCGTGATCGCCGCCTGCTGCGCGACCCTTCAACCGAGCGCTGCGCAGGTCGAGCTCATCGCGACCGGCTCCGTGCCCGCCGATGCCCGGGATCTGTCGGGCCTTTCCGGCACCGTGGCCGGCGTGCCGCACGACCGCTTCGGCGGGTGGGGCTCGGCGGTGGCGTGGACGGGGCGCGGGTGGGAGTTCGTGCTGCTCCCCGACCGCGGGCCCTACGACGGCGCGGCGGAGTACCGGACGAGGTTCCATGTTGCCGCGCTCGTCGTCGATCTTGACGCGAAGACGGTCGCGTGCGAATTGAAGCGCACGGTGATGCTCACCGACGAGGGGGGCACGCCGCTGATCGGGCTGGGCGCGGCGCTCGACGGCGGGGCGGACGGTGGGGCGCGGCGGTACGACCCTGAGGGCGCGCGGCTCGCCCCGGACGGGCTGCTCTACATCAGCGAGGAATACGGGCCGCGGATCGATGTCTTCGGCGTGGACGGCGCGCGGGTGCGGCGCATCGAGGTCCCCGCGGCGTTCCGGGTCGAGCACGCCGGCGCGACGCCGGAGGGCGAGATGCCGCCGCGGAACACGCGCGGCAGGCAGCCCAACCGCGGGTTCGAGGGCCTGGCGCTGTCGCCGGACGGGCGGACGCTATGGGCGATCCCGCAGAGCCCGTTGATCCAGGACGGTGCGCTGGACGGGGCGGGGAAGCGCACCGGTGTGAACATCCGCGTGCTCGCGGTCGATGCGGGCGGCGGCGCGAGCCGGCAGTTCGTGTACACGCTGAGCACGCCGAAGAACGGCGTGAGCGAGGTCCTCGCGGTCGATGAGCGGCGGATGCTCGTGCTCGAGCGCGACGGCGACGCGGGGACGGAGGCGGAGCGGAAGCGGATCTACCTCGCGGACTTCGGCGGCGCGACGGACGTGTCGGCGCTGGGGGCGTTGCCCTCGAAGGAACTCCCGGCGGGGACGGCCGCGGCGGTGAAGCGGGTGTTCATCGACCTGCTCGACCCGGCGTTCGGCCTCGCGGGGTCTTCGATGCCGGAGAAGATCGAGGGGCTGGCGTTCGGGCCGGAGCTCGCGGACGGGCGGCGGACGCTGATCGTGGCGACGGACAACGACTTCAAGGGGGATGAGCCGTCGTGGGTGTGGGTGTTTGCGTTCGAGGCGGGGGCGCTCGCGCGTTGACGGGTGCGCGGCGGAGGCAGCGGCGGGGTGCGCGCAAGACAAAGCCCCGGCCGGGGGGCGGTCGGGGCTTTGTGTACGAACGGAATGAAGGCGCGCCGGCCTGGCGCGCCGGACTCCGCGGGGTGACTCAGCGGGCGCGGCGGCGGCCGGCGATCAGAGCGCCGAGGCCGAGGAGGCCGAGCGCGCCGGGGGCCGGGACGACGTACGAGCCGGGGCTGCCGATGTCGTCGGCGTTAGCGGGAGAGATCGCCTTCCACGAGTTCTGGGCGTCGCCGACGGTCGAAAGAGCCCAGGTCGAGTCGGCATCGCCGTAGGGGCCGCCGCCGAGGGAGCGATAGCGCCAGCCGCTCGCGGCCCGCGTGCGGAAGCCCTTGCCGGCCTGGTCATCGAACGTGAGCCGGTCGATGAGCGTCGTGCCGTCGTAGAGATTGATCTCGTCGCCGCGCCCGAGGTTCTGGGTGTTGCCGGCGAGGATCTTGACGGCGGCGCCCAGGCCCCAGCGGGCGCGGAACGCGGCGTCGGTCATCTCGGTGACCACGGCGCTCTCGCCGGGCGCGAGCATGCCGAGCGAGGCCAGGCTCTGCGAGCCGGGCGTCTGCGAGTTGTCGTCGATGCTCCACGCGGCCATGTTGACCGCGGCGGCGCCGAAGTTGGTGATCTCGAAGAACTCGGCGAGCGCATCGGCGCCGGCGTTGTTCCCCTGGTACATGTACTCGGTGATGCGGATGTCGGCGGAAGCGCCGGCGGCGCCGACGAGCAGCGCGCTCAGACCCATTGCGACCCTGATGTTCATGTCTCTCAACTCCTGGTGAAATAAGGAAGCCCAACCGGCGGCGCGCGACGCGCGAGCGGAAACCCGCCGATCGAGGGTTGAGAACATATCGCACGGTGCGCACGGATTGCAGGCCCGCTGCGCTAAACGATCGATAAGAGCGCGGGAGGTTTGCGCAGTCTTCGCGAACTCTTCGCGCGTTCTTGACGGAGCGCGGCACGGGCGGCCGTAAGCTGCCGCCTCCCGTGACGACCCGCGACTCTTTCTCTCCCTTGCCGCGTCCATCTCGCCGAAACGGGGGCGCGCCGGTGAGCGCGCCCGCGTTCACGCTCATCGAGCTGCTGGTGGTCATCGCCGTCATCGCGCTGCTGATCAGCATCCTGCTGCCGGCCCTGGGCTCGGCCCGCGAGCTGAGCCGCCAGACCAAGTGCCTGAGCAACCTTCGCCAGTTCGCGACGAGCAGCGCGGCGTACGCACAGTCGGCGCGCGGCTTCTTCTGCAGCGGGCCCTTCGACAACCGCACGCCCAGCGGGTACGGCCCGATCGACACCACCGGGTGGGTCGCCGACCTGGTGGTCGGGGGCTACGCCAAGCCCGGCCAGATGCTGTGCCCCTCCAACCCGGGCAAGCTCAACCAGAACCTGGTCCCGGCGCGGGTGAACGACAAGGGGTACAAGAAGTTCACGGAGCAGGAGATCGGCGAGCTGATCGCGGCGGGCTACAACAGCAACTACACGCAGTCGTGGTACATGGCCTACACGGAGGTCAAGGGCGTCGACGACATCAACTACGACCCCAAGCGCATCAAGGACGTGCGCGGCCCCTTGAACGAGAAGTACCTGGGGACCGTGCCGCCGTCGCTCGTGCCGCTCTTCGGCGACGCCCGCACCGACAGCGACGAGATCGCGAAGCTCCTCGGCGAGCAGCACCGGGTGGTCAAGGCGCTGAGCGACGGCCCGGAGCCGACGGCCAAGGGCGGGTGGGGGAGGCAGAGCTACGGCGACTTCGGCCCCGCGCACGGCAAGAGCAGCTTCATCACCTTCAACAAGAAGCAGCACGACAAGCTCTACGGCTCGTTTTCGTTCGCCGACGGTCACGCCGAAACGTTCAAGGACCTCAACCGCGATGGCGAGTTCGGCTGGGGCCAGTCGCGGAACGGGCCCGACGACACCTACCCGGACATCGAGGGCAAGGTGTACGGCGGCCACCTTTCCACCGGCCGGTACTGGAACGCCAACGCGAAGTAGGACCGGCGCGACCGAGCGCCGGGTTTGTTGGTTCGGAAGGAGAGAGGTCGAGCGAGGCGACGACAGGGAAGAGAATCAAACACAGGGTTCACCCGGCCCTTCTGCCCGTCCTCGCTCGGCCCGGCCTTGTCCGCGAGTTCGAGACACTTACCTTGGAGTTGAAGAGATGAGAATCGCAGGTTTCGCCGCGTTCCTCGCCCTTGCCGCGGGGACCTCCATTGCCTTCTCGCAGGTCGTGATCAACGAGTTCGTGCAGAATCCACCGGGCTCGGGGAGCAACGACGATCTCAACGAGTACATCGAGCTGTACGGCAAGCCGGGCATGAGCCTCGACGGGTACGCGATCGCGATCCTCGCCGGCGGGCAGGACGACGGCGACGACATCCCCGGCCCGCTCACGGCGGGCGACCCCGGGGACGAGATCCCGGAGATCGACGAGGCGTTCACGCTCGACGGGCTGTCGATCGGCAGCAACGGGTTCCTCGTCCTGTACTCGACCACGAGCGGAGGGGCGTCGAACATCCCCGCCATCCTCCCCGGGGCGACGACGCGGCGCAGCTACTCCGCCTCGCACATCCCGACGACCGACACGGCGGGCAAGGTCAAGAACGACGGCTCGATCAGCGTGGTGCTGGTCCGCAAGCGGCCCGACCACTCGATGAGCGGCAGCACCAGCGTGTACGGCCCCGCCTACGCCTGGCGCAAGGAACCGAACTTCGACGTGGATTTCAACAGCCGCGTTGACTTCGGGTACGAGACCTCGCTCCCGGGCGTTCTCCCGCCGAGCCAGTCGGGGGCGCTGGCGCTCGAGCCGTACCAGATGGTGGATGACCTGGCGTACAGCAACGAGGGCGGGAAGGAGTACGTGCGCAGCAACGAGCAGCGCATCAGCGACTCGCCCGGCTTCAACCCCGACCAGTGTTCACGCGTGTTCTTTTTCGGCACCAACCCGCTGCGCGGTCACCGCCTGAACGACTTGAGCGTGATGGTGGACACGGACATGGCCGACGAGGAGTGGATCTACGGCGAGGGGCTGAGCCCGGCGACCAGCCGCGAGCTCAACCCTGCGCTGGCCGGCGGTCCCACCGACCAGAACCCCGCGACCAAGTACGACTCCTCGGGGAACCCCGACCCGCAGGGCTTCTTCCTTCTGGACGACATCAACCTCACCGGGTTCAACCTCACGCCCGGCGACTTCAACGACGTCGATTCGACCGGCGTCGGCGGGATCAACATCACGCAGTACCGGTTCATCGAGGGCGACATCAACTTCAGCGGCAAGTGGGACTACCACGACTCCAACCTTGCCGCGACGCTCCTGGGCGCGACGCTCGACGACCAGGAGATGAAGATCGACGACCGCAACACGGCGAGCACCTCGGATGACGTGGTGTACACCGGGTGGAAGTGGGAGGGCCGCGCGTTCCAGACGCTGCTCGCGCTGATGTGCATGGACCCGGCCGACGGCCCCGGCGGGAGCAACGCCGCGGAGGTCACGCAGTCGGACATCGACGCCGCGTTCCGCTGCCCGTCGGACTACGACAGCAACGGGTTCCCGAACGGGGACGACTTCGACGCGTTCGTGGCCGACTTCGAGCAGGGGCTGATCGCGGCGGACTGGGACGCCAACGGGTTCGTCAACGGCGACGACTTCGACGGCTTCGTGCTCGCCTTCGAGGCCGGCTGCTGAGAAACTGGACGGCCGCTCTTCCCTGAAAAAGAACAAGGCCCCGGCCGAACGGCCGGGGCCTTTTCATTCATGAAGAACGCCGACGCGTTCAGGCCGCGTCGCGCTTGAGGTTCATCGTGCCGTTGGGCGCGGCGTTCTGGTAGCGGGCCGCGTCGTTCTGGCCGTTCCACTGGGCGGGCGTGAAGCCGGGCTGGCCGTTGACGGGGAAGCCGGGGGCCGCGTAGTTCCAGTTCGGGGAGTAGTTCGAGTACGCGCCGGTGAAGGGCGTGCCGAAGCAGCCCGGCGTGGAGTAGAACGCGTTCGGCGTGCCGGTGGTGTTGAAGGGCGCGGTGTAGAACGAGTTCCAGGCGTAGCCGGGGAAGCAGGAAGCGTTGGTAAACGCGGGGTTGAACGCGGGGGCGAAGTTCATCGGGTACATCCCGCCGTGGTAGTTCGGGGTGTTCGAGTAGTTCCAGAAGGTCGAGGGCGTGCCGTAGTTGTTCCAGCCGTTCCACGATTGATTGCCGTAGAAGTTGTTCCACGAGCCCGGCGCGCCGTACCAGTTGGGCTGGCAGGCCTGGGTCATCGGGTCGAAGCCCTGGTTCTGCATCCACTGCCACGAGCCGATCGGCGAGGGCTGGTAGCCGAACGGCTGGGTGAAGCCGGTGTTGCCGTAGGTGTTCCACGTCTGGGCGCCATAGGCGTAAGGCGAGCAGTTCTGAGCGAACGAGGGCGCGTACCAGGGGGAGAAGTTCTGGACATACCCCGGGTTGTAGCCCGTGTTCCAGTTCTGGCCCGGGGTGCAGGAGGCGCTGAAGTTCGGGACGTACTGGCTGTAGTTCGGGGTGCAGTACTGGCCGCAGTTCTGGGCGAAATTCTGGGCATAGTTCTGGGCGTAGTTCTGGGTGAAGAGCGACGGCGTGAAGCCGAACGCGAAGTTGTACGGGTAGGCGGAGGTGGGCCAGGAGGGGGTGCAGCCGGGCGTGCAGTTCGTGAACATGTTCGGGAAGCAGGTGGTCATCATGGAAATCGTTCCTCGTTCGTGGTGAGGCGCCGGCGCCGGACACGCGTCCGAGCGGCCGAGCCCCGGGGGAGCGGCCGAAGCGATCCGCATCGCGGACGGCCTGCGGGGATCTGGGATTCCCGAAGGCGGGCGATGCGGCGACCCGCGGGCCGGAACGGACCGGGGTTCGGCCAACTCATCGACCCGGGAGAGCGGGCACTTCTGGAGAGGCATTCGAATTCATGAGGAAAGTTCCCACGCCGAGAACATTGTGGAAAACCAGCAGCGTTTGGTGTATGATTGGATTGAGCGGGAGAGGCAATCGGGCGCGCTTGACGGGCGCATCGATTGCCGGTCAACTGGGCGAATCGGCGCCGGCCTTCGGCGCTGAACGGGCGGTGCGTGAAGTTCCGATGGAACTCGCGGCCGGCGCCCGCGTACTCGCCAGTGGACCGGGAGGGCGCGGGAGCGCCCCGGTGGACCGTGCCCGCTCCGTGCGTGGCGCGGCGGTTAAGGAGTGATCCATGAGCATGCGTCGGAAGCTTTCCAGCCTTGTCCCGGTCGCGGCGTTCGGCGCGCTCTTCGGCGGGGCGTCGCTCGCCTCGGCGCAGACGACGGCGGGCCCGTCGTTCGTGAGCACGGGGATCCCGCAGCGCGACACGCTGAACCGGATGCTCAAGCCGGTGACCGGCGAGTTCAAGGACCAGCGGGTCGAGGACGCGCTGAAGTACATCGCCGAGCTGACGGGGGCCGACATCGAGCCCCTGTGGATCGACGACCAGAACACCACCGGCCTCGACAAGGAAAAGCTGGTCTCGTTCAAGTTCAGCAACATGACGGCGCTCAAGCTGCTGGAGCGGCTGCTCGAGAAGTCGGCCGACGACTTCGTGGCCGGGGGGAACTCGTGGCAGCTTTCCGAGAGCGGGACGCTGCAGGTCGGCCCCAAGGCCCGCCTGAACAAGTACAAGCGGGTCGAGATCTACGACATCAACGACCTGCTCCTGGTCGTGCCGGACTACACGAACGCGCCGCAGTTCGACCTTCAGAGCGTGCTGCAGAGCAACGCGGGCGGGGGCAGCGGGCAGAGCCCGTTCCGTGACAACAACCAGCAGACCGGGCCGGGCATCGGCGTCGGGGGGATCGAGGTCAAGAGCCGCGAGGAGCGGGCCAAGGACCTTCAGGACCTGATCGTGCAGCTGGTCGAGCCCGAGCAGTGGGTGGATAACGGCGGCGACGGCGGGTCGATCCGGTACTACCAGGGCACGCTGATCGTCAACGCTTCGGACTACCTGCACCGGCAGATCAACGGCTACCCGTACTGGCCGCAGCGCCAGACGTCCTACGGCTCGGCGGGCGGGCGGCGGTACGTGACGTTCAACGGCATGACGACGACGAACAAGATCGACGGGTTCACGAACCAGCCCGTGACCGGGACGGTCGGCGGCGGCCCCCCGGGCGGCGGCGGCTGATCCCGCACCAAGCGATGAGAAAGCAGCCGGCCGCGTCGCGCGGCCGGTTGTGTTTTTGCGGTCCTTGATGCGCCGCGATGGCCCGGTCGATCATTCGTCATCCGTCGCGGCCTGACCTTGACCGTTTCCGCACACATTCGTTAGGATGCTCGCGGAGCGGCGGCTTCGCTCGGGAGCGTTGCATGCGCACCATTCGTGGCGGGATGGCGTTTCAGGCGCTGGTGGTCGTGTTTTGGTTTGTCCTTGGTGCGATGGCGGAGCGTGTGCGAGCCGCCGACGTTGTCTCGGACAATCTTGCTTCTCTCGTCAGGATCACCGCAACCGATGCCGCCGGACGGGAGCGGAGCGGTTTCGGGTTCGTAGTCTCCGACGGCTGCGAGATCGTCGCGCTCGCTCGGCTCGTGCGCGGCGCCGACGTGCTGACGGCCGCGGCGCTCCACGGCGGTGATCCGCGGGCGGCCCGTGTCGTCGCCGTGTCGAGCAGCAAGGACGATCTGGCGGTCATCCGCGTGGAAGCGGACACCTCCGACCCTGGCTGGGCCAAGGCGGAGGAGCGTTCCGCGGTTGCTCTCAAGGAAGTCGTGGGCTTGGGGCTTTCAAACCTCGCCAAGCGCGTCAACTCTCCGATCATCGAACGGCTGTGCAAGGCCGGCGAAGCGCCGCCCGAAGGCGAGGCGATGTTCCTGGTGGGCAAACTGATTGAGGATCGCGCCGATTCCGCCGGGGCCCGGCGGCTACGCGTCGAGGTGACGGGGGCCACCTTCATCGTTGTGACAGACGTTCGAATCGTCGACGCCCAGGTGGGCGAGACCGTCTTTGCGGGCGGCACCTTCGTCGGTCGCGAAATGTCGGGCCTGAGCAAGACCGGATTCCTGCACCGCGGGTTTGTGGTGACCAATCGACACTGAGTCGGGTGTGCTTTCAAGAGGGCCTCGGATCGGCTTTGATTCTGAACCGGCTCTGGATATCCGCGTGATACTCTCGGGCATGAGCGAATCGGTCCCCCCACGTTTCGTCACCGTGCCTTACGAGCCGTACCGCCCGTCGATTCCCGCGGCGCCGGCGGCCCGTGCTTTCTATAGCGTCCTGAGTCAACGCCGCAGCGTCCGCATGTTCAGCGACAGGCCCGTCGGGCGCGACGTGATCGAGTGGTGTGTCCGTGCCGCGGGCACGGCGCCGTCGGGGGCGAACAAGCAGCCGTGGCGGTTCGTGGCAGTGTCGGACCCGGCGGTCAAGAAGGAGATCCGCGCGGGGGCGGAGGCCGAGGAACGCGAGTTCTATCTGCGCCGCGCGACGCCCGAGTGGCTCGCCGACCTCGCGCCCCTCGGGACCGATTCGAACAAGGAGTTCCTCGAAGTGGCGCCGTGGCTCGTCGTGCTCTTCAAGCTGGCGCGCGACGACCCGGACGAGTCGGGGAGGCAGGGGCAGGTGTATTACATCAACGAGTCAGTGGGGATCGCGGCGGGCTTTTTCATCGCCGCGGTGCACCACGCGGGGCTCGTGACGCTGACGCACACGCCCAGCCCGATGGGGTTCCTGGCGAAGATCCTGAAGCGTCCCGAGCACGAGCGGCCGTTCCTGCTCCTGCCGGTCGGGTACCCGGCGGAGGGCTGCGTGGTGCCGGACATTGAGAGGAAGGACCTGGGAGAGATTCTTGTGTTCGACCGGGGTGAGGCTCCGGGTGGGTCATTCTGAGCAGGGCCCGCCGACGCACGGGTACCTCAGGTGCGCGGCCGCGCCGCGAACGAGCGCTGGGCTGGACTTGTGAATTTGGCTCGAATCCGCGCGAATCGGTCCGTGATTCCGTGGTATGCTGGACCCGCTGTCCACCAGCGCCCTGCGGCGCCGGTCTGCGGTGAGGTCGTCCCGAGGTTTCTTCTCGAGGAGGTCCCAGCATGACGACGGCGATGAGCACCGAGGTGATCAAGGCCCTGATCAAGGCGGCCCGCGAGGCGTCGGCGCGGTCGTACTGCCCGCACACCAAGTTCGCGGCGGGGGCGTCGGTGATGACCGACGACGGGAAGGTGTACACCGGCTGCCGCGTGGAGAACGCGGCGGCGAATCTCACCATGTGCGCCTGCCGCAACGCGATCTTCCACGCGGTGACGCAGGGCCACACGGAGATCAGCGCGGTCCTGATCTACATCCCGGGGAAGATCGTGAAGGCCCCGTGCGGGTCGTGCCGGCAGGTGATCCACGAGTTCGGGCCGAGCGCGGATGTGTACTGCATCTGCGACACGCCCGAGGTGTACCACCGGAGGCTCAAGGACCTGCTGCCGGACGCGTTCGGGCCGGAACTGCCGTGAGCGGCGACGAAGCGACGGGGGCGGGTTCACGCCGCGCGGCGCTTGGCCTGATCGAGCATGCCGTGGAGCTCGTGCTCGGCGAGTTCGGTGCCGAAGAGGCGGCCCTGGGCGTAGGTGCAGCCCAGGGACTGGAGCAGGACGAGCTGCTCGGGGCGCTCGACGCCCTCGGCGACGACCTTGAGCTTCAGGTGGCGTGACAGCTCCATCACGGCGTTGAAGACAGCGATGTTGCGGAAGACGCCGCCCTCGGTCGCCAGGAGCGAGCGGTCGATCTTGAGGATGTCCACGGCCAGTTCCTGCACGGCGTGCAGGGAGGAGTGGCCGGTGCCGAAGTCGTCGAGGGCGACGACCAGGCCGAGGCGCTTGAAGCCGACGAGGAGTTCCTTGACGCGCTGCTGATCGACCGCGAGGTGCGTCTCGGGGATCTCGACGCACACGTTCGAGGGGTGGACGCCCGAGTCCGAGAGGATGCGTTCAAAGCGGTCGAGGAGGTTGTGCTGGAGGAGTTCGGCGCGTGAGACGTTGAGGGCGATGAGCGTCCCGCCGTCGCGCGGCATGGCGCGGTTGAGGGTGACGGCGCGGGCGCAGACGGCCCTGGTGACCCACTGGCCGATGTCGGGCATGAGGCCGATTTCTTCGGCCAGGGGCAGGAACTCCCCCGGGCTGATCTTGCCGCGGCGGGGGTGGTTCCAGCGGATAAGGGCCTCGAAGGCCAGGGGTGAGCCGTCGTCGACGGAGACGATGGGCTCGTAGACCAGCTCGAAGCCCTCGCCGCCGACGGCGGCGCGCAGCTCGCTCTCGAGTTCGAGGCGGTTGACGGCCACGCCGCGCATCCGCTCGTCGAAGAGGACCCAGCGGCCCTTGCCGGCCTGCTTGGCGGCGTACATGGCGATGTCGGCGTCGCGGAGGACCGACTCGGGCGTGTCCTCGGAGTCGGAGACGACGACGACGCCGACGCTGGCGGTCGAGACGACGGCGTGCCCGGAGATCTCGTGGGGCGCGGAGAGGGCCTTGGTGAGCGAGTCGGCCGAGCGGAGGATGGCGTCGGTGCTCTCCATGCGGTCCATGAGGACGACGAACTCGTCGCCGCCGAGGCGGGCCAGGACGATGCGCTCGCCCGAGTCGGCGCCGACGGGGATGCCGAAGTGCGCGCGGAGGCGGAGGGCGATGCTCTGGAGGAGGGCGTCGCCGACGCCGTGCCCGAGGCTGTCGTTGATGACCTTGAAGCGGTCGAAGTCGAGGTACATGACCGCGACGTGGTAGCCGGCGATCTGGCGGGAGCGGTGCAGCGCATCGCGGAGCAGCTCGCGGAAGCGGGCGCGGTTGGCCAGTCCGGTGAGCGGGTCGTTGAAGGCCAGGCGCTGGAGCTGGGCCTGCGAGCGGCGGCGCTCGGTGATGTCGGCGAGGGTGATGAGCAGGCCGTACGCGAAGCGGGTGATGGTCAGGAGCACCCAGCGGTCGGTCGAGGCGACGTGCAGTTCCTTGCGGAGCGGGAGGTTGGTCTGCCAGGTCTGGGCCGCGTCGTCGAAGATGCCGCACTCGCGGAGGACGCGGACGTCGCGGCTCATGATCGTGCCGATGAGGCGCTCGGCGCTGGTGCCCAGGAAGGCCTCGGCGGCGGGGTTGACGAGCTGGAATTCGAAGCGGGGCTCGGCGCCCTCGCGCGCGTCGGTGGTGCGGACGAAGATCACCCCGTCGATCGAGCTGCGGACCAGGCTCCGCAGCACGCTCTGCGACTCGCGGAGGCGGACGATCTCGTCGGTCACGCTGGGCGGCATCCGCCCGCCCCGCCGGTCGAGGCGCGCGAGGATCACCAGCGCGCCCAGGCCGCACACGGCGACCACCGCCGGCCAGGCCTCGACCGCCATGAGGTTGGCGGGCAGGTCCTTGTCGGGGTCGATCTTCCACGCGGCCATGAGCAGGAGGAGCCCGCACGCGGCGAGAGCCATGAGCGTGACGGTCTGGGCGGACACGGCCCGGGCCGGCGCCGTGGCGGGCGCCTCGCGGGATTCCTCGCGTGCGAACGCGACGAGGCGGCTTCGGAGCAGCTCGCGCCGGTCCTCGGCGGAAACGTTGACGAACTGGAGGCCGACCGCGAAGCAGCCGCGCCGGACCTTCTTGCACCAGACGGCGCGGGCCGTGATGGCGAGGCGCCCGCGGTCGGGGTGGGCGAAGGCGACGCGCTGGTTTCCCTTGAGGGGCGAGTCGGAGAGAACCCGCATCCCTCCGGCGGAGATGTCGAGGATCTGTCCCAGGTTGCAGAGCGCGCCCTCGCCGCGCAGGCGTCCGTGCCCGCGCCGGTCGGCGCGGCCGGCGCCCGTGGCGCGTGGGGCCGCGGCGGTCCCTGGCCCGAGATCCTCCTGGCGGGGCATGGCAACGAAGATCGGCCGGGCGGATACCCCAATGAACCCGGACGCACGAGACCGCGGCGTTTGTTCGCCGCGCCGGCGCGCGGTGTCGGCAGCCTCGGCGCGTTCTCGGACGGGTGCCCGTACGCGGACGTCGATTGCGCGAACGCCGCGGGTGCGGATGGAGCGCCGCGGCCCTTCAACCGATAGGACGGATGCCTCACGGGGGGCATCGGAGATTCCCGGGCATGCCGGAGAGCGGTTTGTCAATGCGCCGGTGGCTTCCCCGCGGCGAGTCGCTCGTCGCGTCGGCCGGGCTGTCGCTCGCCGGGGTCCTGACCGCCGTGCTTGTCGGCGCTGGCTGGTGGGCGCTGCGCATCGAGCGCGAGACGCGTGACGCGGCGGCGGCCGATCGACTGCGGGCGGTGACGAGGACGCTGGCGCGTTCGGTCGAGGACACACTGTCGGCGGATCAGTTCGCGGTCGCGCGCAGCCAGATTGCCGACGCGATGGCGGGCGCGGGGCTGTCGTCCTGCCGCGTGCTGCTCCCCGGGGGAACGGTGCTGATCGACGGGGCGGACCCGTCGCGATCGGCCGACGCGCTCCCCGGGGCGTGGGGCGCGGGGGAGATGGCGGCCGGTCCGTTGGTCGAGGGGATTCTTGCCGAGCGGGTCACGATCGACGTGAAGGGGCGCGGGCCGGCGCTGCTCGAGGCGCAGGCGCGATCGCCCGCGCGCGGGCTGGCGGACAGCGGGCTCGCGCCGGGCCTGGGGGTCGCGGGCGCGTGCGGGCTTGCCGGGTCGCTGCTGGCGTACCGGTCGATGCGTCGGCGCGTGCGGGGCGTGGGGGCGGTGGCCGAGGCGCTGCGCGCGGCGGCGGCGGGGGAGAAGTCCGCGGGCGCGCTGGAGGTCAGCCCGTCCTTCGGCGTCGAGGCGCGGGCGTGGAACGCGGTGCTCTCGGAGCGCGAGTCGCTTCGTCGCGGCGTGATGGCCGAGGAGCTCGGGCGGGCGCTGGCGGGTCGCGACACGGGCGGCGGCGGGGGCGAGTTGAGCGCCGCGTGCGATGCGCTGTGGCTGGGGCTCGTGCTGGTCGACGACCGCGGGCGGGTCAAGTACATCAACGGCGCCGGGGCGGCGATGCTCGGGACCGACGGGCGTTGCGTGGGGGAAGAGTTCGCGACGGTCGCCTCGGATTCGAGGCTCGTCGAGGCCGTCCGGGCGGCCAGCGCGGGCCAGTCGCGCCAGCGGGTGAGCGTCGAGGTCAAGAGCACGGGGGAGCGGGTCTCCACGCTGCGCTTCACGGTGCGGGCGATGCGCCGTGAGGAATCTGCCGCGGCGATGGTGCTGGTGGAGGACGTGACGCAGCAGCGGGTCGCCGACGAGTCGCGGAACTCGTTCGTGGCGCAGGTGACGCACGAGCTGAGGACGCCCCTGACGAACATCCGGCTGTACCTCGACACGATGGTCGAGGACGGTGCGGAGGACGCGGCGGTCCGGGCCAAGTGCATCAACGTGATCGCGCAGGAGTCGCGCCGCCTCGAGCGGGTGGTCGCGGACATGCTCTCGGTCTCGGAGATCGAGGCCGGGTCGTTCAAGGTGCACGCGTCGGACGTCCGGCTGGACGCGCTGTTCGAGGAGCTGGCGGCCGACTACCGGGCGCAGGCGACGGACAGGGAGATCGCGCTCTCGTTCGACCTGCCGCCGAAGCTGCCGGTGCTCACTGGGGACCGGGACAAGATCGCGCTGGCGGTGCACAACCTGGTGGGCAACGCGCTCAAGTACACGCCGGTGGGGGGGCAGGTGACGGTGAAGGTGGAAGAGGCGCCGGGGCAGGTGCTGGTGCACGTGACGGACAACGGGATCGGGATCAGCGCCGAGGAGACGGAGCTGATCTTCGACAAGTTCTACCGGGCCAAGGACAAGCGGATCGCGGGGATCACGGGTTCGGGGCTGGGCCTGGCGCTCGCGCGCCAGGTGGTGCGGCTGCACGGCGGGGACATCACGGTGCGTTCGGCGATCGACAAGGGGAGCACGTTCACCTTGTCGCTGCCGGTGGGGCAGGGGGCGGCGCTGGCGAAGGCGGCGTAGTGGTGATCGAGGTGATGGAGGTGATGGGAGTGATGGAGGTGGGGT
>CAZCPB010000062.1:0-14446 GCA_964500365.1 uncultured Phycisphaeraceae bacterium
CCTGACCGAGCTCGCGACCACCTCTGATGCAGAGGCGTTCTTCAATACACACCTGCTGCCCATCGTGTCGGACCAAGCGGGCGCCGCTCGCGAAGAAGTGAACAACGCGTCGCCTGCGCCGGCATCGAACGACGTGCCCAACTCCTCAATCATTCTGGCGGGCAATCGCCAACAAGCGCACTGGACGGCTTGGCTTCGCGGCACGTCGGTGAAAGATGATGCGCGGCGGTTTCAAGAGCTTGCCAGGGGCGTGACCGTTCGCTGAACCATTTTCGACCTTGACCCATTAGGGCGATTGATCGCTTGCGGCCAATGTCCGCGAGCGAACTGATCGATCCTCTCGGTCGGTGAACCGTCGCAGGTATGCGACCGCGCCGGAGTGCTTTGTGTGCCTCTTGGCCATCGGCACGTGAAAGGGCCTGTGCTACCGACGCCGTAAAATCCGCGCCCCAGCGCTTTTGCGCTGGGGCGCGGTGGTCGACATGCCTACTTCTTCCCGCCGCCACCTCGCTTGCCGCTGTTGTGCGCGGCCGCGCTTTGGGCGCGGGCGGGGAAACTCCCCGAGGGCGTCTGGCCCCCGCTCGACTTGGCTCCCGCGCTCTGGATGCGGGCGGCCGCCTGCGCGCTCATGGGCGTACCACTGTTCGACTGACTCTGTGATTGCGACATACGCGAACTCCGAATGAGGCCGCGCGCGTTAGCCCAACGCGGGCCGCCGCGCGCGAGCCGGGTGTGGACTTGCGGGCGGCTTTAGTTCACGATGGGAAGGATGAGTCGGCCCGACGCCTGACACAGGACCGCGTGCGCCACGGCAACCGGGTTCGGGCTACGCCAGATCCGCACGAGCGGCTTCCCCGACTGCGCGCAGAGCGCGACGACCTCTCGGGCGTGCTGGTGGCGGATCAGCCCTTCCAGGAGCACGACGAGAGTCAGGCGCGGCCTGCGAATCAGGCCGCGGAACCGACGCGGCGTGGGATCGGAGTCACGAGTGGGTGCCCAGATCGCGTCGCGCAGGTCGAAGTCACTGCGCAAACGTTCCAGCTGGCCTGCGCGTTCGTCTCCGCCGACAATGAGCAGGCTGGAGCCGCGCAGATGGGGACGGACGATGGCGACGGGGTCGCTAGCCATCGAGATGTTGATGGCGCAATGAAACGGTGAATTCGCATTGTTCACGTTGAGGTTCCCGAGGGGCTTGCATTGGGTCATCCACAGTGGATGACCACCCTTGGAACCGCGTCGCCGAGGATCGGCATGAAGCGCAGAGTGCGCTCGTTCAGCGGGTCATTCCATCATACGCCCGGCTCCGGTTCTGGTTCCGTCGTCCGGCGACGTTCTTCGTCGCGAGTACGCTGCACTCCAACGGGGTCAGGCGTGACGCCGAGACTGAGAAGATGTCCCTGCCGTACCCAGGCGAAGGCGCGCAAGAGCAACGTGCGTGGCGATATGCGCTTTGCAGACCCCCAGCCGCCTCGCATTTCCGCGTACGCGATTCGGGCGGCCTCCTTCACCTGCTCATCCGGATCATTCTGGCAGGCGTGGTGAAGGATGTGGTGACCCGTACCGGCCGGATTCACGCGGAGCTCCCGCGCGGCGCGGATCAGGCACTCTCGCCAGTTCGGGTCTGGTTCGACAAGCTCTGGGGCGTGCCCTTCGGGGACAGAACGAGCGTCACCGGCGCTGGCGCGACGTTTCCTCGTCTTGAGGCGCTCGAGGCAGAACGCTGCGAAACCGGCTCTTGCAGCCTCGAGATCCGGATCGCCCCTTTCCTGCTCGCGGCCGGCGTAGTTGTGGACGGCGGCGACGATGTTTGTAGGGATCATCGACCAGGCGAGCCAGGCCGGTGGCTCCTTGCCGTCACGCTCCGCATCATGCCAGAACCGAAGGTCAGTCGCCACCGCCTGAGCCCGCAGGGAGCAGAACGCGAGCAACAGGGGCTTGAGGCCCTGCCAGAGCGTTCCGAGGTCAAAAACCAGATGCACACACGTGCTGTAGAAGTCAGTGATGCTTCGAAACTCGGCCGCTGCCGCGGGTTCTGCTGCCCGACGAAACAACGGTCGGAGCCGACCGATCTCGTCCGCGGCCGCCATGTAGAGCCGGGCGCGCAACCCCTGAGGCATCGACTCGGCCTGTCGGTCGAAGCTCATCCATGCGTACCGAAGCCACGCCTCTCTCAACGGGATGCCAGACTCGAAGGGTTTGGCTCCCACTACGCTGTCCACGATGTCGAAGATCCGTTGGGCGCGCGCGGCGAAGTCGGGACCCAATTCGTGATACCACGTCGGATGAATGGGGCCGCTCGCACGTGGGCGCCTTGTCCAAGTACCGATCGACCATCCGATGGCGTGCACGGCGCGCACCAGGCTTTCGGGCCCCTCCTGTCGCGCAAGTTCGACGCGGGGAATGACCGCGTCGAGCGCCATGGGCCCTGCCATCGCCAGCCAAAACACCAAGGAGGTCGGATCTCGATCCTCCTCCGCTGTCTGGGATGAACTATGCGAAGTTGGCCACCATCCGGGTTGCTCGCCCAGTTGCAGGACTTTCGACCAGTCAATGGCCTGGGCACAATCGATGCCACCGCTTGGGAGGAGCTCTGCCACGAGCCTTGGCAAGTACCGCGACAGATGACCGGCCGCAACCAGCGCTCGCGTGAAATCGATCTGATTGGCACGGCAGACAGACAGGAATGCGTTCGCTTCCGACTCAACGAAGCTCCAGGGGCCTTGGTTCGGCAACCGGACAAGATCACGGTCGGCCACTCCCAACCGATCGAAACCGAGTAGCACGGCGATGTCACGATCGGGGGAGGCCTTGAACTGACGCCCGAAGTGCTCAAGCCGGCATCTGGCGGGGAGTGAGAGATCGCCATCGCGCGTGACGGCGTGCTCGGCGGGAAGGACTCGAGGGTCCATGAGCGCGGCGGCCAGCCACGCAGCCTCGGCCGTCGGGCAGCCAGACTCCATCAGCGTGGATTCAGCCAACTCGGCGAGAGGACGGTCGTCACGAGATTCAGCAACGGGTCGTCGCGGCATGCGTGCCTTTCTGGCCTTTCGGCGGAACGGCATTCACCAGTTGACGGCAGCCCGTGCTGCCGGTGCCGCTGTGGTGAGAGCTCGGATGAGTCTCTCCGGATTGGGCCATCAAAGCCCGTGCGCCAGCGGACGTGTCATTCTAAGTCACCGCGCCGGCGACTGGTCACAGCTGCCGGTCGTCATGTCGGGGTCAGACGGGGTGACGTCGCGGATATGCTGATGGGATAAGCACTTACGACGTTTGTCGCTTCCAAAACACCGACAATTCCGCCACGTTTGAACTGCCAATGACCGCCATTCGCCGCCGCCCGGTCGCCTCTCCTGGACCGCCTAGGACGCCCCCGCTATTCGCATAACCCCCGGGTCGCAAGACTCGGGGGTTGTCGCTTTTGTGCCGCAGCGGTAGTGGATCTCGTTCCGGTTCAGCCGCCAAAGACGGGCAATCGGAGGAGCTTGCTCGCCGCCGCCACGAGTAGCATCACGGCGATGCTCGCCAGGACAGTGCGAATCCGACGATCCGCGAAGGTGCCGCCAATGCCGCCGAAGAACAACACCGACGCGAAGATACTGCGGCGTGCCCGCCATGCCCTCGTGCTGCGAAGCTCGATCGATCGCGATCCCGAAATCCGCGAGCCGGGCCCGGCCTCGCCCGTCGACCAGGACGTTCGCCGGCTTCAGATCACGGTGGATGAACCCTGCGTCGTGGACGGCCGCAAGTCCGAAGCAGACCTGCCGCGCAACGTCGGAGGCCTTCTCACGGGCAAGGCGCCCCGCCCGAGCGAGCAGCGACGCCAGGTCGGAACCGTCGATGAACTCCATGCAAAGAAACGCGAGCGGCCCGTCGGGCGTCTCCGCGCGGACGAGGTCAAACACGCGGCAGACATTCGGATGCGAGACCTGTCGCGCCGAGGCGACTTCGGCTCGGAGCATGGCGAGCCGCGCGCTATCGGCCGCCAGTTCGGCCGGAAGGAACTTGAGCGCGACCGCTTGACCCAACTCGAGATCGTCGGCTCGGTAGACCTCGCCCATCCCGCCGCGCCCCAGCGGAACCAGGAGGCGATACCGATTGAGTAGAAGTGTTCCCGGCGCAAAGCGCGTCGCCGACGCGCCGGCATGGGGCACCCAGGCACGAACGGCGGGCCCGGCGGCAACATCCCCGCTCCGGATGTCCGCCGTGACATCCTCGGCGCGGCCGTGCGGCTCAGAGCGATCGTCGCCTCCCACGGTTGCTCCGTTCAAGATCGTCCTGGCTTCAGTATATGAACTCGCGGACGTGCGCTTCGCGCTCGGCGGCCACGCCCACTCCGGCTTGAGCGCGGCGCTCGCATCGTTGCGCGAAAGATGACACCCAGGGGAAATGCGACCGCCGCTCCAAGGACCAGTGGAGTGACAGCCATGACGTCTCTGGGGCGCGTGGGACACCACGCGAAGTCCACTGTTCGATAACGCCCGGCTCGCGGGACCAAGGGGGGGTTTCGCTTTCGGAGCTTCCGCCGTGTCGGGGGCTACTTCGGGGGAACTTTGAAGCGGTCCTCGGGCAGGACGGGATTGACCTCGAACGCGTCAATCTTTGCCGCGGCGCCGGGCAGGTCCTTGCCGTTGAATGACACGGTGTAGGCGGTGGGCAACGTGACGCCGTCCCCGGTCGCCCGGGCAGTGAACGTTCGGACAGAATCGCCGACCGACATGGTCCCGTCCCGTCCGTGATAGCCGAGTTGCAGCAACTCGCCGGATGCACTGTCGATCGCGAGGCGCGAGGCCGCTCCGTTCAGCCACACCTTCACAAACTCAGCGCGAGCATCCCCCACCACGCCCTCACCGTCGGCGATCACGATCAACCCCGGGCAATCGGCTCTGGGGGCGCCATCGACATACGTCTTGAGGATGACGATCGGCCATCGCGACATTGCGCGGCGGAACGCCCGCGCCCGGCTGTCGGCGATGCGTTCTTCGCCACGCGCGGACGCCATCGCCCCGCCGTCGGGCCCGGACGTCGTCGAAAACCACGAGTCGTTCCATGTCTCCTTCTTGAACATGCCGTCGGGGAATGCGATCGCCGTCTCGTTCGTGATGGCGTACTCGGTATCCCCGTGCTTCTCCTTCCGGGCCGATGTGGCGCGGTAGGTCTGAAGACGCCGAAGACGATCCGCGCCTCCGGCCCACGCCACGGCCTTGTCCAGCATCGCCCGGCCTTGCTCGACCTGTTCGTTGCTGCCGAAGACCTTCTCGTCATCCTTCTCGATGCACTTGGCGGGATCCTTGAGAAAACCCGCGCGGCAACCGTCGGACGCGAACAGGTAAATGCGGCCCTCGTGCACGGCATACCGGCGGGCGTCCCCCAGCCCCGACAGCGGGCCCATGCGTCCGCACGCCCCGCCGTCAGCCACTTCGAACTTCGCCGGGTCCCTCTCAAACTCCGCCTTGCTCTGTGGAGTCGCGAAGAGGTACGCGAAACCATCGCGCTCGATCGTGAGTTCCGGGTTCCCGGCCACCTCGTGGCCGGCGACGAGCTCCACCGGATCAACTGGCAGCGTGCGCTCGGGCGGGGCGGCAATAGCCGACGTGGGCAACAGCGCAGCGACTGCCATCGCCATTGCGCAGAACGTGAAGGATGCGGTGTTCATTAGTTCTCTCCGGCGGGCACGCGGCCGCGGTCGCCGCGGGGCCCGCCATGCATGGGCGATCGTAGAAGGTGGCGGGCCGCTGACGGGTAGGCAAGTTCTCACTTATCGTCTTCGGTTCTCGCGAATCTCCTCGTACCAGTTCTCGATGAGCAGGATCTTGTGACCGACTTTGGCGGCCTCTTCGTTCTTCTGACGAACCGCGATGAACCGCCTGCCGTCGGGGGCAGGAACGATGTCGTTGTCCACCTTGGGCATGGCCGGGAACACCTTTGTCGGCAGCCCGAAGCGGATGGTCGGCTCACGCGTCAGGGAGACCTTGATCAGTTCATCATCGGAATTCAAGTAATACGCCAAAGACCCCTCAGGGGACCATTTCGGCGAACTTCCCCCGTCGCCAGAGACCTGCCAGCGCCCTTCGCCGCTCGGAAACCTCGTGCAAAAGACCTGAGACCTGCCCGACTCTTTCGATTCGTAGAGGAACAGGCCACCGTCCGGGCTGATCGACATGCCCGACATCGTGACTCCCGGTGCAACCAGACCCAATTCGGACATGTGTTCGAGATCAAACGCCACGGCGTCTGACGAGCCGCGGCGTGGATCGGATACCCGCACGGCGAGCGTCCAGTCGGCATTGAACGCCGGCAGGATGCCCGCGTGCGGCTGGCGGGTCGGGCCCGATCCATCCGCCGCGAGGAACCTGGTTGTCATGGCGTTCTCGCCAGCGGCCGGGTTGAAGTTGAAGACCGCGATCTCCCGCCCGTCGGGGGACCACGCGACCGGGCCCATGAACCCGTCAAGGGATGAGATCCTGGTGTTGATCCCTCGCTCGAGGTCTCGCACCCAGACCTCCGCGTCCATCGGAGAGTTTCCGCCCGTGAACGCGATGCGCGTCCCGTCGGGCGAGACGAGAGCGCCGGAGACGAACTTCCCACCGTCCCCGATGACTTCCATCGATCCGTCGGGAAGCGCCCAGACGATCTCGCCGCCCAGGCCCGCGGGCGCGCGGACGAACGAGAGCACTTCCGATGCGGAGACCGAGGGCGCCGTCGCATCCGTCTGGACGAGAAACGCTTCGCCCGTGACCTCCATCCGCCGGGGTGAGAACGGAACCGCCCAGATCTCGGTCTTCCCGAACCCTCGTGCGAACAGGACATGTCCTGTCGGCGACCAGACCGGCGACGACATGTACTGATCTTCGAAGTCCGCGATCACCACCGATCGGGAGCCGTCCCATGCCTCGATCGGAACCCTCTGGTCGATGCGATGGCGAACGAGCAGCAGCACGTTTGTCCCGGGGATCGCGGACACCGCGTGAAAATCAATGTCCGCATCCTCTTTCGCCTCGAGCAGGAGCCGTGGTGTTCCACCACGGGCGGGCATCTCGAAGATCCCGTTCGGCTTGTCGCCATCCGCAAAGATGAGCCGGTCGTCATCGGTCCAGGCGGGTGAAAATGAGGACTCACGCTTTCCGACGCGCACCGGGCCGGCGCCGGTGAGCGGGACGGTGAACATGTCTGTCTCCGTCGCATAAGCCAGCCTTTGGCCATCCGGCGACCACGCGACCCATGCCGCGCCCTTCGCCTCTATCAGTGTGACAATCTCAAACGTGGAGAGATCCCGCACCTTCACGGCGTCGTCGTGAATGAACGCGATCTTCATCCCATCGGGAGAAATGATCGGCGAGGCAGGGTTGAACTTCTCGTCAGGACCCATCGAGGCGACCTCGAGTTTCCGAACGACCCGCGCGGGCTCGGGCAGCGCCGCTCTCGACGCGAACCACGCCACGCTGCCCGCGATCCCCGCGACGATCAACGCACCCGCGAGCGCCGCGGACAACGGCACGCCGCGCGGCCTTTCTTCGACGCGGTCCAGCCCGAGTGATGCACCGCGTGGATCGACGATCGCCTGCGCGAGCGACAGCCGCGCATCGCCGATGTCGCGAAGGCGGTTGGCCCTGTCCTTGGCGAGGCACTGCGCGAGCAGCAGGCGGACGGTGGGCGGCGTCGCCGCGGGCAGCAACGCGAAGTCCGACTCCTTGTGCAGAGTGGCCCCGACGGCGTCCACCATCGTCTCACCGCGGAACGGCATCACGCCGGTGAGCATCTCGTAGAGCACGCAGCCGAAGGAGAAGATGTCCGACCGCTTATCCACCGGCTTGCCGCGGGCCTGCTCGGGGCTCATGTACCCCGCGGTGCCCATGATGGCGCCGTGGATCGTCGGAGAGTGCACACGCGGGGGCGAAGTCAGGGTCGGCGAGTCGGCCAGGGCGTGCGCCGTGGCGGACGACGGCGGCCCATCCCCGGTCCGGGCGAGCCCGAAGTCGAGCACCTTCACCACGCCGTCGGGCGTCACCATCACGTTGCCGGGCTTGAGATCGCGGTGAACGACGCCCTTGTCGTGCGCGGCTTCGAGCGCGGCGGCGATCTGCCCGGCCAGCGCAACCGCCTCGTCGACCGGGATCGGACCGCTGGTCAGTCGATCGGCCAGCGTCTGGCCATCGACAAACTCAAGGACGAGGTACTGATGCCCATTGGCCTCTTCAAGCCCGTAAATCGCGCCAACGCCCGGGTGATTTAACGACGCGAGCACCTTGGCCTCGCGCTGAAAGCGGGCCAGCCGATCCGCGTCCGACGCCAGGTGCGCCGGCAACGCCTTGATCGCGACATGGCGCTCCAGCCGGGAGTCTCGCGCGAGGTACACCTCACCCATGCCGCCCCGGCCGAGTTCCCGCTCAATCTGGTAGGGGCCGACGGCGGCAAGGCTCATGAGAGCCGAGTATAACGGGGATGTCCTTCGGGTCTTTGTACCGGCGTAGATTCGACACTGGGGACCGCCCGAGTGCCCCCTCGAGCTGGTATATTGTGCCTACGACTGGGGGCTGCACGCCATGGCTCACCTCGATGCCGGTGCGCCGTTCACACGACATTCGACTTGAGCAGGAGACACCACGATGCGGTTGCACCCCCGGCTCGGCATGGCGCTCGCAATTCTCACGGCCCTCGGGGCAGTCTCGGCGGCGTGCGCTCAGAGCGTGCCGGCGGCGCAGGTCTCGAAGGAGCCCTCGGCGCCGGCCGACGAATTGCGCGCGCTCGACGGCGAGTGGATATTCGTGGAGGACCGCACCGAGGGCCGCGCCCTCGAGCAACTGGGTCCTCCCATGGCCTCCAAGTTCTCGATGCGGGTCGCGGAGGGCGCGGTCATCCTGAACGGCCATGGCTCCGGGCACCGCGATGTGCGCATCGCGCTCGACGGCTCGGTCACCGAGGTCCCCGAGCAGCAACGAGTCGTGCGCTACCGCGGCGAGTGGAAGGACGGCACGTTCGAGTACACGGTCGAGTTCGAGCGCGAGCCGGGCAAACCGGGCATCGGGCAGATCCGGCGGAGTTTCCGCCTCACGGACGAGGGCCTGCGGGTGGGCGTTTCGGTCGATTCCCGGTCGGAAGCGATCGGGCTGTACCGCCATGCGGAGGATATTCCGATGCCGACGCCGGCGCCGGCCGCGATCGGTGACGTGGCCTGGCTGGCGGGCGCGTGGATCGGAACAAGGAGCTCGGGGTCGTCGATCGAGGAGCGCTGGAGCCCGCCCCTGGGCGGCGCGATGCTCGCCGTGTCGCGCACGGTCAACACCAGCGGCAAGATGGTCGCGTTCGAATACCTGCGGATCGTCGAGCGCAACGGCGGGCTGGTGTACGCCGCGCAGCCCGGCGGCGCGAAGGCGACCGAGTTCGTGCTCACCGAGCTGACCTCGGCGCGGGCGGTGTTCGAGAACCCGCGCCACGATTACCCGAATCGCATCGTGTACGAGCTGTCGGCCGAGGGCGTCCTCTCCGCCACGATCGGCCAGATGAAGGGCGGCACCCCGCGGCGGTACGAGTGGAAGCGCGAGAGCCACTAGACGTGCCCGATCTGAACCCGGAGTCATCGGAGCTAGCCTGAAGCGACGGAAGCAACCGCGGCGGGCACGCCCCGTCCGGCGGTGACTGTGCGCCGTCGACCTTGAAACACTGCACCCGGCAGTGAGCAGTAACGCCAGCCGAATCTACAATTGCGCGCATGAAAACGAAGGACATTCTCGCGCAGCTCAAGGCCCTCGGCGATGGGGCGCGCCGCAAGCACAACGCCAAGGCCGGCGCGCCGGAGAATCAGTTCGGGGTTCCCTTGGGCGAGATTCGCAACCTCGCCGCGAGAATAAAAATCAATCATCCTCTGGCCCTCGAGCTCTGGGGAACGGGCAACGTCGACGCCCAGCTGCTTGCAACGCTCATTCTGCGGCCCAAAGAGCTCTCGTCGGAGGAACTCGACAAGCTTGTTCGCTCTATCTCGTTCGCGTACGTCGCGGACTGGCTGCTCAACTACGTCGTTGCGAAGCATCCAGACAAGGAAACGCTGAGGGTCAAGTGGATGAAAGACAAGGACCGCTGGGCCGCGCGGGCCGGGTGGCACTTGACCGCCAGCCGCGTGACCAGGGACGCTCAGGGCCTGGACCTGGGCGCACTGCTCGACCACGTCGAGAAGGAACTGCCCAAGGCCAAGCCCGAGGTCCAGTGGACCATGAATAACACGCTCATGGCGATCGGGATCCACCACGCCCCGCACCGGAAGCGGGCGATCTCGATCGGCGAGCAGATCGGCCTGTACAAGGATTGGCCGGTGTCGAAGGGCTGCACACCGCCGTACGCGCCGGTGGCAATCAGCGAACTGGTGAAGAGGAAGTCGTAAACGCGCGTGGTCGGGAGTGCGCGAAGCCCGGGACGCGACCGTTCACGCCGAGCCTGGTCTTTCCATCGCGACTTTCAAGTCCGCCAGGTCCTTCGTCACCGCCTTGACGCACGCGCCCTTCACCATCCAGCCCATCAGCGCGCACATGAGCCTGGCGCCGAGCGTCCGCGGCGTGCCGGTGAAATCAAAGGTTACCTCGCTACCCGGGCCGGCGGGCCTGACGCTGACGAGCGTCCGGTACTCGGTGCCGCAACTGTTCGCGCCGAGCGTGTAGGAACGGCCGGGCTGGAAGTCGATGACCTCCATGGTCTCGGTCGCCTCCTTGCCGAACATCACGCGCGTCTCGCGGAACCGCGTGCCCTTTCCGACAGGCCCGTCGGTGAGCATCTCCGTTTTCCTGATGCCGCTGATCCGCTGCGGGGCGTTCGCGAAGTCGCTCGCGGCGGCGAAAACCGCATCGGCGGGGGCATTGATCCGCTCGGATACGACGCATCGCATGGGCATCGCTGGAGCTCCGGGACACGCGCCCGCGGCGGACGTCTCGCGATCGCCGTCCGCGAGCGGGGGCGCGCCGCGGCATGGTACCGCGGCGGCGTCAGGGCAACCGGCCGACCCGGAACCCGATGTCGCTGAACTCGTCCGAGGAGTGATACTCGATGGGACGCGTCCACGCGGCCATCTCGTCGCTCCCCCACATGTAGGCCCCGCCCCGCTGGCCGCGCCCGTTGAACAGGGGGATCGACTCGTTCCACTCGGCGACATTCCCGCCCTGGTCGAACGTGCCGTAGGGACCGGCGCTGTTCTCGTGGGCCCCGACCTCGGTGCGGTAGTAGGGCGCGCCGATGGTGTAGTTCGGATGGTTGTAGTACGTCGCGCGCCGTCCGGGATCAGGATCGGCCACGACGTTGCTGATCCCGAAGTCGGTGCTCATCGGGTAGTTAAAGTAGTTGCCGGTCGCGCCGTCGTTGGCGTGGTAGGCGGCCTTGTACCACTCGTCCTCCGAGGGGACGACCCAGGTCGCGCCCGGCTCGCGGACGACGTCCTCCAGTTCATGGTCGCCCATCATGCCGTCGAGGCGGTACGAGCCTCGCTCGGTCGTCAAGGGGCCCTGGGCGCCGGTGGGCCCATCGTTGTGCAGCCAGTTGGCAAAGCGGAGCGCATCGCCGTAGGAGACGAAGTTCACCGGGCGCTTCGCCCAGTCGGGCGCGACGCTGTACCGGTAGTCGCCGGGCGTGCCGGTGCGCTTGATCTTGCAGCCGTGCGCGTGCGTCCACATCTTGATGTGGTACAGCCCGTGCGGGTCGGACGCGGCGACGGCGTTGAGAAACGCCGTGTACTGGCCCGCGGTGACCTCGTACCTGCCCATCTCGAAGATGTAGTCCACCCGCCCATACCCGGTGCTGTCGGGCAGGTTGCCGGGGTTCGCGACGCTCACGGTCTCGACGTCGGGCGGCAGACTGGCCCGGCGGCTCGGCGCGACCGTGGGCGGACCGTTCGGGACGACCTGGGCGGACGCCGCGGGCACGCCAAGGGACAGGGCCAGTCCGGCGATCACGAACGGGGTTCCCGGCGGGATGGATCGAGTTCTCATGTCGAATTCCCTGAGCGGCGGCGCGGCGATCCCCGCATTCTGGAAATGTTACGGGGACCCGCCGGCCTTGCAGCGACCGGAAACTATCTGACGAGCGGCGCCGGGCTGGTACGATCCGCCCCGTGTCGCCGGCGCGCGGGTCCAATCGATAAGGAGCCTCTCATGCAGTATGAAAGCCGCGTCTCCTACGAAAAGTCACGCATCCACGCGGCGGCCGTGTACTGCTCCGATGGGCGCGTCGGGGAGCAGTTCGACGATTTCCTGCAGAACGGCCTGTCGCTCCCCCGCTACGACCGTGTGGCGCTCCCCGGGGGCCCGGCGTGCCTGGCCGGCCACACCGAGGCCCATCTCGAGGAGCAGGGCGTCGTGGACGAACTGAAGTTCCTGGTGGGCGTGCACAAGCTCAAGCGGGTGGTCCTCATCGCGCACCAGGGGTGCGCCTTCTACGCGACCCGCCTCGAGCTGGCCGAACCCCGTCTCGAACTCGTCCAGCGCGCCGACCTGGTCCGGGCCGCGGCGTTCGTGCAGCGTGTCACCGGCCTGGAGGCGATCGAGGCGTACTTCGCCAGGCTCATCGAGGACCGCGTGCGGTTCGAGCGGGTGAACGTCTGACGCTGTCCCGAGGTCATGGGCAGTCCTCCGCCGTCCGGCCCTGACCCGTCGGCGCTGACGCGGTCGCGTGGCTCGCACGCACTTGAGTCCGTGCCTTCGCGCAAGACTCCGCTCGCAAAATTTCGTGCGAACCGCGCGCCAAATCTTCACACTCGGCCGGTCGTTTCGGCCAGCGGCCGATCCCGGAATCGGGTAAGGTACCCCTTGCAGGTCCGGCGGCTTGCGGGCGGGGTGTCCTATGACAATGGTTTCCTGCACCGGGTTCCTGCTGAAGTTGCCGGCGGGCGGCGACGCCGCGCTCGCGGCTTCGCCGAAGGCCCGGGCGTTCCGCGCGGGGGGTCTTCGGTTTGAACTCGAGCCGCTGGCGCCGGCGCCCAAGGGCAGGCCGGGGCTGACAGCCGGCGCCACCTGGCACGTGGCACGCGCGACGAGCGGCACGCTGGGCGCGGACGCCTGGCAGGTCGCCCACGAGGCGGTCACGACGGTGGCGCTCGCGCCGGGACTGCGCGCGGACTTCGTCGAACCGGACTTCGTGCAGGAATGGCCCTTCGATCGCCCGCCGCGTGCCCCGGTCCTCGGCGCTGCCAAGGGCGTGTGCGAGTTCAACGACCAGGAGAAGGGCCTCCCGAGGTTGCCGGGGCGGTTTGCGTGGCACCTCGACCCCGACTTTTCACAGCTGCGCGACGCGCGCAAGGCCGCCCAAGAGTCGGGCCGCGTCGGCGCGGTGCGCATCGCCCACTTCGACACCGGCTACGACCCCGAGCACCAGACGTTCCCGAAAGCCAGGATCGACGGGAGTCTGCAGCGAAACTTCGTGGACAAGGACCTTCCGAACGACGCGCGCGACCGCGGCATGAAGGGTCTGCTCCGGAACCCCGGGCACGGGGCCGGGACGCTCGGGATCCTCGCGGGCGGACGGTTCAAGTTCGCGGGCTCGGGGTACGGGTTCGACGACGTGCTCGGGGGCGCGCCGGACGCGCGGATCGTCCCCGTGCGCGTCGGAAACTCGGTGGTCCAGGTATCGACCGGGAGCGTCGCCCGGGCGTTCGCCTACGTCGCCGATCTCTGCGAGAACGCAGCGACGCGGGTTGACGTGGTCTCGATGAGCATGGGGGGCGTCGCGTCGCAGGCGTGGGCCGAGGCCGTGAACCGCGCGTACATGGCGGGGATCGTGATCGTCACCGCGGCGGGCAACAACTTCTCCGCGGGATTCTTCGGCGTCCCGACGCGGTTCATCGTCTACCCGGCACGCTTCCGGCGCGTGATCGCGGCGTGCGGCGTCATGGCCGACCGCGCGCCCTACTACGGGCTGTCGATCGGGACGATGCAGGGCAACTGGGGTCCCGACAGCAAGATGGCGACGGCGCTCGCGGCGTTCACGCCCAACACCCCGTGGGCAGAGATCGGCTGCCCGGGGATCGTCGACATGAACGGCGCCGGGACATCATCGGCGACGCCTCAGATCGCTGCCGCGGCGGCGCTGTATATCCAGGTTCACGGGCCGGCGCTGTCAAGATTCGCGAGCCCGTGGATGAAGGTCGAAGCGGTACGGCGGGCGCTCTTTACAAGCGCCGACCGCCGCGCCGACGGCGGGAGCTCCGAGAAACTGGGCAACGGCCTGGTCCGGGCCGCCGATGCGCTGAGCTTTGCTCCACCGTCCGACGCGGCGACGCTCGCGATGACGCCGGCCGATTCCGCGTCGTTCTCGTTCCTTCGCGTGCTGACCGGGCTGGGGGCGGCGCCGAGCGCGACGGACCGGATGCTCGCGCTCGAAGCGACGCAGTTGTCGCAGCGCTGGGCCCGCGCCGATGCGCAGAACCCGCTCGAGGTCGCGGTGCCGGACCCGGACCTCGGCGAGGGGCGGTTGCCGG
>CAZCPB010000062.1:14456-17661 GCA_964500365.1 uncultured Phycisphaeraceae bacterium
ACTGGGTCAGGAACTTTCTCGAAGCCATCGAGACTCATCCCGACGCCTCCCCACAGCTCAGGGCTCGGGCCAGGGGAGCGCTGGCCGGCGCCGGCGGGCGCCCCCGCCCTCCACGCGGCGCCCGGCGCGAACGCGCAAAGCAAGGCGAGGCACCTGCGATCCCTGCCGCGCCGGCCCGGGCGGCGGCGTTCTCTCCCCCGGCGCCGTCGCACCGCAAGCTTCGCGGGTTTGCGATCGACCCGAGCCTGGCTACGAGCCTCGATACCGCGGGGATCAGCGAGACGACGTTCAAGCTGCGCTGGGAGGCGCTGAAGCCGGGCCCCGTGGGCGAGTACCTCGACGTGGTGGACCTCGACCCGGCGAGCGGGTGCTGGTACGAGCCGGTCGACCTGGACGACCCCAGGGTGCTGGCCCAGGACGGCCTGGCGCCCAGCGAGGGCACGCCGCAGTTCCATCAGCAGATGGTGTACGCGGTCTGCAGCCTCACCGTCGAGAACTTCGAGCGGGCCCTGGGGAGGCGGGCGCTGTGGCGGCACGGCCCCTCGCCGAACCCCGACAACGATTTCGACGACTCGGTCTTCGTGCAGCGCCTCCGCGTGTACCCGCACGCGCTCCGTGAAGCCAACGCCTATTACTCGCCCCACAAAGTCGCTCTGCTCTTCGGGTACTTCGGCGCCGACGGCGCGGAGCCGGGCACGCAACTCCCCGGGGGGCGCGTCTTCACGTGCCTGTCGCACGATATCGTCGCCCACGAGGTCACGCACGCCCTGCTCGACGGGATGCACAAGCGCTTCATCGTCGGGAGCAACCCGGACACGCTGGCGTTCCACGAGGCGTTCGCCGATATCGTCGCGCTCTTCCAGCACTTCACGTTCGCCGAGCTCCTGAGGCACCAGATCGCGCGGACCCGCGGCTCGCTCCGCGCGCACCACTCGCTCATGGGCGAACTGGCGGTCCAGTTCGGGCGCGCCACGGGTCTGCGCGGGGCGCTGCGGAGCGGGATCGGGACGATCGATAAGAAGTCCGGCCGCTGGAAGCCCCATGCCCACGCGCCGGAGGAATACGAGGGGACGACCGAGCCGCACGAGCGGGGAGCCATCCTCGTCGGCGCGGTCTTCGACGCTTTCTTGTCGATCTACGAGCGCCGGTCGGCCGACCTGCTGCGGCTGGCCACCGGCGGGTCCGGCGTGCTCCGGCCCGGGGCAGTCCACCCCGACCTGGTGAACCGTCTCGCCGATGAAGCGGCCAAGGCGGCCCAGCACGTCCTGACCATGTGCATCCGGGCGCTCGACTACTGCCCGCCGACCGACATCACCTTCGGCGAATACCTGCGATCGCTCATCACCGCGGACCACGACCTGGTCGCTGACGACGACCTGAACTACCGGGTTGCGTTCGTCGAAGCGTTCCGCAAGCGCGGAATCTATCCCCGCGACCTGCGCACGCTCGGCGTCGAGAGCCTGCTCTGGAGGACCGCCGCCAACGAGGAGCCCCCGCCCTCGGCGGCTCTCGAAGCTCAGCTGGAGCGCCTGCGCCAGTACGCCACCGGTCACACCTACGCCACCTCGCGCGAGGAGATCTTCCGGCTCCAGCGCGCCATGCGACGCGACCTCCACGAGTGGCTGAGCGCGCACATCACGTCGGGCGAGCCCGGCCGGTCCGATGCCCGGCTCCTGGGCCTCGACCCCGCCCGGTCGTTCGAGGTGCACACGGCGCGCTTCGCGTTCCGGACGGGCCCGGACGGCGACCACGAGCCGCAGCTCCTGGTCGGCCTGCTGCAGCGCCGGCGTGTCCCCGTCCTCGAGCGCGATCCCCGCGGCGAGCAGATGGAGTTCGAGGGCGGGAGCACCGTCATCGCCAACCTGGCCGACCGGAAGATCCGCTACTGCATCAGGAAGAGCCTCACCAGCGAGGCGCGCCTCGAGCGCCAGCGCGGCATGGCCCTGAGCGCACTGGACTCGCCGCGGGCGATGTACTTCGGCGGTGCGTCCGCGGGGCGCGAGCCGTTCGCCGCCCTGCACCGGGGAGGGAAGTAATCATGGCCAAGAAAAAACGTCCGAGCGTGCGGGTCCGCATGTACCGGCAGGGGCTGGGCGATTGCTTCCTTCTGACTTTCGGCCCTGGCGCCGAGTCGCGACACATGCTCATCGACTGCGGGACGCTCGGCGCCGCCACCACCGGCGTCAAGCTCAAGGACGTAGCCGCGAGCATCCGTGCCACGACCGACGGAAGGCTCGACCTGCTGGTCGCCACTCACGAGCACTGGGACCACGTCAGGGCGTTCAAGGAGCAGGAGGACGTGTTCAAGACGTTCGACGTCCGGAACGTCTGGCTCGCCTGGACGGAAAACCCCGATGACCCCACCGCCAAGGACCTCAAGAAGTACGCCCGGGACCTGGGCGCGACGCTCGCCGCCGTCGCATCCGGCCCGAGCGCGACGGGCGGCGAGGTCCGCCAGATGCTCGAGTTCTTCGGAGTCGCGGGCGTCCTCGGCGCGGGCAAGTTCAGCGCCTCCGTCGACGAGGCCATGGACTTCGTCCGCACGCGCCCCGGCGCGGCCGTCAGTTTTCTGGAGCCTGGTCCCGAACCGATCACGCCCGACTTCATCCCCGGCTTTCGCTTCTACGTGCTGGGACCTCCCAGGGACACAAAGGCGCTGGCCGATCTCGGCGAGCACGGCAGTTCGGAACTGTACGGCGTGAACCGCGGGCTCCGTGCCGCGGCGGCGTTTCACGAGGCCGCCGGCCCTCTTGATGCGGAGCGGGCTGCCGCGTGCGAGGCGGAAATGCCCTTCGACTACCGCCTCCGCGAGCCCCTCGCGAACGGGCGCGGCGGGGAGTGGTACGAGCGATACTCGCGCCCGGCGGACGGCTGGCGCACGATCGACGAGGAATGGCTCGGCGGGGCGAGCGACCTGGCGCTCCAACTCGACAGCCGGACGAACAACACGAGCCTCGCTCTCGCGATCGAGCGCATCGCCGACGGCAAGGTTCTGCTCTTCCCCGCCGATGCGCAGCAGGGGAACTGGCTCTCGTGGCACGCCGAGGCGCGGACGTGGACGGTCAAGCGCCCGGGCGGCGGCACCTCGACCGTCCGCGCGCCGGACCTGCTCGCGCGCACCGTGTTCTACAAGGTCGGTCACCACGCCAGCCACAACGCGACCGCCCGCGGCAAGGGGCTCGAGATGATGACCAATTCGTCGGAG
>CAZCPB010000063.1:0-17643 GCA_964500365.1 uncultured Phycisphaeraceae bacterium
CGGACAGTCCCCGTTGACGATGCGCTGGGCGAGACCTTCGGCGATGGCGGTCTTGCCCACGCCCGGCTCGCCGATCAGGACGGGGTTGTTCTTGGTGCGGCGGCTGAGCACCTGCATGCAGCGGCGGATCTCTTCATCGCGCCCGATCACGGGGTCGAGCTTGCCCTGCTGGGCCTTGGCGGTCAGGTCGATGCCGTACTTCTTGAGGGCCTCGTAGCTGGTCTCGGTGCTGGGGTCGGTGACATTCTGCACGCCGGAGGCCTTTCGCACATCCTTGATGGCCGATTCGATCCGCTTCTTATCGAGCGCGTTGACCGAGAGCACTTCTTTGGCCTGGCCCGCGACGTCGGCCAGGGCGAGGAGCAGGTGCTCGCTCGAGACGTAAGAGTCGCCCAGGCGCTTGGCCTCGGCGTCGGCCCGCGTCAGGATGTCCATGATCGCCCGGCCCGTCGAGCCCGCGCCCGAGTTGGTCGTGGGCAGGCGCCCGAGTTCCGAGCCGGCGATCGACGCGATCCGCGCCGGGTCCGACCCGGCCCGCTGCACGATCGACCACCCCGGCCCGGACTTGTCCGAGAGCAGCGCGGCAAGGATGTGCAGCCCGGTCACCTCCGGGTTGGACCGCGACGACGCGTCGGACTGGGCCTCGGAGAGGACCTGCTGGGCGGTGGTGGTGAAACGGTCGGGACGCATGGGTTCCTCCCCCTGAGAGATGCGCACAGGGACAGGGGAGGGATTGCAAGCGGCGCGCCGGGATTGACGACCGACGGAGCGACGGCCCGGCGGTTGAGACCGCAGCGCCGCGGCTTTCCGGCCGGGATTCTGCCTAACTGGCAGTCGGCTCAGGGGCCTGGCTCCTGGACCTTGGCCTTCTGGAAGGAGGCGGAAACGCAGCTGACCACGGCGTACGAGCATCGCCTCGCCCTGCTCGGCCCCGGCCACCACGATGCCGCCGAGAGCCGCGTGGACCTCGCCACGCTCATTTACCGCCAGGGCCGCTTCAACGAGGCCGAGCAGCTCCTGCAGGCCGCGCTGCGGACCTTCCTCTCGATCCGCGCCGATCACAACCCGGACATCGCGCGCGGTCAAGAGCAGCCTGGGCGCCCTCGTGCTCGCCCTGGGCCGGCTCGAGAAGGCCGCCCAACTGCTCTGCGAGGCCCGCGAGATCCGCCTGCGACACTTCCCGAGAGCGGTGAGCGCGTAATGACAACGCGCGTGCGGCTTGGCGGCGCGCTGGCGGTCTCGGGCCGCGACGCCGAAGCGGAAGCGGCCATGGCGCCCGCGATCCAGAGGGCACTCGACCCCTCGTGCGAAGCGCGAACACGCGCGTCGGTGCTGGGCTTCGCCGCCGGGTGCTACGTGACGATGGGTATGAAGGACCGCGCGGCGGAACTTGAGGCCGCGATCACCGGTCCCCCCAAATGATGCGGCCCGGGACTCCGGCGCGACTCAGCACCCTGACTCGAAGGCCTCGACGAACACGTCGAAGTCTTCGCCGTTGACGAAGCCGTTCCCGTCAATGTCTGCGCCGGGCTGGCCGAGCTCGAACGCCGCGACGAACTGGTCGAAGTCGTCGCCCGTCACGAAGCCGTCGACGTTGTAGTCGGCGCGGCAGTCGAGGGTCTCGGGGGTGTCCGGGTCGGGGTCCTCGATGTTGTCCCAGGCCGGTCCGGAGTGAATGACCGGGTCATAGTTGTGCTGCGTCCGGGCCAGCGACAGGAACGACTGCGCCGGCCAGCGGAAGAAGTGCGGATCGCCGGCGCGGACGTATCCCCCGTCCTCCCCGAGTTCGTATTCCTGCACGTCGCCGCCGGCGAGGAACATCATCTGGCCGCGGTCGCCGAACTGAAGGGATCGGACCAGGACGCCGATGTCCACGGTCGAGTTGATCGTCCAGCCGTGGGCCGATGGATCCAGCTTGTACAGCGTCGTGGACGCCGTCGAGCACACCCACGGCATCCCGTCAACCGGATTGAACGCCACCGACGGATTGTTGCCGAGAATCAGCGCGCCCGGCAGTGCGCCGCCCGGGGAGTCGACGCTCAGGTCACCGCCGGGATACTTGAACAGCCTGCGCTCCGCCATTGACAGCGCGTACACGTCGTCTGTGGCGTCGTCGACCGAGATCGAATCGATCCGTGGGGCGCCGGTCACCGCGTTGCCGAGGAACTGCACACCGCCCTCGTCCAGGTAGCGGTACTTGTGGATCTCGCCATTCAACTCGACCAGGACATCGCCGTGCCGGTCGACCGCGAACGCCCTGGGGAGCACGGGCAGGTCCAGCAGAAACGTGAACTGGCCGTCGGCGAGATCGCAACTCCAGAGGCGCGCCGGCCCGGACGAGGAAGCGAAGGTCACGACGAAACTCGCCGCCCGTCGCGGGTCGGCCGCCGCCCAGCGCACCCGGTGGCCGTCGGGGATGGTGTACTCCCGCTGAGCCGGCGTCGGGTCGTTGTTGAGGAGTTTCGCCGAGTAACGGACGAGCGTGTCGGAGGGCCCCAATGTGAGAACAAAGAGCGGCTTGATCACCACGATGCAGTCGATGTACCGCTGTGTCTCGGCGTCGAACTCGCCGTACTTCCCCCACTGGTAGTACACCTGGCCCCCAAAGTTGCGGACACGCTTGATCACGGTCCACAACTTGGTCGCAAACGGCGATTGGCCGGCGAGCGAATCCGTGGCGTCTGTCCAGGGATCCTTGAACCCGATCACGGGCGTCTGCCCGCACGCGTCCTGCACCGAGCACACCGTGACCACGTGCCCGCCCTTCCGCACCCACGCCCCGTCCTCTTCCTTGTAGCGCCCGTACGACATCGTCACCAACCAGCCGTTCTTGAGACAGTCATGGATGAGCTTCGGGGACACCTGCCAGTTCTCGTTGTTGGCCTTTCCGTCGATGACCGCGGGCACGCCGTGGGCGTCCCGATAGTCCCGGAGGCCATTGATGGCGCCGCTCAAATTCGTGCCGCCCGTGACGGTGGTGTCCATCCAAGCTCCCATGGCGTAGTCGAGCTGGCTGACCAGCGGGTACTCGCCCGCGCCCGCCCAGTTGGGGCTGCTGTACCCCCCCATGGCCTCGGGGCGCCCGTGGTTGGCGATGAAGGCCATCAAGTTCAGCGCCGCGGTCGGGGCGCAGTACATGGAACCCCCGCCGGGGAGCATGTCCCGCCGCTGGTCGAAGTCCGGGATCCCGTACCAGTACACGTTGCACTGCGCCGAAGCCGAGCCCGCCAACGCCGCAAGAACCAGGGTGGTGATCGTGGTCTTCATGATTCCGCTCCTGACACTGATGAGCCGCCGATGCACCCGGCCCCGCGCCGTTTCACGGGCTCACGTACATGGAGGCGGCGGAACGTCGAAAACGCGGCCACGAATCTCAACTCCGCGCACTTCCTCTTCCGCCCGGCTCAACGCCCGGCTGAAACCCGCGGCCGCCGCGCACCTTCGCCCGGTGCTTCCGTCGCTCGCGCGCGGAGTGGTGCGGTACCCCGACGTGGCCGGACCCAACCCGCACCGCGCCGGGAACCGCGGTGTCACTCGTCAAGGAATGACGGGCGCGACTCTGCGCCTCCGGGAAACCAGCTCCGGCGGTTCTCAGCACGCGGCGTTGTGGCGTCAGCATCCGGCGTTGAAGTGGGCCGCGAAATAGTCGAAATCTTCTCCGTTGATGAACCCGTTGAGGTCCGCGTCCGCGCCCGGGTTGCCAAGTTCGAAATCGATGACGAAGGAGTCGAAGTCGTCGCCGGTGACAAAGCCGTCGGAGTTGTAGTCGGCCGGGCACGGGGGCGGGGGCGCGCCCAGCGCACTCCAGAATCCGCCGCGCACTTCGAACGCCTCCCCCGCCATCCGACCCGCATCGTGCTGGCCGATCGTGCCGGTGAGAGTGAAGCCCCCAGCGCTGGATGTTCCTCCGCCGGCGTCGATGGTGTACCACGAGAGCTGCATCTGGGCGCGGGTCGGGGCGGTGAGCGCGAGCATCGCGCCGACGAACGCGAGAGTGAGTGCGATTCGGGTCATGCGAGTTCTCCATGTGAGCATTTCTGATCGCGTGCGCCGGGGCTATCGCGGCGCCCGCGCTCCCGCGCACGAGCATCAGCGAGATGACCGGAGCGACGCGGGCCACCGTTCGGAGTTCGGAAGACCCCGTCGACAAAGCAGTCGGTCACCTTTCACGGGATTCCCTGGGCGCGCCGGGCGCCGGCCGCTCGGACAGCACCGGCGGCGTCTCACGCGAACGGCGCGGCGTGTGGTCCAGGCCCATCTCCGGCGGTTGGCCGTAGTACTCGGGGTGCTGGTAGGTGCCGCGTTCCGGTCCGGTCTTCTCGCGTTCGACCGGCGCCCCGTGCAGGCGCACCCGAAGGTCGTTGCGCAGGGCCTTGACCTCCCATGAAACTCTCGCGCCGGGCACGCCGCCGGCGATCCGGAACGAGCAGACCGGCAACGGCTCGCCCGGCGCCGCCAGTTCTCCCGCGCTCAGGTCCTCGTCGCGGATCTCGTCCGCGACGTGGAGGGTGGGCATCGCCGCCCCCAGCGCCGTCAGCGAATACCGTGGGTCCCGGTTGATCGCCGCGAAGTAGGCCGGCAGCTCCACGACCGCCTCGCCCGCCCCGTCGAGCGTGACCTTGCCGGAATAGAAGTTGATCACCTCGGGGGATTCGGCCGCGTAGTGCAGCAGGTACTTGTTGGCCGGGTCCTGCGGGTGGTCGATGCGGAATGGCTTGACTCCGCTGGCGCCCATGTCGCCCGCGCCGTACACGGCGTACCCGGAGGCGGACGTGCTGGCCTGGCCGTACACGGCATAGATCGTGCCGGTGGTGGGCGTGACCCGGGCATACACGCCGCGCCCGCTCGTGCTCTGGCTCTCGAAGTAGCCGCCGTAGTTGATTCCCGTTCCGGCGGTAGCCTCGCCGTAAACGGCGCGCCCGGTGGCGCTGTTGGTGTCGAAGTAGCCGCCGTACGAGATTCCGCTCCCGGCGACGGAGCGCCCAAGGACGCCGATGCCTGTGGGGCTCTGGGCCTGGAAATAGCCGGCGCTGGTGTTGCCGGAGAGCGCGCTGGCCAGGCCCAGCACGCCCGACCCGTTCGTGCTCTGGCTCTCGAAGTAGCCGCCGAGTGTGTTGCCGGTCCCTGAACTCGCCCAGCCGACCACGCCCCTTCCTGAGGTGCCCGCGGCACGGAAGTAGCCGCCATAATTGGTCCCGGTCGTGGCTGTGGTCTGACCGTACACGCCGTAGCCGGACGAGCTTGTGCTTTCGCCGCGCACGCCGTAGTTCTGGCCGCTGCCGGCGGTGGCGACGCCGAAGACCCCCCAGCCGGTGGTGCTCTGCGTAACTCCCGCGACGCCGATGTTCGGTCCCGTGGCCGAGTTCGCGCGCGCGTAAAGGCCGTAGCCGTCGGTGCTGTTGGTCTCGAAGCGGCCGCCGAAGTTGACACCGGCGCCACTGGTAGCCACGCCGATCACGGCCCGCCCCGTGGTGCTGTCGCTCTGGCCGTATACGCCGTAGGTGGGCCCGGTGGGCGCGGTAACGGCGCCGACGACTCCGATCGCGCCCGTGCTGGCGGCCTGAAAATAGCCGCCGTAGGTAGCGCCGCTGGCGGCGGTCGCCTGTCCGAACACGGCCCGCGCCGAGGTGCTCGAGTTGGTCGCGTTGATCAGGCCCGTCCCGCCGACCGCGCCCGTCAGGCTCAGCGGGACGGGGAGGCGGGACGCATCCAGCGTGCCGGTCGCCAGGTTCGACGCGTCGAGCGAGGTGAGCCCAGCCCCCGAACCGGTGAACTGGTTGCCCGCGTTGATCAGCATCAGCGCACCCGAGTACGTCCCCGCCAGCCTCCCGTCGGCCAGCGTGCCGCTGCTCAGGTTGGCGGCGTTCTGGTAAAACGTCGCCAACTGCCCGTTGAGCTGCGTCGCATTCGCTGCCGTGGTCGCCGTTCCGGCCGTCGCGGCCGTGGCGGCGCTGCCGGCCGTGGCTGCGATGTGCGAGAACGCCGCGTAGGGCGCCGCCGTCACCGCCTGCCGCGGGTCCAGCTGCACGAACCCCGCCGCGCTCCCGCAGTCCAGCCCGCTGTCCGCCCGCACGTCGATTTCCAGGAAACGCTGGTCGCCGGCGAACGCCTGTCCGAAGTCAAGCGACACCGTGAAGCGCCCTTCGACCAGCGCCACGTCGTCAAGACACACCGTGGGACCGATCTGCGCGCCGTCGATTGCGGCGTCATAAAGGCGGAACCGCAGATCGTGCAACCCCGATGCCGGCGTACCCGACTCTCGCAGTTCTCCCTGGTAGGTAAATGCCGTGCTCAGAGACTGCGCGCGGGCGGCTGAGCCGCCCCACACGGGCGCGACCAGCGCCAGAATCACCTGCAACCAGCGATGGAACCGTGCATTCATGGCAACCTCCGCTCACCCGTTGTCGTTGTCAGCACCCTGCCTCGAACACGTTGGTGAACTCGACGTCGTCGATCCCGTCCACAAACCCGTCCCGGTTGACGTCTAACTTCCTACGAAGTTGTTCTTGAACCGGTCGGGGTCGATGCCGTCAACTAAGCGGGACCGATCGCGAGGCCGCCCCTTCCGCTGAAACGCCGCCGAACCACCGGTCCCAAACCGCCTCACTCAGCCACTTCTGTATATGAGGCGGCAAAGTTCCGGCGGAGCGGCCAGGAATTTCAACCCCCCGGCTTTCCGGCACGGCCGATCAACCCCGCGCACGGGGCACGGCGATGGCGCACGACGGACACACATACACGGCGGCACCGTCCGCTTGGCACACTCGCGGGTCGTGGTAGTATGGCCCCGTCATGGCCGGACCCACCCCGCACAGTGATGGGAACAGCGGCGTGACCCGCCTGATCGAGGCCGCGGGCGCCGGCGATAAGCCCGCGTCGGAGCGCCTCTTCGAGCTGGTGTACGACCAGCTCCGGGCCATCGCGGGACGGCGCATGGCTGAGGAGAAGCCCGGCCACACGCTCACCGCGACCGCGCTGGTGCACGAGGCCTACCTGCGGCTGATCGGAACCGACGAGATGCAGTGGGCCTCGCGCGTGGGGTTCTATCACGCCGCGGCCGAGGTCATGCGCCACATCCTGATCGACCACGCCCGTCGGCGCGGCGCGGTCAAGCGCGGCGGGGGGCGTCGGCCCATCGATCTCCTGGGCGTCCTCGACCTTGCGACCGCCGACGATCCGGAGGAAATCATGGCCTTCGACCGGGCCTTCGTGCGCCTCCAGGAGCAGGCCCCCGAGGCCGCGGCCGTCGTCCGGCTGCGCTTCTTTGCCGGGCTGGGGCACGAGGAGGCCGCCAAGGCCCTGGGGATTTCGGAACGTTCGGTCCGGCGCGAGTGGGCGTTCGCAAAGGCGTGGCTCTTCCGCGAGCTCGGGGGCTCAACCGGCGCGTGAGGCGATGGACCACCAGAAGGCCAAGCGGATCTTCCATCAGGTCGCGGAACTCGCGGCCGCGGAGCGCGAGGCGTTCCTGGACGCGGCCTGCGCCGAAGACCGCCCGCTGCGCGCCGAGGTCGAGTCTCTCTTGCACGCGTACGACAGCGCCGGACCGTTCCTGGGTGGATCGACCGTCGTTCCCGCGCTCGGCGCGCCGGGCGGGCGGGGCGGGGGCGAAGGGCCGGGGTCGCGGATCGGGCCGTACGCGATCGTGCAACTGATCGGTGAGGGCGGGTTCGGCAGCGTGTACGAGGCCGAGCAGGAGCAGCCTGTCCGCAGGCGCGTGGCGCTCAAAGTCATCAAGGCGGGGATGGATACCAGGCAGGTGATCGCGCGGTTCGAGGCCGAGCGCCAGGCCCTGGCGATCATGGACCATCCCAACATCGCCAAAGTCTTCGACGCGGGCGCGACCGACGCGGGCAGACCGTACTTCGTGATGGAGCTGGTGAGCGGCGAACCGATCACGACGTACTGCGATGCGCACTCGCTCACCACCGCAGCGCGGCTCGCACTCTTCGCGGACGTGTGCAACGCGGTGCAGCACGCCCACCAGAAGGGGATTATCCACCGCGACCTCAAGCCCTCCAATGTTCTGGTCACCGTCGTTGACGGGAAGGCCATCCCCAAGGTGATCGACTTCGGGATCGCCAAGGCCGTCGGTGGGCGGCTCACCGAGAGAACGCTCTTCACCGAGCACGGCGCGCTGATCGGCACACCGGAGTACATGAGCCCGGAGCAGGCCGAGGTCTCGGGCATCGACATCGACACGCGGAGCGATGTCTATTCCCTGGGCGTCCTTCTCTACGAGCTGCTGACGGGCACGACGCCCTTCGAGGGCCGGCGGCTGCGCTCGGCCGCGTACGCCGAGGTCCAGCGCATTATCCGCGAGGAGGATCCCCCCAAGCCCTCGACGCGCCTTTCCACGATGAGGGACTCGCTGGCGGGCGTCGCCGCCCGCCGGCAGACCGAGCCGGGCATGCTGAGCGCCAACGTCAGGGGCGATCTCGACTGGATCTCGATGAAGTGCCTGGAGAAGGACCGCGCGCGCCGGTACGAGACCGCCAACGGGCTGGCCCAGGACATCCGCCGACACCTTGCGGGTGAGCCGGTGCTCGCGGCCCCGCCGGGCGCGGCGTACCGGATTCGCAAGTTCGTCCTGCGGCACCGCGTGGGCGTCGCCGCCGGGGGTCTTGTGGCCGCTGCGCTGGTCCTCGGGCTTGGCGCGGCGACGTGGGGCTTTGTCTCCGCCCGGCGCGAGCGGGACGCCAAGTCCATCGCGCTAGCCCGCGCGGTCGAGGCCGAGGCCGGCGAGCGCGAGCAGCGCAAGAGCACCGAGGCGCAGCGCGACAAGGCGGAGAAGGTCGCCGAGTTCATGGGGAGCATCCTCCACGGCGCTTCCCCCGCGGTGGCGCTCGGACGCGACCCCGGCGTGCTGCGCGAGATGCTCGACGCCGCGGCCCGCCGCATCGATTCCGGCGAACTGAAGGTCGCGCCGGAGGCCGAGCTTCACCTGCGCCTCATGATCGGAGTCACCTACGACCACATCGGGGCCAGCCCTGCCGCGCTCTCGCTCCTCGAACCTGCCGAGGCCCTGGCCCGATCGTTGGTCCCCCCGGGCCAGCCCGGGTCGCTGGACCTGGCCCGGACGCTCGACCGTCTTGGCGTCGCCCTGCGCCTCGCAGGGCGGCCCGCCGAATCGGAATGCAAGCACCGCGAGTGTCTCGGGATGCTCCGCGCCCTGGTCCCGGGCGACCACCCCGACACCGCCGGGGCGCTGGGCAACCTCGCCCCGGCCTGCCAGGCGCTCCGCCGCTTTGACGAGGCCGAAGCGCTCTACTCGGAGGCGCTGGCGATGTACCGGCGCCTCGATCGCGGTGAAAGCGGTGAGGCCGCCAGCTGCCTGGATCACCTCGCCACGGTGCTGGAAGCGACCGGCCGGGCCGAGAAGGCCGAGCCGCTCCTCGCCGAGGCGCTGGAGATGAAGAAGCGCCTGTTCACCGGAGATGACCCGCGCGTCGCAGCGACCATGAACAACCTGGCGTTCGTCCGGCTTTCGCTCGGCCGCCCCGAGGATGCCGAACCAATGTTCCGGCAGGCGCTCGAAATGCGCCGCCGCCTCTATCACGAAGACCACGCATTCCTCGCGGCGAGCCTGAACAACCACGCCCACGCCCTCCGTTTCCTCAAGCGCTACGAAGAGGCCGAACCGCTCTATGCCGAGGCCGCGGCCATGCAGCGCCGGCTCACCGGGGAGACATCACCGCGATTGCCCGATCATCTCCTGGCTCTGGCGATGACACGACGGGCGCTCGGGCGTCCAGCCGACGCCGAAGGCCCGGCGCGCGAGGCGCTCGATGTCGCCGAGCGAGTGTTCCCGGCCGACCACATCGGGACCGCGACGTCGTTGGCCACCGTCGGCCGAATCCTGGTAGACCAAGGCCGATTCGCCGACGCCGAGCCCTTCTTACGCCGCTCCCTGGACATGCGTCGCCGGCTCGATCCCGGCGGCAGCAGCGTCACCTATTCCGCGCTCATCGATCTGGCCGGCTGCGTCGACGCCCTCGGGCGCGGGCCTGAGGCCGAGGCGCTCAGGGCAGAGGCTGCGGCGATGAAGGACCTGTTTGCGCCGCACGCTCCCCCACAGTCGCCCGCAGACAGGCCGGCACCCCACTGAGCCGGGTTGAGTAAAGGACAGATGCCCGGCCCAGCGGCCTCAGCTCGTCTTCGCCGACTCCGCGCACCCGGCGACGCCGGCTCGATCAGATATCAGTCAGTTCAGCACCCGGCTTCGAAACGCAGGGCGAACGCGTCGAAGTCCTCGCCGTTCACGAATCCGTTGCCGTCAAAGTCGGCGACGGGGTCGCCCGTCTCGAACCACGCGACGAACGCATCGAAGTCCTCGCCGTTCACGAACCCGTTCTGATCGGCATCGGCCGGGCACGCCGCTCCGGGCGCGATGCTGAACGGCGCGCTCGTCGCCGAGGAGTTCTGGAACCGCAGGTCGGTGGCGACGACCCGCACGCGGACATCCTCGATCCCCGACGATGCGGGGAGCCGCCAGTTGAAGTGCGTCAACGACGGATCGAGGTCCTTCTCGACGAAGTGCCACGATATTCCCGCGTCGTAGCTGGCCTGGATCCCGACCGACCGCAGCGATTCGTCGTCGCCGGCCGTCCATCGGACCTGCACGACCCCGCCGCCGGGCACCTGTCCGCCGCCGGCCGGCGAGAGCAGGGTCACGAACGGCGGCTCATCGCCGTAGAGCGGGTCGGGCCGGATCGAGAAGTAGTCGGAGAACGAGTACACCAGTCGCCCGCCGGCGCCCACCGTGGTGAAAACCAGGAACCGTGCCGCGTCGGTGCTCACGAAGGGCATGATCGCGCCCGTGGGCAGGCACGAGCCGGCGCCGCCGTGGTAGTCGGTGAGGATTACGTCGTCGATGGCGACGTAGACGGTGCTGGTGCCGCCGGGTTCCCAGCAGACGTCTACAAGGTCGTGCGGGTGGACGAGCGGACTGACATTCTGCACTTCCTGGTGGAAGACCTGGATGTCTTCCTGGTAGGGAATGCGGATGATCGCTTCGTCCCACCATTCCTGGCCGGCGTCGTCCACCGCGACGATCCGGACACCCGAGGGCATCGTGTACTGATTGGTGGGCTCGACGATCGGCGCGGTGAACTCCCAGGTTCGTGCGTCCCCGGGGAGGGTGGCGATCGTCCGGTACTGATCCGGGAAGGCATGGTCGGCGAACTCGACCCGCTGCGAGACGATCGCCCGGTCGTCCGAGGCTCTCCAGCGAAGGATCACCTTGTCGCCCGAGTGCACCATGTAGTACAGCGGCTGGAGATCGACGCGCGGCGGGTCGTCGTCCTGCGCGGGCGGCGCCGTGAGGAACGGGGTGAACCACGGCGCGGTCAGCCCCGCGACCGGATCGCCGGTGCCTCCGGGGTTCTGCGCGGTCGAAGGCCCGCTCGGGCTGTCCCACCAGTTGCGGTCGAACAGCGGAACGTCGTCGTCCGTGTTGAGATAGTCGACCGCGAGAGCGTTGCCCGCGAAAACGTTGGGGCTCGTCGTGCCCAGGGCGTCGATGCGGCCGGTCGTGGTGGTCGTCAGGCCGACGTCGTTGGAGAGGATCTCCGAGTTCCGCAGGCGCACGATTCCGCCGGTGACGCTCGCGGCTCCCGTCTGGCTGTGGCGCACCACGCCGTGGTCGATCACCAGTTCGCCGCCGTCGGACTGAATCGCGATCTCGGCGCCGTCATAAACCACGCCGCGCTGACGGGCCAGGAAGTTGTCAACCCATTTGAGGCCGAACCACGGGACGCCCGGCTCGGCGCGCTCGAAGGTGATCGGCTTGTCCGACGTCCCCTCGGCCACCAGGTTCGAGCTCAGCACGAGGAACGCGCCCGCGCCCGGCAGGAACTTCACGGTCGTGCCGGGCTCGATCGTCAGCGACCCGCCGTAGTTCGCGGGGAAATCACTCACGACGTAGGGGACGCCCGTGTCCGCCCAGTGGAAGTCGGTGCCCAGCACCAGCCCGGCCACGGGGACGTAGTTGAACGTGTTGCCCGTCGCCGGGAGCGACGAGCCGGGCAGCAGCCCCCCGCCGAGCAGGTCGATCTCGAAGGGGTACCGGTTCCCCTGCGTGACAAAGTTCGGGCCGAGCAGAAAGTTCTTTCCGTAGACCTTCACCCCGGCGCCCGCGGCGTGGTTGGTCACCGAGACCGTGTCGAGGTAATTGGGCGCCGCGATGTTCTCGCCGGCGATGAGCAGGGGCCCCCCGTCGATCGAGACGTTGTCGAGGTGCAGCAGCCCGTGCAGGCTGGCGAACCCGCCGCCGGTGAACTGCGTGTCGATCAGCCGCAGACAGGTCGCGAGGGAGCCGAGCACCCCGCCATCAAAGAGGCACCGCTCAACCACGGCCACGTCGGGAGTGCCCCAGATCTCGGCGCCGCTCGTGACCAGCGAGTCGCGGAGCTGGAGCGCGGCCCGGTGCCCGACGCACGCCACGTCGGTCGAAACCTCGACGAACAAGAGATCGGCCGACCCGGCCACATCGATGCCCGCGCCCGGTTCGTGGTCGCCGTTGAACGTGATCATCTGCCCCGCGGTGCCGTGGGCGATCAGCGTGCCGTCCACGCGGAGGGTGCGGTCGGGATCGAACGTCACGGTCACGCCCGGCTCGACGACTACCGTCGCGCCCGCGGGAATGAGCAGGTCCTCGCAGATGGTGTAGGGCGACCCGGCGAGCGTCCAGATTTCGCTCTGGCCCGGCTGCGGGATGGGCACGCCGCAGGGCGGCGGCGGTTCTCCCCCGACGGTGAGCGAATCCACCGAGAACCACGTGCCGCGCCCGAGCGCCGTCATGATGTACGGCGACCAGAAGCGCAGCGCAACCCGCCCGCCGCCGGGCAGGGTCTCGATGATCTGGCTGTAACCTTGCACCGCCACGGGCAGTTCGGCGGAGTAGAGCACGTGCGTGAAGTCGCCGACGTCGTCCTTGTCCGAGCCCGTGCCGGTCCCGCCCGTGGGCGAGTACCTGATCTCGAAGTGCGTGGCGCTCGGCGCCCCGCCGCCGAAGATCCACACCGACATCGCGTCCCCCGCCTGTTGCCCCGGGATCTGCGGAAGGATCGCCCAGGCGCTCAGCGCGCCGCCGAGGAACGCCGTCGCGTTCGACGAAGTCGCGAGGTACCCGTCGCCCTCGAAGGGTTGTCCGCCGAACCCGTCGCCGTCGTACCACGCCGGACCCGCGGCAGGCTCGGACTGGTTTCGGAAGATCCAGCCGTGCTCGATGAGGTTCTGAGGTCCCCACTGGCCGCTGTGGACGGCGCCGTTGCTCTCGAACGATTCGATGAAGTCGGCCTGAGCCCGAACGACAGTGCCAAACCACGTCACCCCCGCCAACCCCGCAACCAGTGACGCCAGCGTGGCCCTTGTCATGGTGACTCCTCTCGGTACGAACAAGGCTGTTCTCTTTCCACGACTCGTTCAGGTCGCGCACGACGCGCTGAGCCGGCGCGATCTTGAAATGCCGGTCGCTCCGAGTCGCCCTCAGCGTTCTATGTCGAGTCGCCCACTGAAAACAGACTTAAGGTTCTTTTGATCCCAAATTAGGGCAAAACCCCTGCCATACCGATCGAAATACAGATTTATGGGAGACGCAGGGGTGGGCAGATCGAAGCTTCAGCTTCGCTTGCCCAGAACCCACCCCAGCAGCGCGCCGACGACCGCCACGCCCGCCAGCCCGCCGACGAACGCCCAGATGTTGTCGCCCAGCATCTTGAGCACATCGCTGCCGCTGTTGTTGATCCCGAGCATGATCGCAAAGGCGCTGAGGAGCAGGGCAGCGACCGCGCCAAGCGCCAGGCCCCCGACCAGCCCCGAGCCCGCGCCGTCGTACGCCTCCTGAACGACGAACGCCGGCGCCGCCGCGCCCCCGCCCGCCAGCGCCGCGTCGCCCTCCGCCGCGGCAGGGGTCTCGAAGAGCGCCCCGCCCTCCATCCCCGCGCCCGTCCCCATCGCAATGTCCTCGGTCGTCTGCTGCGCGACCGTCTCCTGGCCGCCGTAGACATCATCGAGGAGGTTGGCGCCCAGCGACGTGTCGTCCACATCGCGGGTCATGTCGAGCAGGCCGCTGCCGGAGCCCGAGCGGCCCGGGTCCTCGACCTTGGGCGTCGCCGAGGTGATGCGCGTCACCGCCGAGGGGTCGGCCTCCTCGGTGGCGTCGGCATCGAAGATGCTGATCCCGGTCTGCTCCTTGGGGCTTTCCAGGCCGATCGCCGAGGCCGAGCCGCTCGAAGAGAGCGACAGGGGCTCGAGCTCGCCCGAATCGGCCAAGGGGATGATTTCGTCGTCGTCCTTCTTGCCGGTGCCCGCGATGAGGTCGACGTGCTCGACCTTGAACATCAGCCGGTCGCGGTCGCGGAACTCGGGCAATTGGCCCGATGATGCCATCTGGCGGACTTCATCCGTGGACTTGCCCAGCTTGGCCGCGGCCTCTTCCAGCGTGTAGAACATCTTCGCCATGACGCACTCCCGGCCCGGCTCGACGGGCCCCAATCCCGAACCATTGCACCCGGCCGACCCACCCGCACCGGGCCAGAACCCTAGCGCCCCGGAAGCGGGAACGCTAACGGATGGCTCCTCCGCGCACAAGACGGGTGGCGGGCTGAACCACAAGGGCGCGCACGGGTTCCGGCGGCCGGTGCCGCCCTTCCCCATCGAGCGCTACGACCTCGTCCACCCCGCGGTTCCCCGCGAACTCGAGGGGCTCTCGATCCTCCACGTGACCGACCTGCACGTCCGCAAGGGCCGGCCGTTCCTGCCGCACACCCGCCGCGCGATCGAGGCCCTTGCCGCGACCCCCGCCGACCTGGTGCTCTTCACCGGCGACTACATGAACTACCCGGGGGACGAGCCCGCGACGCTCATCGCCCTGCGCGAGGTCGTCGCCGCCTGCCGCGCGAGTCTCGGCGTCTACGGCATCTTCGGGAACCACGACTCGTGGGAACTGCGGCGGGATGCGCGTGCCATCCCCGGCATCGCGTGGCTCGCCGACTCCCGCGGCGTGGCGCACCCGCTCGCCGGCCTGCGGCTGGTCGGCGCCGACGAGCCGGAGGACCTGCTGGGCGTGCTCACCGCCGCGTCTCTCGCCGCCGCGGAGCCCCGGCCCTTCACGCTCGCGCTCGTCCATTATCCGACGGAGGTCCTGGTGGGCGCGGATTTCAACCTGCCGCTGCTCCTGGCCGGCCACACCCACGGCGGGCAGTTCCGTGCCACCCGGCGCCTCGCCCCGCACACATCCTGCGATCTGCCGTCCGACCTCGCCAGCGGGATCCTGCGGGTGCGGCAGACGCTCTGCTGCGTCAGCCGCGGGCTGGGCAACGCGGTGGTCGAGCTGCGCATCAACTGCCCGCCACAGATTCCTCTTTACGTGCTGCGGCACGGCCCCTTGCCGGCCATCTCTGCCGCGGACCACGAGAGAATCTCGGTGCACACGGGCTGGTGACCCTCCCATAACCCTGCTCGGACTTGACGCGCGTGAAGTTGGGCAATCTGGGCGTCGATAGAGGATCCGGACGCGCGTGGCCGCGGCACTGACGCCGCGCCCGGGGCACGGACCGCCCGCCGCGCGATCCACCTGGACGCGCGCTATGACCTCGAACCATCCCAACGGCCGGCCCGATCCCTCTGGCGAGTCGTACGGCTCCACGGGGGGCTCGGAATCGTGGGCCGAGAAGCGGATCTTCACGACCGGCGAGGCGGCCGAGGTCTGCAAGGTCAGCCAGCAGACGATCATCCGCTGCTTCGACTCGGGCCGCCTCACCGGCTTCCGCGTTCCCGGCAGCAAGTTCCGGCGCATCCCGCGCGAGGAGCTGCTCCGCTTCATGCGCGACAACAGCATCCCGACCGACTCGATCGAGCCCGGCCTCAAGCGCGTGCTCGTCGTCGACGACGACCCCGACATCGTGCAGCTCATGGTGGACGTCCTCTCTCGCGACGGCCGCTTCGAGGCAAAGACCGCGGGCACGGGGTACGACGCCGGGCTGCTCACCGAGAGCTTCCGCCCGCACATCGTGCTGCTGGACTTCATGCTCCCCGACATCAACGGCAACGTGGTGTGCAGCCGTATCCGCGCCAAGCCCGAGCTCAAGGGAACGAAGATCCTCTGCATCAGCGGCGTGGTGAAGCCCGAGGACGTCGAGACGCTCCGGGCCGCCGGGGCGGACGACTTCCTCAAGAAGCCCTTCAGCCTCGGCGCGCTCGTCGCCCGCATCGAGACCCTGCTCGACCTCGAGCCCAGGAGCGCGGGGCGGATCCAGGGCCAGGGACCGGCCAGCGCCGCGGCCTGACGCCGCGCGGGGAGCGAGCGCCAAGACATGAACCACGCGAGCGACAGCGCCGAACGCGCCCACGCCGAGCCGTCCGCCGGCCCGGCGCGGGTGCGCCAGGTCGAGCTCGTGCTCTCCCAGATCTCCTCGCTCCCGACGCTCTCGCCGATCGCCGCCCGCCTCATGACCGTCGCCGGGGCCGACGACGCCGACCTCGGCGAGATCGCGCAGCTCATCGAGTCCGACCCCGGGCTGGCGGCGCGCATCCTCGGCCTCTGCCGGCGGGCCGACCGGGGGCTGGCCCAGCGGATCACGAGCGTGAAGCACGCCGTGACGCTGCTGGGCCTCGACGCGGTCCGCGCCTGCGTCCTCTCGGTGCACATCTACGACATCATGCAGACCGCCCGCCCGCGCGCCCTGCGCGGCCTCGAAGAGGCCGCCGACCCCGGCGCGCCGTGCGCCTTCGACCGCCCCGGGTTCTGGCGGCACTCGATCGCGGTCGCCTGCACCAGCGAGATGCTCGCCGAGGAGATCGCCGGTTCGCCCGTCGCGCCCGAGGAGGCGTTTCTCGCGGGGCTCGTCCACGACCTGGGCACGCTCGCCCTCGACTACGCCCTGCCGCGCTCGTACCAGAGCGTGCTCGAACTCGCCGAGCGCCGCCGGTGCGACGGCGCCGCGGTGGAGCGCGAGGTGATCGGCCTGGACCGCTACGCCGCGGGGCGGCGCCTGGCGTCGCACTGGCGGCTGCCCGACGAGATCGTGGACGTGATCTGGCTCTGCGGCCAGCCGGCCGACCGCGTGCCCGAGCGCTCGCACCGGCGGCTGGTGGCGCTCGTCACGGCGGCGCGGGCCTTCTGCCGCTCGCTGCACCTGGGCTGGTGCGCCGACTTCTCGCCGCCCCCGGACGTGGACGCCCTCGCCGCGCCCCTGGGCATCGAGCCCGGCGCGCTCCGCGCCCTGGCCGAGCCCCTGCAGAAGGCCGTCGCCGAGCGCTGCGCGCTGCTCGGCCTCGACTCGCCGCCATCGACGCCCGTCCTGCTCGAGGCCCTCGGCGGGGCCAACCGCCAGCTCGCCCGCCTGACCGCGCTGCTCCAGGAACGCGCCCGGCTCACGGCGCAGCAGACCCGCGCGCTCGGCGCGCTCCGCGACTTCCATGCCGAACAGTCGGGCGCACGCGGTGTCGCCGAGTCGCTCGCCTGCATCGCGGCGTCGGCGATGGGGTTGATGGGCACGGCGCCCTGCGCGATCGTGGTGCCGACGCCCGGCGACGACGACGCCGCGGGGGACGAGCCGTGGCGCGCGTTCGTGTTCGAGGCCGAGTCCCGGGACCCGGTCCGCTGCCGCCTGTCGGCCTGCCGCGCGGTCAGGCCTGAATCGC
>CAZCPB010000064.1:0-17451 GCA_964500365.1 uncultured Phycisphaeraceae bacterium
GGGCGGGAATTCCGGGCGGGAAGGCTCTTCGGGCACGACGCCATCATCGTCGAATCCCGTTGGGGGAAGGTCGCCGCCGCCACGACCGCGACCCACCTCATCGCGACCCTCGGCGCCTCGGCGATCCTCTTCACCGGTGTCGCCGGCGCGCTCGACGCGGTCCTGCGCATCGGCGACATCGTCGTCGCCCGGGACCTCTATCAGCACGACCTCGACGCCTCGCCCATCTTCCCGCCCATGCAGATCCCGCTGCTGGGCGTGGCCGCGCTCCGCGCCGACCCCGCGATGACGGCGCGCCTCGCCCGCGCCGCCGAGGCGTTCGCCGCGGGGGAGGCCGCTCGCCGCATCGATCCCGCCGTACGGCGCGCCTTCAGACTCGACCGCCCTCGCGTGCTGGTGGGGGACATCGCCACCGGGGACCGCTTTATCGCGAACGCCGGTCTCGCCCGCGAACTCCGCGCGCGGCTTCCCTCCGCCGCGTGCGTGGAGATGGAGGGCGCCGCCGTCGCCCAGGTCTGCCGCGAGCACGGGGTCCCCGTCGCCGTGGTGCGCACCATCAGCGATACCGCCGATCACGCCGCGCCCGTCGATTTTCCGAGGTTCCTCGCCTCCGTCGCGGGGGCCTACGCGATCGGCATCCTCGAGCGATTCCTGGCGGACTCATGAGAGGTCGCGCCCCTGCGTAACTTATCCCTCCAGCGCCACGGCTGTCATCTCCACCCGGCCGCCGCTCACCCCCGCGAAGTACGCCGCGCCGCTCACCTTCGGCGAGATCGTCCGCAGCCGCTCGGCCGCCCTGACCACGTCGGCCCGCTGCGCCTCCCTCATCCTCGACGCGGGGATCGACAGCTTCTTCGCGTAGTACCCGCATGCCTCGTGCGCGATCAGCACCACGCACTCCAGCTCGTGCGACCGCACCAGGAACGAGAGCTGCTCCTCAAGGCTCTCCTGGTCCCGCAGCGACTCGACGTGGCCCGCCAGGACCCCCGGCCCGCCCGGCACCACCAGCCGGTCGTAGCGCGGCAGGCCCAGGTGCCCGTGCAGGAACTCGTCGAACTGCTCGTTGTACCGCCCGTCCGAGCAGTACACCGCCGCGGCACGGTTCCGCCGCGGGTCGAACGGGATCGAAGATTGCCAGTGCGCCCCCATGCATGCCTCCCCTTGCATGCTTGTCGGGCCGCTCGGCAACGCGTTTTCAATGGCATCGACATGGAGCACGGGCCTTGTCGGGACACTCGCTCTCTCCGAGAGAGTGCGGATCTCGACCGGCGGTTCACTCGCGATATGCTCCCGCCATGCACCCGACTCTTCAGATCGCCTCATCCACCGCCGCCGCCGTCCTTCTCGGCGCCGGCTTCCTCCACCTCCTGCCGCGCCTCGGCGCGCCCGGGCGCGCGCTATCTGCGGCACTCTGCCGCGCCCCCGGCCTCGACCTCGTCATCACCTACTTCACCATCGCGCCCCTCATCGTCGGCCCCGTCCTCTTCGGCTGGCTCGGTCTCGCAGGCGCGGTCGCGGGCCAGGTCGCGGGCGTCCTGCTCTGGGGCTGGCTCCACGAACTCGCGCACCTCGACGCCGTGCGAGGCCCGCGGATCGTGACGACCATGAACCGCATCGTCGGACGCTGGCGCAACCACGCCGCGGTCTGGCTCACGGCGATCGTGACGCCCCTCTTCTGGCTCGTCCGCGTCGCCCAGATCACGATCTACCCGCTGATCACCGCGCTCATCGGCCTGCCACCGTACAAACAGGGCGAGTGGGTCAACGTCTCGCGCCAGAAGTTCGCCAACCTCGTCGGTCACGACCGCGCCTGGTGCCTCTACTGCGACTGGATGACCGGCGTCTGGTCGCTGGGCTCCGAGATGCTCCGCAACGTCGAGAGCTTCTGGTGCCCGATCAAGTTCGCCTCGGGGAAGAAGTGCGACAATTGCAAGCTCGACTTCCCCGACGTCGCGACCGAGTGGGTCCCGGCGGGGGGAACGATGGCGCAGGTCACCTCGCTGCTCGAATCCAAGTACGCCGGCGGCGAGCGCGGGTGGTTCGGCCACCCGGCCCGGTTGACGATCGGCGGCAAGCCGATGCCAACCATCGAGAGCGGTGGGGCGGTGGTCGAGGTCAAGCCGGACCACCCCGTCAAGGCCGAGTAGCCTCGCCGGAGATGTTCGCTGGATTCTTAACCGTCCCCCGTTTCGTCAGCACCCGCTCTCGAAGTGGTACACGAACAGGTCGTAGTCGTCCCCGTTCACGAAGCCGTTGCCGTCGAAGTCCGCGTTCAGGTTCCCGGCGTCGAACAGCGCGGTGAACGTGTCGAAGTCGTCCCCGTTCACGAACGCGTCGCTGTTGATGTCGCCTTTGCAGAGCGGGCGCAGGAAGTTCTGCGCGACCGCCCGTCCCAGCGCCAGCCCCGTCCTGTTCCCGTCCACCGCGTCCACCCGGTAGTGCACGCCCAGGTACACGCGGCTGATCGCGTTCTCCCACGCCGCATCCGAGAACTTGTGGAACGTCCGCGCCGGGTGCTCCGGCAGGTCGTTGTAGTACGGGTCCTCCGACGTGATCGTGAACGTCACGTCGTCGGTCCCGAAGTACTCGGCCATCACGCCCGCGTGCGCGCCGCCGAAGGTGGCGTGCCCCGACGTCCACGCCGGGAAGGGCGGGCTGAACGGGTTGAGCTCCAGCCAGTCCTCGTCCTTCTCCGTCGCCGGGTTGCCGTCGAGGTCCGCCAGGCGGATCGCCGTGATCGGCCGCCACAGGTCGATGTTCGTCGCGTACTTCATGTCCCACGCGACGATCGCCGCGTCGCCCATCGCCATCGCCACCAGCGCGAACAGGCGGGCGTTCTGCGTCAGCGTCAGCGAGTGGTCGGCCGACACGGTCTGCGTGATCGAGAAAAGGTGGCCCGGCGGCTTGTAGGTGCCGTTCAGGTCGTTGGCCCAGAAGAAGGCGATCCGGGTCTGCTCGTCGGTCCGCACCGCGCTGTCGCGTGCCCCGTACTCCTTCACCTCGTTGAAGTCCGCGGCGTACTCGGGGCTGGCCAGGAAGTCCGCCATCACCGTGTACCCGTACGGGCCCGGCGCCAGGCGGTACTCCTGCCCGAACGCCATGCAGAACGGCGACACGTTCGTCCAGTGGTTGTTGCAGACAAAGTCGCTCGGCGAGGTCGGCTGATAGTCGCCCGGGTTGCTCCCGAAGACGTACGGCACCTCCTCGTCGGCGTGGTCCCCGGCCCGCACCGCCAGGATCATCGCCGCGGCCGCCTCACCGGCCGCGATCCCCGCGTCCTTGGCCGCCCCGTCGGCGAGCAGCGCCAGCCGTGCCGCGTATGTCGCGTCCAGCGTCGCCGTCGAGTTCAGGAACACCGCCGACATCACCCCGTGCGCCGCCGCGGCGACCGCCGCCTCCTTCGACGCGTCCGCCGGCGCCTCGACAAACGCCCAGTACGGCAGGTGCGTGCGGTCGATCGAGTTCACCGCCTCGTACACCGCGATCTGCGTCATCGCCCCGGCCCGCGACAGGGGGCACGGGCACCCCGTGCCGAAGTCCTCGCGGTACGCCTGCAGCAGCACGTTGTTCCAGAAGATCACCTCGTCCGTCGCCAGGCACGGCGAGCCGACGCAGGCAGACCCGATCAGCGCGAGCGCCGCGGCGCGCACCCCGCGCGCTTTACGTCCCAGGAAGTTCATGGTTCTCTCTCCCGCCCCGATCCGGCACCGGCGGGATGCTCCTGACGATGAGCCAGCCCCCGACCAGCCCGGATAGGTGCGCACTCAAAGTACCCCGTCAATCCCCGGGGATGCAATCACTTTCTTAGGTTGTCGAATTTTTTCGGGGCTCAAGGAGTGCACTGATACGATCAGGAGGCGAACAAAGCCCCTTGGTACGCGATTCTGAGACCTTTCGCGTGCGGACTGAAAGGCCGCGGCCCGGATTCCCAAGCGCTACGAAGGTCCGCTCGTCCACGAGAAGCACGAGAAGAAGGAGTCCAGTCATGAACGCGTCGACCCGTCTCGGCCTAACCGCGGCAGCAGTCACCACTCTCCTTGCCGCCGGCGGCTGCGTCTTTGTCGTTGGAAATGGTGACAACGTCCAGGTCCAGCACGACACGCGCGACACCGGCCGCATCGGCGTCGAACTCGCCGACGTATCAAGCGCCACCGCCAGTCAGGCCGGCGTGGACTCGTCGCGCTGCTGCATGATCAAGAGCGTCTCGTTCGGCTCGAGCGCGGAGCGAGCCGGCCTCGAGCGCTACGACATCGTCACCCACATCGAAGGGCGCGACTACGCGACCGTCGCCGCGCTCCGCGAGGCCGTCCGCGCCCGCCGGCCGGGCGAAACCATCACCCTCACTGTCGTCCGCGCGGGCAAGCCCCGGGACGTGACCATCACCTGCGAGGGCGACTGAGCCCGACTATCGGCTGCGGCTTGGACGCCGAAAACGGTTGAGCAACACGCGGACCGGTCCCACCGACGCGGCGGGCTCCGGCTCACCCTCGCGCGAGGGCAGCGCCGCGATCGCTTCGGTCGGGGTGCCGAAACCCGCCACCGGGTCGAGGCCGCGCTCCAGCCACACTTCCCATGCCCGCGGCAGGCGGCGCTCGAGCTTCGTGACGGGCACCCGCGGCTCCTCCGGATCCAGGCCCGTCAGGATCTGGTAGCCGAGTTCAACGACCGAGCGCACCTCATCGCGAAGGCTCTCAGGCCCCGTCCGCACCACGCCCTTCAGCCGCGGCCCCAGCCCGTAAAACTCGATCGCCGCGCGCCCGTGCCGATCGACCTGGACCTGGTCGAGCGTCAGCGATCCATTCCCGCCCACACCCGCGCCGGCCTCGACGCCCTCCAGGATGTGCTCGATGGCCCGCTCGGCCTCGTTGGGGTTCATGCGCCCGCCTTTGAGTTCGAGCAGCATGCCGAGGGTCACAAGTCCCTGGTGGTTGCCGGTGAAGGGCGTAACCGCGGCGCCCCGCCCGCCCGGGCAGACGCCGAACCGCTCGATGGGCAGGACGTGCGAGTCCTTGATCCCCGCCACGGCTTCGATCGCCTCGAGAAACCGCCGCTGGCTCGAACGGTTGTGCCGCTCGGGGAAGTAGTGGACGACGTGGCTGGTGTGCTCGAACTCGTGACGGGCCAGCCACCGCTCGGTGAGGGGGCCGCGCTCAAGGGGCCTGATGAGTTCGTAAGGACCGAATCGAGGCTTTTCGGGGGCGGCGTCTGGCACCACCGGGCTCCGGAACGCGGAGAAGACCAAAGCTAAATGCCGCCCACACAGAGAATTAGCAAGCCGGACGGCACCCCCGCACTGGTCGCGTCCCCCGCGCGAGAGGCCCGGACTATACGTCGTCCAACCGGCCGACGCTTCAACACCTGTTGACAGGGGGACCCCCCCAACGGCGAGAGGTCTGGCCGCGGGGCGGTGAGTTGACGTGCGGCAGCGCGGGCGAACGGAAAGAGGTGACCGGCAAGGCGGCACGTTCAATAGCGGGGGCTTGGTGCTCACGGTTCGCCGCTCGCCATTAACGTTGACGGCTCACCGTTCCGGCGAACGGATACCGGATTCCTATACTTGTTGGGAGAGCCTTTGTACCTGCCGCGGCAGGAAGTTGCAGGAGTTGTCATGACCACCACCCAAGCCCGCAAGCACGCCGGCCCGTCTGAAAAGCCCGCCGCCAAGCCCGGCACGCCCGGCAATCCGGCGCTCGCCCCCGCCGCGGGGAGCGCCGGGAGCACGGACCCCCTCCACCTGATCGACGTGGACCACGTCCAGTTCTACTGCGGCAACGCCAAGCAGGCCGCCTTCTTCTACGCCCACTGCTTCGGCTTCCAGATCGAGCAGGTCGGCGACCTCACGACCGGCTGCCGCGACATCGCCCACTACCTCCTGACCCAAGGCAACATCCGCTTCATCCTCTCGACGGCCCTCACCGTCGAGCACCCCGCCGCGACCGAGGTCGCGATGTACGGCGACGGCGTCAAGGACATCGCCTTCACCGTCTTTGACGCCGAGAAGGCCTGGGAGAAGGCCATCAAGAACGGCGCGCAGGCCGCCTACGACCCGCACACCTTCTCCGACTCCCGCGGCAGCGTCACCATGGCCGGCATCAAGTCCTTCGGGCGCGTGCGCCACACCTTCGTCTCGCGCACCGGCGAATACGACCTGACGAAGGTCAAGCAGGGCGGGCTCTTCGAGCCGCGCTTCAAGCGCGTGGACGGCTCGCTTCCCTTCGTGGGCGCGGGCGAGGGCATCCCCGCGGGCGTTGGCTGCGCGCCCCAGCCGGGCATGGGCCGGGCGATCCTGTCGATCAACGAGCACAACCGCAAGCACCCCTGCGGCCTGAAGTTCGTGGACCACCTCGTCGGCAACGTGGAGCAGGGGCGGATGAACCACTGGGTCCGCTTCTACGAGAACGTGCTGGAGTTCAGCATGTTCAAGCACTTCGACGACAAGGACATCTCGACCGAGTACTCGGCGCTGATGTCCAAGGTCATGTCCAGCGGCAACAACCTGATCAAGATCCCGATCAACGAGCCCGCCGAGGGCAAGAAAAAGAGCCAGGTGCAGGAGTACCTCGACTGGCACCAGAACACGCCTGGCGTCCAGCACCTGGCCCTCCGCACCGACGACGAGCTGCACTCGATCGCCGCGCTGCGCTCGCGCGGTGTGGATTTCCTGACCCTCCCCGACGCGTACTACGAGCAGGTCTGGAACCGCGTGAACACGATGCTCACCAGCCACGGCCACCAGGCGGTCCGCGAAGACCACGAGGCGATCCGCAAGCTCGGGATCCTGGTGGACGCGGACGATGAGGGGTACCTGCTCCAGCTCTTCACCAAGCCGCTGCAGGACCGGCCGACGCTGTTCTTTGAGATCATCTGCCGGAGGGGGTCACAGAGCTTCGGGAAGGGGAACTTCAAGGCGTTGTTTGAGGCGCTGGAGTTGGAGCAGGAGAGGCGGGGGAATTTGTGACAGGAACAGAGGGTGCGCTCGACGAGCTGTTGGGTTGGCTCGCGGACGCCATCTTGCACATTGATTCTTGCGGGGTCGCATACAAGTCTGCAAAGCCACCGTACCGTGAGTATGCCCTTGGTGTTGGACCCTACAGCGAAACGGTACTTTGCCAACGAATCGCGGAATACCTCTGCGGAAAGCGCGATGACCACTGTGCCGGAACGTGCACGAAGCGATTTCCTGACCTTCTAATTCCAGGTCGATGGGCCATCGAACTGAAAATCGCGCGCCCGTTCGGAGACAACGGGAAGGAAGCCGAGCACTGGTCGCAGAACCTCCTTCATCCTTATCCGGGAAACACCAGCTCACTGGCCGACGCGATGAAACTCATGCGCTTCGAAGGGACCGAGTCAAGGGCTGTTGTTGTCGTTGGATACGAGCACGCGGAGCCGAAAATTCGATTGGATCCGCTCATTGAATCATTCGAGTGCATCGCACACAGCGTTCTGAAGTTGCCGCTGGGACCGAGATACTACAGGGACGTCCGACCTCTGCGCCATGCGACTCACCAAGTCGCTCGGTTGTGGGCGTGGGAAGTTCGAAAGGCATGAGCAGGCGGCGGGTGGTACCGAGATTCTCAGTCTCCTCTTCGTGCCACCGAGATCGGGTTCCTCCCGATCGCGGTGTTCCGAGCGTTTGAACGAAACTGGAAGGGGAGCACCGAGATCGCAGAGCCGATCTCGGTGGCACGTCATCTTGCGGTTGCTCTTGCCCCCTCCGCGTGCTTCCTCATCATCACCTGCCGCCCCCCATCGCTGAACTCCACGCTGTCCATCATGTGGTTGATCAGGAGCACGCCGCGCCCGCTGGGCTTGCTCAGGTTCTCGTCTTGGAGCGGGTCGGGCACCGCCTTAACGTCAAACCCCGGGCCCGGGTCGCGGACCACGATGACCAGGTCGCCCGCCGCGTCGAAGCTCACGCAGCACTGCACCCGCTTGCTCGCGTCGTCCTTGCACCCGTGATGGATCGCGTTCGCCAGCGCCTCCTCCACGGCAAGCTCGACCTTCATCAGCGACGGTCGCGCCCAGCCCTTGCTCGTGAGCAGTTCCTTCACCCCCGCCCGCACCTTGCCCATCGACGCGAGGTCCGCGGGGATCACGATGTTCAGTTCGCACGTGGAGCAGTAGGGGATCAGCGCGCTCAGGGTCCCCAGGCCGTCGATCGCCACGCGCAGCTCGTCGAGGTTCCGCCGCAGTTCCAGGAGCGCCTCGACCTGGCGCTGCAGCGCCTCGAGCGCCTCGCGCTGGCCTTCCGTCAGCGTCCGGGGCGAGAGATCCACGACGCAGATCGTGCCCAGCGCCTCGCCCTCGCGGCTCAAGAGCGGCTTGCCCGCATAAAAGCGGATCCGCGGCTCGCCCGTCACGAACGGGTTGTCCCGGAACCGTTCGTCTTTGGTCGCGTCGGGCACCTGGAAAATGCCCGGCTGCTTGATGGCGTGGGCGCAGAACGACACGCTCCGCTCGGTCTCGCGCACCTCGATCCCGACGCGCGACTTGAACCACTGCCGGTCCTTGTCCACCAGCGTGATCAGCGCGATCGGCGTGCCGCAGATCTGCGAGGCGATCATCGTCAGGTCGTCGAACGCGCGCTCGGGCTCGGTGTCCAGGATCCGGTAGCTCCGCAGCGCCTTGAGACGGGTGGCTTCGTCGGACATCACGATGCCCTCCTTGGGCATGCGGCTCACGGACGAGGGCCGGCGCAGTATTCTCTCCGATCCGGGCGGCAGCCGCAATCCGGGCGGCGCGGCCGGACGCACAGAATGAGTTCGATATCGGCGCCTCGGTCGAACACGCTCTGATGGCCCGCGGCTACCGCTCGGGCGATCATCCCGATGGCTTCGAATTCAGGAGCGACATCGAACTCGTCGACACGGTCGCCCCGATGTGGTGAAGGTCGACGTGTCGCGCCGGTGACCCTGAGGACGATCGAGATGGGCGCCGCGCCGCCGCGTCCACCCATTTCCCTCCGTTCTAAATGACAATTCACGCCGCGTTCAATGCCAGAGCGGCACGCCCCGCCAATAGCGCGGGGAGGAACCCATGAAGCCCACCAGAAAAGCCCGCACCCGCGCCCCGCGCCACGTCAAACCCGACCGTGCTTCGAACGCCGCGGGCGCGATCATCCGCGCCCTCTCCGCCCACGGCGGGCGTGCGAACATGCTCGAACTGGTCCAAGAGACGGTGGACGAGCGCGACGATGCGCCCGTCACGAGCCTGACGCGCAAGGACTTCGAGGCCGGGCTGCGGTTCCTGCGGCGGCTGGGGTTGCTGGCGACGGGGTCGAAAGCGGCGTGAGCGGGCGTTGCCTTGCCGGTCGTGAATGATGAACGGCGCCCCGCTCCGCCGATAGCGGGCCCATGAAGCGGGTCCTCACGCGAAGACGCGTGGTCGCGGTGACGGCATTCCTCGCTGGCGGTGTTGCCATGGCGGCCGGCGCCGCGTTGTGCGACCTCTGGGTCGCCGCCGCAGCGCGGGGACGGGTCTTTCACGAAGTGGCGGAAGTTCCGTCACGCGATGTGGGGCTGGTGCTCGGGGCCAACCCGGTTACAAACGGACGCCCGAACCGGTTCTTCGCCGCCCGGATGGACACCGCCGCGAGCCTGTACGCGGCAGGAAAAGTTCGGCATCTCATCGTGAGCGGGGACAACCACGTCGCCACCTACGACGAGCCGACGGCGATGCGGGATGCGCTGGTCGGACGTGGAGTCCCGCAGAGCGCGATCACGCTCGACTACGCCGGCTTCCGGACGCTCGACTCGGTGGCGAGGGCGCGGGATGTCTTCGGGCAGAGCCGGCTCGTGATCGTGTCGCAGGAGTTCCACGGCGCCCGGGCGGTGTTCATCGCGAACAGCCGCGGGATCGACGCCGTGGCGCTGGCGGCGCCGGGGGTGGGTGGCAAGGCGGGGCTGTTCGTGCGGGCGCGGGAGACGCTGGCCCGGGCGCGGGCGGTGCTCGACACCCGCGTGCTCGGCACGCGGCCCCGGTTCCCGGGACCGCCCGAGCCGATCGAACTGGCGGCGAGGTAGGGAGACCGAGGCGCTACCCGTGCGCGAGGGCCGGACCGACGCCATGCTCGGCGCCGGTCTGTACACTGCGATTGTCCGTCCGCACCACCATCGCCACGAGGGCACCCATGAGCCACGCGAAGACCTCCCGGCGCGAGTTCGTCCAGTACCTGACCGCCGCGGGCGCCGCGGCGTTGATCCCCGCCGGCTGCGCGAGCACACGCTCCGCAGGCTCGGGCGCCGCCACCGCCCGCCCGCGCGACACGCGCCTCCGCGTGCTCACCATCGGCGTGATCGGCACCATCGGCGGGCACGACCGAAAGACCATCGCGGCGCATCCCGCCGTGGACATGGTCGGACTGTGCGATGTGGATTCGAACGCCCTTGCCGCGGCGGCGAAGGACCATCCCTCGGCCTTCACCTGCGCCGACTACCGCGAGGCCTTCGACAAGCACGGCGACAAGTTCGACGCGGTGATCGTGGCCACGCCCGACCACTCGCACTGCCCGATCATGACGATGGCGCTGGCGAGGAACAAGCACGTCTACGGCCAGAAGCCACTGGTGCAGCAGCTTGAGGAGCTCGAGATCCTCGGGCGCGCGGCCCGCGCCCGGCCGGACCTGGTCACGCAGACGGGTGCCCAGCGCATCGAGCACGCTGCGCGTCGCGCCGCGGTGCACATCCTGAAGTCCGGCGGCCTCGGCCCTGTGATCGAGGTCCACATCGCCTTCGGCGGGGGGGCGCGGGCCGGCGGCTTCTACTTTGCCGACGGCACGCTCGGCGACCCGATCGAGCCGCCCTCGGGCTTCGACTACGACCTGTGGCTGAACGGCGCCCAGTTCGAGCCCTGCCGCCCGCACATGGTGCAGCGCCAGTGGCGTTCGTGGTGGAAGTACGGCGGGGGCCAGATCGCCGACTGGACCGTGCACCTCACCGACGTGCTCATGTACGCGTACCCGGAACTGAAGAGCCCCACGCGCGTCTGCTCGCGCACGCCCTCGCGCGACCTGTCGTACTTCCACGCCGACCGCGTGCTCTCGACGCTCACCTACCCCGTGAGCGGCAGGAACTTCGCCAACTCCACGTGCAACTTCTACTTCTACGACACGGGCATGAAGCCCGAGCGCGCCCAGATCGGCCTGGGCGAGGGCGAGTGGCCGAGCGGTATCGTGACGATCGTCGTGTGCGAGGGCGGCACGCTGGTGCTGGCGCCCGAGGGGCCGCTCGAGATCTGGCGCGAGGGCACGAAGACCGACGGCATGCAGTGGCCCGGCCTGCCCGAGTTCGAGAAATTCAACCCCTGGCCCGCGTGGGTGGACCCGGCCCTGGGGACGGACACGCCGCACCTGTGGCTGCCCTTCGATATCGGCCTGCGGAGCACGGAACCGGGGCTGCTGGCCGTCAAGGCCGCGAAGTACCCCGGGCAGGTGCTCGAGTGGGACCGCGCGAGGCTCGTGTTCACGAACCACGCCGAGGCGACACGAACGATCGTGCGGCGCGAGTACCGGAAGGAATTCGCGCCGGTGCGGGTGGGGTGAGGTGGGTAGCGAGGCGACAGCGCGCTACCCGTTGACTCTGTCGGGAGTGTCGAGCATGTGGTTCTTCAAGCGGAAGCCGCGCGGCACGCCGGTGTACATCGAACTCAATGCACGCATGATGCCGTTCGAGCGCGGCGAGGTCTTTGAGGATCCCATCGATGCCGAACTCAAACGACGCAGGCTTGGCAGCGTTACCGGGGGCGGGACCAAGCTCAATCCAGAGCATACCGAGCCGGTGAAGTGCACGGTGGACATGGAACTGCTCGACCTCGAGAAAGGCATTCCGTTCGTGCGCGCCGCGCTCGAATCGCTCGGCGCTCCGAAGGGCTCCCGCCTTTCATACAGCATCGATGGACGAGACGTCGAGCTTTTCTTCGGCGTGAATGAGGGGCTCGCGATCTACCTCAACGGGACAGACCTTCCGGCCGAGGTCTACAAGAACGAGGATGTAAACGTGCTGATCGACCGCCTCGGGTCGGCTCTGGAGGATCACGGGGTGATGCTCGGCCATTGCGAGGGCAGAGCCGAAACCGTGCTCTATTTCTACGGGAAATCGTTCGCAAGAATGGAAGAACTGGTGCGTCCGGTCATGGAAGCGAGCCCTCTCTGTCAACGAGCTCGGGTGGTACGCGTCGCGTAGTCCGCCGGCCGGTCCGTGATTCATAAATCGCATCCGCCGGGTGCTTTCGGCGTCAACGCCTTCGTCATCGCCCACAGTTCGGTCCCGTGTAGACTGAGAGGCTCGAGCCGGCGTTCGAACCCCGACCGCTCGTACAGGGCGATGGCGCCGGTCAGGAACGGAGTCGTGCTTAACGTGAGTCGGGCGTCGCCCCGTGATCTCGCATGGGATTCAACAGTGCTGAGAAGGGCGCCCGCCACGCCCCGCCCCCGTGCCGCCGGAACCACCGCCATGCTGCGGATGTAGAGTTCCTCGGCCCGCTCGACCGCGCCGACCGTGCCCACGGCGGCACCGCCGAGGCGCGCGATCCACACGGGCCCCTCGCTCCATCGTGCCTCGATCTCGGCCGCCGTCGGCGTCGTGGCCCGGAACGCCGCGGGCGTGTACAGCGGTTCAAACTCGCGGAACGCCGCGGCCAGGACCGCCGCGATCGCCGCCGCATCGGCCGGCTCGGCCCTCACGATTCGGACACTCGGATGCGGCATGTGGTGTTATCGTTCACCGCTCAACGCCCGCCGGCTGAAGCCGCGCTCATCCGCCGCCCGAAGAGGCTGCACGCATGACCCCCATCCAGGCCAACGTGTGCGTTTTCGCCCCGACGCTGTACCTGACCGTGACGGTCGAGGCCCTGTCGGGCGACGACGGCGCCGACGACCTGCACTTCCACCCCGGCGGGCAGGGGTTCTGGATCGCTCGGATGCTGCGCGGACTGGGCGAAAGGCCCGTCGTCGTGGCGCCGGTCGGTGGCGAATCGGGCCTGGTGCTTCGCGGGCTGCTGCCCGCGTGGAAGGTCGAGATGAGCCTCGTCGACATGGGCGCCGACTCGCCCGCCTATCTCCACGACCGCCGCAGCGGCGAGCGGCACGAGATCGCCCGGACCCGCCTCCCGACCCTGAACCGTCATGAAAGCGACGACCTCTACGGACGCGTCCTGGCCCTCGCCGCAACCGCCGGGACCTGCGTGGTCACGGGCCGCACCGAGGCGAAGTTCCCGTCGCTCGACTTCTACCGGCGGCTGGGAGCGGACCTGGCCTCCATGCGCGTGCGGACGGTCGGGGACCTTCACGCCGATGAGCTTCGGTCGTTCCTCGAGGGCGGCCCGCTCCACACCCTGAAGGTGAGCGACGCCGACCTCGCGCAGGACGGCGTCATGGCCGAGGACGCCGGACTCGACGAGCGTGCGAAGGCCGCGGCAGCGCTCGAAGCCAGGGGCGCGCGCCGCGTCGTCATCTCGTCCGCCAAGGGCCCGACGCTCGCGCGGTTCGAGGGCGTCACCATGATCGCCGAGCCGCCGTCGATCAGCGCGGCGGATCATCGCGGGTCGGGGGACGCGATGACCGCCGGGTTGACCATGGCCGCGTTGCGCGGTTTCGATGCCGCGGCAGCGCTGCGGGTCGGCTGCGCCTCCGGCGCCGCCAACGTGACGCGGCGCGGGCTGGGCAGCGCCGACGCCGGCCTGGTCGAAAGCCTCGCGGAAAAGGTCGTGGTCAGGGAGGTGAAGGGGCAGTAGGTGCGTCGGAGTGAACCTTGAAGATTGTGGATCTCCGCGGGCCACCCGACGCTGGTGAAGCGCCCATTCACCGCCGCGTGACCGTGAGCGCCCCACGCTGGAACTCGACGCGTTCATCGGGCCCGGGCCCTGGGTCGTCTTCCACGTGGTAGAGAAGAAGCGCGCCTTCGGGCGGAGAGGCGATCGACTCGCCCCAGCGGTTGCGCGTAGGGATCGGCCACCGCCCCGTCTCCAGGTACAGGCGCGAAGCGTGGTGGGGCGAGATGCCGCCCTGCCAGAGTTCTTCAACGGCGTTCGCGCGGACCCAGCGGATCAGCGCGGGCCAGGCATCGTCGGGGGGCGCGTGCAGGCGCAGCGGCAGGAGCTGCGCGCCGACGCCGATCGCGATGAAGACGGGGACGACGAAGCGTCCCGCGCCGCGGGTCGCGCGCCGCAGCCACGCCCACGGCTCGAGCATCCACCAGAGCGCCGCGAGCCAGGCGATGGCGGGCCAGAGCACCAGGGCGTACCGCGGCCGGCGGTCCGGGAAAACGCTGATGAGTACGAGCCACGCGACGAGCCAGACGAGCGCCAAGCGCCACGCGCGCGGGTTGCGCCCGAGGGGTCTCCCGCGCCCGAGGGTCGCGACCGCGAGGAGCGCGAACAGGAGCCACGGCCAGCACGTCGAGGCGACGAGCGCGAGGTAATACCACCACGTGGTTGCGCTCGTGCTGCTCTCAGCGAAACCGCCGGCGGCGCGGGCGGCGATCTCGGCGCCGAAGTACTGCGCGAGGAACTCGCGCCCGTGGATCAGGGCCATGGAAGCGTGCCAGGGCGCGCCGACGGCGAGCGCGACGGCGAGAGTCCCAAAGAGGGCGGGGATCAGGCGGGCTTGCTTTGACCACGCCATCCACGCCGCGAGAATGGGGAGAACGGCCAGGCCGACGAGCGGCTTGGTCATGAGGGCAAGGCCGAGGGGGACGCCGCCGAGTGCGAACCAGAGCAACGGCCGCCGCGCGCGCGCCGCGCCGATGGCGATGAGCCATGCCGCGCCGAGCAGGAACACCAGCTGCCACATGTCGAGCGACATCTCGCGCGACCTGCGGAAAAACTCGTACGTGGTCGCGAGCGCGAACCCCGAGGCCAGCGCGACCCGCCGGTTCGCGAAGCGCGCGGCGATGCCGACAGTCAGAAGTACCGCGAGCGTCGCGGCAATGGCCGTCGGAAGCCGCGCGGTCCAGACGTTGGTGCCGAGGGCGTGCATGACCAGGCCCTGGGCCCAGAACAGCAGGGGCGGCTTGTTGAAGTAGGGCTGGCCGGGGTCGGCGTAGAGCGTCCAGAGGCTCCCGGTGCGCCAGGCCTGCACGGCGATGGCGCTGTACCAGCCGGTGTCGCCGCGCTGCCACTCGCCCTGGCCCAGGTGCGGGAGCGTGAGACACCACAGAACAAGGGCGGGGACGAGGTACGGGCGGGCGCGGAGATACCGGCGTCCGGGATTGGCCTTGCGGGCATGGGCGGGCCGGGCCATGGCGGCCTGAATCTAGCGTGGATCCGGCGCGTCGGCCCGGCGCTTTGTTCTTCCCCCTCCCCCGCGGCCCGCTCGCCCCCGGTGCTCGGCGTTACCGGTCCTCGTCCTGCAGCTCACGATTGATCGCAGTCGCGGCGACGGCGCCCTCCGCGGCGGCGACGATGGAGAACTGAACGTCCCTGTCGGCGTCCCCCGCGAGGTAAAGGCCCGGAACGCCGGTGCACTGGCGGTCGTTGGTCGCGACGCCGCCGTCGGACTTGAAGTCGCAGCCCAGGAGACGCGGCAGGTCGCTGCGCTGGGCCTGGCCGGTGTTGAAGAAGAGGGCATCGCAGTCGAGGGGCGCGGCACTGTCGAAGTGAATGCGCCGCAGCAGGCCGCCCTCGCCTTCAAGGCGGGTGACGGGCTCCTCGCGAACGTCGATGCCGAGGCGCGCGGCGCGAGCTCGCATCTCCTCGTCGATCGCGCCGCCGATCGTGCACGCGGTGATGCGCGGGCTCCACGTGCGGAGCGAGCACGCCAGGCCCAGCGCGGCGTCGCCCTCGCCGTACGCGGCGAGCCGTTTGTCGCGGTGCTCCCAGCCGTCGCAGTAGGGGCAGTGATGCACGCTTATCCCGTAGAGGGGCTCGAGGCCGTCGATGCGCGGCACGTGGTCGCGCATGCCGGTGGCGACCAGGAGCTTGCGCGCGGCGAGTTCTTCGCCGTCGGTCAGCGCCACGCGGAATCCGCCGTCGTCACGCCGCTCGGCGCTGGTCGCCTCCGCGATGCCGACCTAGAAGCCGAAACGGGCCAGCTCGGCTACGCCGACAGACAGCCGCTCGCGGTGCTCGATGCCGTCGCGGGTCAGGAAGCCGTTGAGCTGGCGGGCGGCGCGGTTGCGATGGCGGCCGTTGTCGACCACGAGGACCCGCCGGCGGCAGCGGCCCAGGATGAGCGCGGCGGACAGCCCCGCCGGTCCGCCCCCGATAATGATGACGTCGAGCATCCGATTCCCTACGGACGGGGGCGACCGGCGGCGGCGCAATCCGGGAGACCCAGAGGGGGACGGTGGCCGTCCAGTTCGACGCGACCGCGACCCGGCGCGCCGGGGCCCATCTGAGGCCCTCGCTGGTGGGGGCGATATAAAAGGACTCGCACGACATTCCGGGCCGAACTCGACCTTCAACCGCGCCAGGAAAGGGTGCTGCCGATCGAAGAGCCCGCGTAGAAGGGGATGTTGGGGGCTTCGACGATGAGGATGATGACCGTAAAGCGCGATGCCGGCAGCGCGGCGGCGGAGAGACTGCACGGGCGGTTTATAGTTTATAGCTAACACTCGGGCGTTGGCGCGCGTCCTTCTGGTTGATGTGCCCGCGTGGTGCGGGCGCGTCGTTCAGGAGGTCATCCATGAAGCGGGCGAGCGTGCTGGGATCGTGCGTGGCGCTGATGATCGGCGCCGGGGCGATGGTGACTGGGTTCGAGGGCGAGGCGCGGGCGGGCGGGGAGCACTGCCGCGCCGCGGCGCTGGGGCCGCCGATGGTGTGCCACCCGATCGCGATCGGTGACGCCAGGAGCCTGCCCTTCGGCGACGAGCCCTTCGAGCCCAAGAAGGGGTACCGCAAGTCGGACCTGGTGAAGGACACGCTGGCGCTGCTGAAGGCCGAGCGCTCGGCGCTGGTGCGGATGGAAACGCTCAGGCGCGCGACGGTCTACATCGGAAAGGACAAGGCGCTGGCGACCGAACTGCTGGCGAAGGTCTCGTGGCGGGCGATGGACGCCGACGCGGCGGGGACGCCGAGCGCCCCGTCGTGGTTCGACGCGGCGTACCTGGCGGGGTGCTACAGCCAGATGGACCTCGACATCGACTGGAACCCGGGCGTGGCCGACAAGATCATCGGGTACTCGTGGATGACGCACGCCCTGGCGCTCGACGGGAATGACGCGGAGATGCAGTACGGGGCGGCGCTGATGACGCTGCCGGCGATGCACCGTCACGCCGCGCCGCGGTACGATGAGCACGTGCGCCGCGCGGCGATGGCGGCGGAGAAGGGGTCGCTGCTGGAGGTGAACCTGGCGGCGCACCTGTCCAACTGGGGCTCGTCGATCGAGAAGGTCCGGGCGTCGGCCGGGAACACGGGGACGGGGCTGGCGTCCAGGAAGTCCACCGATGACCCGCGCGGCAAGTGAGCCACTCTCGATCGGCGCGGCGCTGGCTTCCAGCGCGCCGAGCGAGGATT
>CAZCPB010000065.1:0-17358 GCA_964500365.1 uncultured Phycisphaeraceae bacterium
GACGGCGAGGACCTGGCAGGCCCAGGCGAGGCCGGCGCCGAAGCCGACGACGGCGACGAGCTGGCCGGGCTGGAGGAGGCCGGTGGCGCGGGCGCGGCCTAGGGCCAGGGGGATCGATGCCGCGGCGGTGTTGCCGGTCTCGGCGATGTCGATGACGAGTTTCTGGGGCGGGCACTCGAGCTGGGCGCCGATGGCCTCGATGATGCGTGCGTTGGCCTGGTGGGGGATGATGAGGTCGAAGTCGCGCGGGGTGAGGGCGAGGGCGGTCGCGGCGTCGCGGATGCACTCGCACATCTGGCGGACGGCGGACTTGAAGACTTCGCGTCCGCGGAGTTCGAGGGTGTGCTTGGAGCGTTCGACGGTGGCGATGCTGGCGGGCTGGCGGCTGCCGCCGGCGGGGACGCGGATGAGGTCGGCGCTGGCGCCGTCGGCGCCGATGTCGGAATAGACCACGTCGATGCTGCCGCGGGACGAGACGACGGCGGCGCCGGCGCCGTCGCCGAAGAGGATGCAGGACTGCCGGTCGGCGTAGTTGGTGATCCGGGTGAGGCAGTCGGCGCCGACGACGAGGACGCTCTTGTGCATGCCGCTCTTGACGGCGGCGCCGGCCATGTGGAGGGCTGTGCCGAAGCCGGAGCAGCCGGCGCCGATGTCCATGGCGGGCACGCCGCGGCAGCCGAGGCGTGCCTGGAGGTAGCAGGCGGTGGCGGGGACGGGGGTGTCGGGGGTGGAGGTGGCGAAGAGGATGAGGTCGAGGTCGCCGGCGGCGAGGCCGGCGTCTTCGAGGGCGGCGATGCCGGCGCGGTAGGCGAGGTCGCTGGTGGCTTCGGCGGCGCTGGCGGTGCGCCGGCCGTGGATGCCGGTGCGTTCGACGATCCACTCGTGGCTGGTGTCGACGGTGGTCGAGAGCTGCTGGTTGGTGAGGATGTTCTCGGGGAGGTAGTAGCCGACCCCGGCGAGTGAGCAGATCGCGGCGGGGAGGGCGGCGCGCGTGGTTCGGGGGCGCGGGACGGGGGCGACCGATTGGGGTTCGGAGATCAAGTTGTGCTCACGGGGGGGTGACGCGGCGCTCGCGTCGTGCGGCCGCGCATGGCGGATGGTAGGGCGGGCGGCAGGGGCCGGGGGTCCAGGAGGGGGGTTTAGGAGGGGGTCTAGGGGTTGTCCTCGGGGTCGGGCGACCAGAACTCGGCGAGGTTGTCGCCGGGGTCGTAGAAGTAGAAGGACTCGGCGTTCATCCATTCGAGGCGCTGGGGTCCGTGGACGGTGATCCCGGCCTGGCGGAGGCGCGCGACCATGGAGTCGAGGTCGCGGCGCGGGACTTCGAGGGCGAAGTGGACGGGTCCGAAGCGGTGGCCGGCGGGGCGGGGGGAGAACTCCTCGAAGAGGAGCGGGCCCTGGTGGACAGCGAGGCGCTGCTTGTTTTCGGGGGGGCCGACCCAGATCCACGCCCAGTCGGGGGATTGAGGGCGCGCGGGGGCGAGGCCGATGAGGTCGCGGTAGAACGCCGCGGCGGCGGGGACATCGGGGACGGGGAGGACGAGTTCGGAGAGGGAGCGGGCGGGCATTGGGGTCAGCGTAGAGGTTCGGGGTTGAGGATGTACGCGTGGGGCGTGCGGCCGGTCGCTTCACGCGCGGCTCGTCGTGAACGCGCCGGGGCGTGCGGAGCATCGGGACGTGGCGTCGTCCCGGGCCGCGGTTCGGCGCTTCCGATCATTGCCTGGGCTGAATTCGTACCATTGATCGTGCCGGACGATCCCGACAGGCCGCTGGCTGATGAGGACGGCTTTCAGAGTGCCGATGCGCCGCCGGCGTGGGGGACGGAGTCTGACGCGGAGCGGATGGCGCGGCTTTCCAGGAAGGCGCGCGGGCTGCCGGAGATTCCCGGCGTGTACCTGATGAAGGACGCGGCGGGGGTTGTGGTGTACGTCGGGAAGGCGGCGCGGCTGTGCGACCGGGTGTCGAGCTACTTCGTGCCGTCGGCGGACCTCGGGTTCAAGAAGCAGCCGATGCTGGAGGTGGTGCACGACTTCGATGTCCTGCACTGCGAGGGGGAGTGGGAGGCGCTGCTGGCGGAGAACCGGCTGATCAAGGACATCAAGCCGCGGTTCAACGTCAGGCTGACCGACGACAAGACGTTCCCGTACCTGGTGATCACGCAGCGGGAGGATTTTCCGCGTGTGTTCGTGACGCGGAACCCGCGGGGGATCCTGGAGGGCGGGAAGGTGGCGCCCGAGATGAAGGGGGCGCGGGTGTTCGGGCCGTTCGTGAACGCGGGGGCGCTGCGGGAGGCGGTGCAGCTGCTCCAGCGGGTGTTCAAGTTCAGGACGTGCAAGCTGGACATCGTGGAGGGGGACGAGAAGAACCGGTTCTTCCGGCCGTGCCTCCTGTACTCGATCAACCAGTGCACGGCGCCGTGCGCGGCGAAGATCGGGAAGGAGGCGTACCGCGAGGACGTGGACCGGTTCGTGCGGTTCCTGAACACGAAGCGCACGGCGGTGATCGCGCAGATGGAAGAGGAGATGAAGGGCGCGGCGGCGGAGATGAAGTTCGAGAAGGCGGCGGTGCTGCGGGACCAGATCCGGGCGATCGAGAAGCTCGACGAGCGTTCGACGCGGGGCGAGGGGTGGCAGCCGGAGACGGAGGTGACGTACCTCGATCCGGCGGCGTCGCTGAAGAGTCTGCAGAAGACGCTGGGGCTGGAGGAGCCGGTCCGGTGCATCGAGGGGATCGACATCGCGCACCTGAAGGGCGGGGAGACGGTCGGGAGCAAGGTGTGCTTCATCGACGGGCGGCCGTTCAAGAGCGAGTACCGGAGGTACAGGATCTCGGGCGCGGCGGTGAAGCGCGGGGAGAGCGGGCCGGGGATCAACGACGACTACGCGAGCATCCGGGAAGTGGTGAGCCGGCGGTACCGCGAGGCGGGGGCGGGGCAGGAGCTGTACCCCGACGTGATCCTGATCGACGGCGGGCTGGGGCAGTTGCACGCGGCGCTGGAGGCGTTCGAGACGCTGGGCGTGAAGCCGCCGATGGTGATTTCGCTCGCGAAGAAGGAGGAGCTGGTCTACATCCAGCAAAGGAGCGAGCCGGTGCGGCTGTCGCGTGAGAACCTGGGGCTGAGATTGTGCCAGGCGATCCGGGACGAGGCGCACCGGTTTGCGCAGCACTATCACCATGTATTGAGGCGGAAGAGGACGCTGGAAGAGGAGTGATTGACTGCGGCGACTGGAGACGTGCGCCGTAGCCGCGCGCGGTGAACGAAGGGCCGCCGGCAAACCCGTCCCCCCGGCACCCGTCCATCTGGGGGGAGCATCAGGAGGTGAGCAGGGCGCCGGAGTGGGTCAGTTCGTGGTCGATGAGCCAGCGCTTGCGGTCGAGGCCGCCGCCGTAGCCGCGGAGCGAACCGTCGGACTCGATGACGCGGTGGCAGGGGATGACGATGGCGACGCGGTTGCGGCCGTTGGCGCGTCCGACGGCGCGCGGGGCGCCGGGCTTGCCGAGGGCGCGGGCGAGGGCGCCGTAGCTCGTGGTCGTGCCGTAGGGGATCTCGACCAGGCGGTGCCAGACGGCGCGCTCGAAGGGCGAGCCGGGAGTGTCGAGGGGGACCGTGAAGGCGCGGAGAGAGCCGGCGAAGTAGGCCTCGAGTTCGCGGGCGAGGAGCGCGAGGTGGTCGTTGGTGCCTTGTTCAAAGGCGGCGCCGAAGTGCTGCTGGAGGTCGCGGCGCTCGGTGTCGAGGGCGCGGCGGTCGTGGAACTCGCAGAGGCAGATGCCCGAATCGGTGGCGCCGAGGGCGAGGGGGCCGAGGGGGGAGGGGAGTTCGGTGTTGAAGAGGCGGGTTGAAGAGGTGGTTGCGGGCATAGGGTGACTGTAGAGGGTTGTCGGATCTGGCAAGAAAAGGGGCGTCGTGCTTCCTGGATGGTTCGTCCGCCCTGCCGGGCGGGGAGAATCGCGCGCGACTGCGGTCACACGCCCGTTGGGGTGCGGCGGACGATGAGATTTTTCACCAGGTCCATGGTGCGCCGGGCGAGCCGGGCGGCGGGGCGTGGGAGGGCGCCGATGCGGCGCTGGATGGCGCGGTTGAGGCGGACGGAGGCGGAGGCCTCGTACTCGCGCCTGGTGAGGTCGGCCTGGTCTCGGAGGGACCACAGGTACTGGAGGGGGATGGGGAAGCCGGTCTCGTCGATCCAGTTGCAGTCGAAGCGGCGGAGCATGGAGTTGCTGGCGGCGATGATCTCGGGCGCGTGGCGCGCGTAGGTCTCGCGGTGGCGCTCGACGATCTGGGCGAAGAGCTGGTCGTGGCGGGTGACGGCCTCCATGACCATGGTGGTGTGGCTGTGGCGGCGCCAGACGAAGAGGGGCTCGCGGACGCGCACGCCGCGATAGCCGTTTTCCATGATGCGGATCCAGAACTCCCAGTCCTCGTAGCCGCTCTTCATGGTCTCGTCGAAGCCGCCGAGTTCGTCGAAGACTTCGCGGCGGAGGAGGGTCGTGACCGGGTGGAGGTTGGTGATGAGCAGGAGCAGGGGCTGCCACTCGGGGACGCGCCAGATGCCGGTACCCAGCTCGATCAGGCGCTCCTGGCAGTAAACGTGGGAGACCTTCGGGTCTTGCGCGGCGACGAGCTCGCGGTGCAGGCTGGAAACGAAGGTGGGCTCGAGATAATCGTCGGCGTCGAGGAACACAAGAAAATCGGCTTCGCGGGCGGCGGGGGCGGCGGCGCCGCGGTTGCGGGCGCCGGGGAGGCCGCGGTTCTCCTGGTGGATGACCGTGACGCGCGTGGACCGGAGGCGGTCGCAGGCTCCGGGGGTGGTCCCGTCGGTCGAGCCGTCGTCCACGATGACCGCGGCGGTGTCGGCGTCCTGCTGGTCGAGGACGCTGCGGACGGCCTCGGCGACGAAGCGCCCGTGGTTGAAGCAGGGGATGACGGCGGTGACGCGGGGTCGCATCGCGGTAGCCCAATGCTACCCCGGCTGGCCCTCGGCGCACGGGGAGGCGATACTTGTGGCTTCGATGGGCCCGTTCTGGACATACGCCCGCGGGATGCTGCGCTACCGCGGGCTGGTGGCGGCGGCCGTGGTGATGGCGCTGGTCTCGGCCTTCAGCCTGGGGGCGGGGCTGATGGGGATCGCGCCGATCATCGGGCAGATCGTCGAGCGGGACAAGGAGCGCGACCTTCCCCGGATGGCGCTCGAGTGGAACGAGCGCAACCCCGACTGGCCGCAGGTGCCGGCGGAGGTGATCGCGCGCCTGCCGAGGGGGCAGTTCACGGCGGCGGTGTGGATCATCTCGGTGCTGGGGGTGCTCACGGTCTTCGGTGCCGCGGCGAACTTCCTGCACGTGTACCTGTCGCTGACGGTGGTGAACAAGACGAGCGCGAATATCCGGCGGGCGGTCTTCCACCGGCTGGTGAGGCTGCCGCTGAAGGACGTGGTCGCTTCGGGCCCGGCCGACGCGGCGGCGCGCGTCATCAACGACACGAACGCGCTGTCGATGGGTCTGAACGCGCTCCTGAGCAAGGGCCTGGCGCAGGTGACGCAGGGGGCGGCGGCGCTGGTCGTGGCGGTGGTGACGGACTGGCGCCTGGCGGGCGTCGGCATCCTGGTGGGTCCGGTGCTGGCGACGCTGATCCGCAAGCTGGGGAAGCGGATCAAGCGGGCCTCGCGGGCGGCGCTGGTCTCGCAGGGGGGGCTGTACACGGCGGCGCTCGAGGCGCTGCAGGGCCTTCGGGTGGTGAAGGTGCACACGACCGAGCGGTTCGAGGCGGGGCGGTTCCACCGGTTCAACAAGAGCGTGATGAAGGAGCACAACCGGGTGCGGACGGCGCGGGCGCTGGCGAGCCCGCTGATCGACGTGGTGGGGATCTTCGTGATCGGCGGGCTGGCGCTGATCGCGCTCAAGGCGATCCTGGCGCACCAGCTCGATCCCAAGGACTTCCTGCTGACGCTGGCGGCGCTCGGGATGGCGGCGGCGCAGTTGAAGCCCTTGTCGGGGATCGTGAACGACGTGCAGCAATCCGCGGCGGCGGCGGACCGGCTGGACGAGATGCTGAAGCTGCCGCCCGAGCCCGGGCACGACCACACCTTGCCGCGGCTGGCGCGCCACGCGCGTTCGATCGAGTTCCGGGGCGTGACGTTCACGTACCCGCGTCAGACGCGGCCGTCGCTGGACGACGTCTCGCTGACGATCGAGAACGGCCGGACGGTGGCGTTCGTGGGGCCGAACGGTTCGGGGAAGACGACGCTCCTGGCGATGGTGCCGCGGCTGTTCGACCCGGACGCGGGGCGCGGGACGGTGCTGATCGACGGGCGCGATATCCGCGAGGTCTCGGTGCGGAGCCTGCGGAGGCAGATCGGGGTGGTGACGCAGGAGACGGTGCTGTTCAAGGGGACGATCGCCTCGAACATCGCGTACGGTGCGGAGAACGCGACGCGCGAGCGGGTCGAGGAGGCGGCGCGGCGGGCGCGGGCGCACGAGTTCATCCTGGAGCAGCCGAACGGATACGAGACGGAGGTCGCCGAGCAGGGGCTGTCGCTCTCGGGCGGGCAGCGTCAGCGGCTGGCGATCGCGCGGGCGATCCTGCGGGACCCGTCGATCCTGATCCTCGACGAGGCGACGAGCATGGTGGACGCCGACAGCGAGGCGAAGATCGCGGCGGCGCTGGCGGAGTTCGGCAAGGGCCGCACGTGCCTGATCGTGGCGCACCGCCTGAGCACGGTGATCAACGCCGACTCGATCGTGGTGATGGACCAGGGGCGTATCGTGGGGTGCGGGAAGCACGCCGAGCTGCTCGAGCAGAGCGAGACGTACCGGCTGATCGCGCGGCACCAGCTGGGGCAGGGGTGAGGGGCGCCCTGACCTGCATCGCCGGCCCTGCGAATGATGTGGCCATGCACGAGACCGCCCCGGACGGAACGGTGATCCGCTCGCTCTGTGATTTCTGCCGCGCCGAGCTGTCGGAGCAGCGGCTCATGGTCGAGGGGCACCGGGGGAGCCTGGTCTGCTCGTTCTGCCTCGCGACGGCGTACGCGGAGGTGGTGAGCGGGGCCGGCGGGGTTGAGCCGCCGGAGGGGGTGGCGTGCGCGTTGTGCCTGGAGGACCGGGCCGAGAAGCACTGGGAGAGCCCGGTGTATCCGGGCACGTACGGCTGCCGCCGGTGCATCAACCAGTCGGCGCGGGTGCTGGAGAAGGACAAGGAGTACGGTTGGAAGCGGCCGTGAGGCGCGGCGGCTTTCCGGTGCCGCGGAGCGTCGTGCGCGGCGCGTTCTGATCCGACTTGCGGAGAGGAACTCCGAAGGTCGTGGCACCGTCATTCCATCGGCAGGATGATGGGGAGCACGTACTCGACGATGAGGAACGCGGCGGCGCCCATGGCGATGATCGCGACGATGAGCTGCGTGGTCATGATGAGGACGCGGCGCCAGTAGTGCTCGAGGGATTCGAGGCGGACGGCCTTGTACGTCATCGAGACGCCGACGGCCAGCGGGATCAGGAGCCAGAACCAATGGTCCTGGAGGTTGATGGGGTCGAGGAAAGGGCGCCAGGCGAGGGTGAGGAGCGATGGAGCGATGTCGGCGGTCGGCACGGCGCGGCCCTCAAAAACGCGATCGGGAGGCGGATAGTAGAGCGCGACCGGGGGCTGTCCCACCGCCCGTCTTCATCACGGGCTGCGTCTGATATGAAGTGAATCGGGGGCGGCTCGGAGATGGCAGCGTCCGAGTGGCGCGCACGGGCGCTCGACCGACTCACTTCGTTCGCGGTTCGTCGTGAACGCGTGCGCTGCGAGCGGGAATCGGCGAGCCGCGCGAGTCAGATGCGCGTTCCGGCCCGGGCGCGGACGATCAGGGAGCTGTTCTTGGCGCCGAAAGCCAGGCAGTTGATGAGCGCGACCTTGGCGTCGGTCTCGCGCGGCGTGCTGGGCGTGTAGTCCAGGTCGCAGGCGGGGTCGGGCTCGCGCAGGTTGATGGTGGGCGGGATGAAGGGGCCCGGGCCGTGGTCGGCGTTCACAAGGGCGCCGAGGGTGGCGACCGCCGCGGCGGCGCCGCAGGCGCCCTGCGGGTGGCCGATCGCGCCCTTGACGGACGAGCCCCGCAGGCACGGGGCGTGCGGACCGAAGGCGTGCTTGACGGCCTGGGTTTCGAGCGCATCGTTGAGCTGCGTTCCGGTACCGTGGTACTGGACGATCCCGACGTCGCCGGGAGCGATCGCCGCGTCCTCGAGCGCCAGCTCGATCGCGCGGACCGACTCGCGCATCTCGGGGTCGGGGCGGACGCGGTGGAAGGCATCGCACGTGCAGCCGTATCCGAGCACGGCGCCGACCGCGGGGCCGGGCCAGTCGTCGCGCGTCAGGACGAGCGCCCAGGCGCCTTCGCCGAGGACGAAGCCGTCGCGCGTGCGGTCGAAGGGGCGGCAGGCGGTGGGCGCGGCGGCGGGCTCGCGCCGGAAGTCGCGCGTCGAGATGACGCGGAGCAGTTCCATGCCCAGCAGCGTGCCGAAGCAGACGTGCGCGTCGGCCCCCACCACCACCATGGCGCGGGGCGCGCCGGGGCGGTCGGAGCGGAGCAGGTCGAGAGCGGCGCCGATCGCGTCGGAGGACGACGCGCACCCGGTCGAGATGCAGAGCGACGGGCCGCGCAGGCCGAGGCGGATCGAGATCTCACCGGCGAGGTTGCCGTGCGTCGCGTTGGTGATGGTCCAGAGCGAGGGGCGCACGCCGCGGGCGTGGTAGCCCTCGGACTGCTCGAGCGTGAAGTCGATGCCGCCGGCGCCGGTGCCGAGGATGACGCCGATCTGGCGCGAGCGCTCGAGGTCGAGCGAGTCGCCTGTCGGGATCTCGGCCTGTGTCATCGCTTCCCGTGCCGCGGCGATCGCCATGGGGACCAGGCGCGGCAGGCGGGCGAGGTCGGCATCGCTCATCACGGTTCGCGGGTCGAAGTCGGGGCACTGCGCGGCGACGGTCGACTTGACCATGTCGTGGCGGAACTCGAGCGGGCGCACGCCGGAGCGGCCGGCGCGGAGGCCCGAGACATACGCGGGGACGCCGACACCGAGCGGGGAGACCGCGCCGAGGCCTCGGACGATCGCGGCGGGCCTGGGTGCGGTCACGGCGGCTCCACGGTTCGCGTTCCGGTGAGTGTACGGTCGAGAGCGGCGGCGGATTCGTTCAGGCGTGGTCCCAGCCGGCCTCCGAGGCATCGACGCGGAGACCTTCGGGAGTGAGGACGGAGCAGAGACCCGCGCCCTGGGCGTTCACCGAGCCGATGCGCGCGACAGGCGTTCCGGCGACGGCCGCGGGAACGCTCGCGCCCGCGGGCGCGGCGAAGAGAAGCTCGTAGTCCTCGCCGTCTCCGAGTCCCGCGCGCCAGTCGCAGCCGGCGTGGAGCGGGAGGGCGCGGGCGTCGAGTTCGATCGAGACCCCCGAGGCGAGGGCGATGCGGGCGGCGTCGCGTCCGAGGCCGTCGGAGATGTCGAGCATGGCGTGGAGACTCGTGCCGAGCCGGTCGCAGAGTTCGCGGGCCTCGCGCAGGCGCGGCTCGAAGGCGAGGTGGCGGCCGGAGGGCAGCGAGCCGCCGAGCGCGCCCGTGACAAAGACGTCATCGCCGGGCTTGGCGCCCGAGCGGAGGACGGGCCCGCGTGCGGCGTGGGCGACGCCGAGGACCGTGACGGTGAGCGTCAGCGGGCCGGCCGATGGTCCTTGTCCGAAGCTCGCGGCGTCGCCGCCGACCAGCGGGCAGCGCCAGTGCGCGGCCCAGTGCTGCATGCGGTCGAAGAGGGTGTCGGCATCGGATTGAGGAAAGCCGTGCGGGAGCGCGGCGGTCGCGAGCGCGGCCCCCCACTCATCGAGCGAGCCGCCCATGGCGGCGATGTCGGAGACGGAGCGCGCGACGGCCTTGCGGGCTATGGCGTCGAGGCTCGCGGCGCTCCCCGCCGGCGGCGCGTAGTGCCGGCCCTCAATGAGATGATCGACGGTGACGAGGAGTTGGCGCGCCGGGTGGGGCGCGAGCACGGCGGTGTCGTCGCCGGGGCCGACGAGGACGTGAGGAAAACGCGAACGCAGGTCCGAGGACCGCTCGTAGATGTGGCGGAGCAGATCGGACTCGCGCATGGGGAAGGGTAGTGCGCGGCGGCGATGGGCTTGAGCGTGATGTGCCGAGGCCGCTGTAGAGTCGAGCCGCGAAGAGTTCGTCCGCCCCGGGGGCGGTGGGGGAACGGTCGTGCGCCCGAAGCTGGCGAAGAATTCTGCTCGTGGGCGCGGCGCGCTACTTCGAATCGGCGAGGTCGCGCACCCAGATATTGCGGTACTTGACGGGGTTGCCGTGGTCCTGGAGGTAGATGGGCCCGGGGCCGGGGGATTCGCTCGTGAGCGCTGCCGCGCCGGTCGGGCTGTCCACTTCGGCGTTGTCCTGGACGAGCACGCCGTTGTGGAGGACGGTGATGCGGGCGTTCGCGGTCTTCTTTCCCGCGGCATCGAATCGCGCGGCTCGGAAGATGATGTCGTAGGTCTGCCACTCGCCGGGCGGGCGGCAGGCGTTCACCAGCGGCGGGTGCTTCTTGTAGATCGCGGCGCACTGGCCGTCGGAGTACGTCGAGTTCCTGTACGAGTCGAGAACCTGCACCTCGTAGCGGTTCTGGATGTAGACGCCGCTGTTGCCACGCCCCTGGCCGGTCGGCTGTTCCCTGCCGGCGGGGCCCGGGTCGGGCGTGCAGAACTCGACGTGGATCTGGGCGTCGCCGAACGACTGCTTTGAAACAATGCTGCCCGAGCCGGGGACGATGGTCATGGCGCCGCCCGCCTTGCCCTCGGCCTTCCATCCGGCGGGCTCGCCCTTGAGGGTGGACCACTGGCCGAGGTCGGTGCCGTGGAAGAGGATGACGGCGTCGGAGGGTGGGGCGGTCGGCGCGGAGGCGCTGCCGGGGGTGACGACGCGGGGTTCGGGCTCATCGAGCACAGCCCGTGCGCCCAGGGGGGCGAGCGCAAGAATCACGACGAGCGCGAGGGGGTTCATGGAGGCCAGCATACCGCGACAGGACGCCGCGGCACGTTCTCCGTACTCCCGAAGGGCGGGGGGGGGCGTGCGCATGTACGCAGGATTGCGCAGGACCGTGGTGCTGCGCCGCGATCGTCGCGCAAGAGATCGCCGTTATGGGCAGCGTCGCGCGATCTCGGCCCACATGTGCTGGACGCCCTTGGGGATGACGGTGTGGGGAGCGCCGGGCACGATTTCGACGACCGCGTCGCTGCCGAGCTTTCGGAGCGACTCCTTGAGCTTTGCCGCGGCGCCTTCAAGGTAGAAGGTGTCCTCGCCGCCGGCGTAGATGTGGAGCTTTCCGGCGAGCTTCGGGGCGAGTTCGAGCCAGTTGCGCTCGAGCACCAGGCGGATGTCGTAGGGCTCCCACGTCCTGGCGGTGTCCGTGTTCACGGCCCCGGTGGTGCGATCGAAGAGGGGGACGGGGCGGCCGTCGGGGCCCCTGGGGCTGAAGACGGCCTCGAAGCTGCGGATCTGGCCGCCATCGCCGACGACCTCTTCGCGGGCGACGAAGTCGTCGTACCAGAGGGCCACCTGCCCGTTGCGGCGGGCCAGGGGCCGCCGCTCGCCGCGCTGGTCGCGGTACATGTTCGAGCCGGGGGCGTAGAGGTCGATGTTCTGGAAGTCGCGGAAATCGACGGGGTCGGGGCAGTGGGACCAGGCGCCGTTGAACTCGCCGGGGTACGCGATCTGGAGCCAGAGGCAGCTCCACCCGCCGGAGGAGATCCCGGCGACGAATCGGCGGTCGGCGGAGCGGGCGCCGTGGAATCGCTCCTCGACCTCGGGGATGAGTTCGTGCACGAGGGCCTTGCCGCGGGGGCCGTTGTTGGCCGAGTCGGCGAAGACGCTGTGCCCGAAGTGGCAGGACGGGTCGGGGATGACGACGAGCACGTCGGGCGTTCCGGGGGGCGGGCCGATCATCATCGAGGCCTGGTGGGCGAAGTGATGCGTGCCTCCGAAGCCGCCGATCCAGTAGAGCGTGGGATAGTTCGCCGCCGGGTCGTCCTTCCAGCCCTCGGGCAGGATGACGCCGGCGTTGATGCGGACCTCGCGCCCCGCGAACTCGGAGAGGCTCGGGCTGATGATCGAGACCAGCTTGACGCGGTCGGTCTCGCGGAAGGGGCGTTCGCGGACGACGCGGCTGAGCGTGAGGGTCGTCTCGCCCAGCGCGGCATCGTTCGAGAGCGAGAACGTGACCGGGTCGCTGTAGAGGTCGCCCGGTCCCTCGCCCGGGTTGGGGGCATCGAGGGCGCGTCGCGCGACGGCCTGGACGCGGTAGTCGCCGGGCGGGACCTCAGCGATGGGGCGCGGCCAGGAGATCGTCGCACCGGAGAGATCGAACGGCGCGCCCGGCGCCGCGTTGACGACGTCCATCGCGATGATGTGGGAGGCGCCGAACCAGTCGTTCATCGCCAGGCGCGGCTCGTGCCCTCCCGGCGGGCTGAGGACCAGGTACACGCGCCCGGAGTACGGCCCGGCCTGCTCGGCGGGGTCGAGCACGAGGCGGAAGGACGACGGATCGACCGGGGCGCGGGGGGGAAGCGGCGCGGCGGCGCCGGCCTGGGTCGGAACGACGGCCGACGCGACGGAAACCGCCGCCGCGATGGCGGAGGAGGCAAGAAGACTCGGCATGAGGGCTCCGGGATGGCCACGAGTTGCGGGCGGGATCGGGCTCATGGAGACTTGCCCCGGCGTTGCGGAATCGTGCAGTGCAACAGGTGAAATTGTTGGCGACCCGGGGCCCGTGCGCGCGGCGTGCCGCCCCGTATTGTGTCGCATGGCGGGCGACACGGGCCAGAACCCACGGGACGTAAAGCCGCGGCCCGCGCGAAGCGCCCTGGGGCGGCTGTGGCTGACCTCTTTCGTCGTGCACACGCTGGACCTTCCTGAGTGGAAGATGTTCCCGTCGGAAGCCGAGCGGCGGCGGGCCATCGCCGACGCGGCATACGGGCGGATGCCGGGGATCGTCGGGGGAGTGTCCAGGCCGGGGCCGCTGGCGCTCGGCTGCGTCATTCTGCTGGTGGTGGTGTTCGTGGGGCTGTCGCCGCTCACGCCGCGCATCCTGCCGTTTCACTGGCACGCGGTGCTGAGCCTGGTGGTCTATTTCACCGCGGGCGGGGTGTTCGTGTGGTTCGTGCACCGGCCGGCGGTGGCACGGTTCCTGAGGGGGCGGCTGGCGGATCTGGGCGTGCCGATCTGCCGCGGATGCGGGTATGACCTGCGGGGGCAGGTTGCGCCGGCGGTCGAGGGTGAGACGCCCTCAACCCTGGATGAACGGTCGGATGGACGGTGCCCGGAATGTGGGGCCGGGTGGCGGGCGAAGAGCCAAGCAAAGACGCCCGGGCGCTGAGCGCCCGGGCGTCGAGGTGTTCAGGCACTTGAACGAACTCAAAGGAACCGCTCCCTGACGGTCGCGGCTCTGTGAGCGCGTTACTTGTCCCAGCCGATCGCGTCAAAGCCGGTGAGGTCGGTGGTCCTGAAGAAGTTGGGGTAGAAGGTCTCGGCGTAGTTGAGAGCCGGGTCCATTATGCCCGGCGCGGGGGTCTGCTCGCGCCAGTGGCTGGCCTGCCAGGGGGAGCCGTCGGAGAAGACGATCTGCGTCGCGATGTTGTCGAAGTTCACGTCGTTGTTTGGGTTGTTCTTGACGCACCAGCGCGGGCGGGCGGTGAACTCGGCGGTGGTGTCGGGGTTGAAGTCGCCAGAGCCGTCGGTATTGCGGAAGCGGAAGATGTCCAGCGTCTCCATGTCCTTGTTGCGGAAGTCGACGCCGGAGCCGAAGCCCAGGGCGTGCCCGACCTCGTGGATGATGACGTCCTGGAAGGAGATGGTGTTGGCGGTCACGCCGTTGGAGGGGTCCCAGTCGAAGGGGAAGACGGTCGAGAACTGCATGTTGGCATCGGCGCCCGTGACCGTGCCGCCCGCGGCCTTCCAGTTGGCGAAGGTCCAGAAGACACGGTTCTCGTTGGTCGTGGTGTTGGTGGCGTAGCGGACGGGGATGGTTGTGCCGCTGGGGAGGAACGCCTGGATGGTGTCGTTAGCGTCCACGCCGCTGACGAGCACGGAGCGGCTGGTCGCCCAGTCCACGTAGCCGTAGGCGCTGCCGGTGCCGCCGATGACGCCCGGGCCCAGGTTGGCGAAGCTGACGTTGATCGTGACCGTGATGCCGTCGTTGGGGAACTGGCCTTCGATGTAGGCCTCGGCGGTCGCGAAGGCCGGGAGTGACGCGGCGGGGACGCCGGCGCCGAGGGCGAAGACGAGATTGAGGCCCGCGCGCATGTTGCGGGTGTTGACGATGGTCACGGCCGCGGGGTCGGCAAACGCGGCGGCGTGGGTCGCGCTCATCGCCTGGAGGTCGGCGATCGTCATCGGCGCCTTGTTGGAGCAGTTGGGCTTCCAGACCACCTGAGTGGGGAAAGCGACCTGCTCGCCGGTCGCCAGGATGGTGGACGTCTGCACCCCGGTGTCGATCACGAAGCGGGGCGGGGTCGGCGCGGCGGGGCCGGGCAGGATGAAGTTGTCAGCGTCCTGTCCGGGGGCCTGCTGCGCGGCGGCGATGCCACAGACCGAGGCGACGGCGGCGCCGGTCAAGCCACGAACCATCGAAGAGCCCATGCGTGTGCCTCCCGTCTAGGCCGCGACGCGTCAGACTCCCCTCAACCTTTGCACGGGGAACCCACAAGGTCCCGGCGTGGGATTGCCGCGAGCGCGGCCGGAGTGAGGGCGTGAAAATAGCAAAACCCAGCGGCTGGGTCAATGAAGATTAATCCACGCGGGCGGGCAAGGGAGGTTTCACGGACGACTGGCGCGAATCACCGCCTCTGGCCCTGCTGGGGCAGGTTGCGCACCGCGATCAGCTCGATCTCGAACGTGACGGGGACATCGAGGGGGCGGTTCACGTCCACCTGCGGCGGGCCGACGTTCATGTCCTTCGGGATCGTGACCTTGCGCGTGCCGCCGACCTTCATTCCGGTCAGGCCGTGCTGCATCACATCGGAATTCAGGCCCTGGAGGAACATCTCACCGGGGACCCAGATGTAGGGGTGCGCGGCGTCGTTCTTCGCGAGTTCCTTGCCGTCGGCGCCGCGGACGACCTGCGCCGTCACGGCGATGCAGGGCGACGCGGCGGTCTCGCCCTCGCCGATCTTGATGTCCTCGATGGTGATGTTATCGAGGGAGAGCGAGGCTTCGAGCTGGATGACGAAGACGAGGTCTGAGTTGGCGGGGATCTTCGGGCCCCTCGCCTGAGATCCGTACGCCATCGCGGCGGGAATCGTGATCCTCCGCACGCCGCCGACCTTCATGCCGGGGATTCCCTTCTGCCAGCCCTGGATGACCCGGAGGGTTGGGTGAGCGGGGTCGAGGGAGAAGGTCGCGGGCTCGCCGCGCTCGAAGGCCGAATCAAACACGACCGATGGGTCGGCCCGGAGCGTGCCGTGGTAGTACGCGACGATCAACTGGTTCGGCTTGCACTCCGCGCCGTCGCCGAGCTTCAAATCTTCGATGATCAGGCCGCCGGGGAGTTCCTCGCGGTGAACGGCGTTGCCCTCGGGGACGGGGACGGGCGCCTTGGCGGCCGGCGTCTTGGTGCCGGGCTGGTCCGCCGAAGTTCGCAGAGGCTCGGCGTGCATCGCGAACGCGGGCAGGGCGAGGAAGCCGGAGAGTATGAATGAGATGGCGCGGCGCATCGGGGTCCTTTCGGGTGGAGTGAAGGATAGGGGGAGGTGAGGGACGCGGGTTTGACGCCGGTGCAACATTGCTTCGGGGGGCCGGTATTACACTCCGGCGTGCGAATTCCCGCGTCCAAGGTGTACCGCGCGTTTCCGGAACTGGACCGGTTCAGCGATGCTCAGTGCGAGGGGTTCCTGGCAGCGGCGCGGCGCGGGCGAGCCCGCAAGATCGGGCGCTGGTTCGCGCAGCTGTTCGTGCTCCTGTTGGCGATGGTCTTTGGGACGGCGACGTACCTCAGCCTCGTCAAAGTGACCGGCCTCGACCCCAGCGCGAACGGCGTGACGGGCCGGGCGGATGCCCTCTTTGCGCTGGCGCTGGGGGTTGTGTTCGTCCTGGGAGCGGCGGCGTGGCTCTTCACGAAGGACTGGCTGCTTCGCCGGCGCATCCGGCGGGTGATCAACACGCGCGGGTCGTGCGCGGCGTGCGGGTATATCACCACCGGGCTCCCGGTCGGCGACGACATGCAGGTGACGTGCCCCGAGTGCGGGTTTCGCATCCAGGTCGACCCAGACCTTGGCGAGGTGATGACGGACGAGACGGGTGCGAAGCGGTTCCTGCCCTCTCCGGAGCTTGTTCCCGCGATCTCACGGTGGCTTACGGCGCGCCGGAAGCGGATTGTTGCGCGAACGCTGATCATCGTGCCGAGCGCGGTCCTTCTGCTGGCCGGTCTTGCGTGGGGCGGGTACGAGTGGTTCCTGCACCGTCAGGCGCGGTCAGCGCGGGCGGACAGGGAGGGGCTCGCGGGGCTGCGGGCGCTGCTGGAATCGCGCCAGCCCGCGGGGACCGATGCATCGTCGCCGGATGCGTGGGACCCGTTCCTCAGAGCGGTCGAGGTGATGGCCCGCGCGGACATCGCCGTGATGCGAGAGGGACCCGTCGAGTATCCGCCCGACCTGCGGCCTGATTTCTCGCTTCTCTACATGGACGTGGATTATGGCGATTCGCCTGAGGATGATGCCCGTGAGGCGGCGACGCGCGAACTGACGCGGGCGGTGATGGAGGAATACCGCAGGCGCGGCTTGTACGAACTGCTCGACGGGATGGCGGCGTGCCCGCGGGCGGTCCGTCCGCTGGGCGGGATCGGGGCCGATCTTCCGCTGTCGCACATGCAATTGACGGAACTGGGGTCCGCCCGCCACATCGCACGCATGAACGCCGCGCGGATGGCGATTGCGCGTGAGGCGGGGGACTTGGTGGAGTTCTCGTCGGCGCTCGAGACCAACCTCGCGATCACGCGCATGCTCGAACGCGGCCTCACGATCGACTACATGGTCGGTGCCGCGGTCGGCGCGCTGACGGACGACCGAGTCATGCACGCGTTGGCCCACGAGCCGGACTCGGCGTGGCTGGACGCGATCGAAGCGGCCTACCGCCGTCATCCTCGCACGATGACCCATGCCGATGCCCTGAAGAGCGAGAAGTTCCTGATGCTCGACCTGGTCTCGTGGTTGTTCTCCGAGCCGTCGCGGGTGAGGGGAGGACGCTTCTCGTCGGGGGTGAAGGACCTCACCGGCAGCGCGGAAGTCCCGGACAAGCCGCTCGGGACCTATCGCGCGAACCGGGCGATGGTCGCTGCTGTCCTTGATGACATGATCAATGGGTGCCGGTA
>CAZCPB010000066.1:0-17090 GCA_964500365.1 uncultured Phycisphaeraceae bacterium
CGCTGGGCCGTGACGACGATTGCGACCAGCGGCTCGTTGACGAAGCGGGAGAGCGCGTCTTCCAGCACGCCACGGGCCTGCTCGACCGTGCGGTTCGAGAGGCTGATCTGACCGAGCTGGGGCAGGTCGACGTTGCCTCGGATGTCCACGATCCGCTCGTAGACGCTCGGCAGGCCGCGGTTGTCGATGTCGTCATAGAGGGTGATCATGAGCTGATCGCCCGGGCCGATGCGGTACTCGCCCGGGTCGGGAATCAGGTCGGCGGGAGTGACGTCGCTGTACTCGACGAGATCGCCCGAGCTGTCCTCGATCGCGGCGATTCGCTCGAGGATCGGAACGACGGTGGGGGTGTGCTCCCAGCGGCCGGTCACGCTCGGGTCGAGGAACGAATCGGTCTCGCAGCCGCCGAGGGGGAGGGCGCCCACGGCGGCGCACGCGCCCAGCAGCGCCAACGACCGGAAGCCCCAGGACCCGTGACGGCGACGAACGGTGTGGAACACGCCCTGCTCCTCAAGTGCCGGTCCGGCACGCTGCCGGGGGCGGAAACCTAGCTGGGGAAGAACCGGAGTCAACCGCGCCCCGTCCCGGCGGAGCGCACCCTGTCCTGTAAGACCAGCAGCATCGACCGATACATACGGGCCGGTTCAGCGACCGGGCCGATTTTACGGGCTCTCCGCGTGCCGAGTTCACGCCGAAACGAAGGCGAGCCTTCGCCGGGCTGCACGCGACAGCAGAAACTGCGCGTCATGAGGGGCCCTCCGAGGGACCGACGGGCCGCGACGCTACCATTGAGCCTTCCCTATGGCCGACACCCCGCATGTGCAGGCGCGACGCCCCGGGACACAGGACCCCGACGCGCTGGCCCGGACGCTGGCCCGCCACCCCAGGCCGGCCGGGGGCGATCCCCTGCGACGGGTCGATGCACCGGTGTTCAGCCTGTCCGGGATGATCCTGAACAACGGGGCGGGGCCGGAGCAACTGGCCATCAAGAAGAAGCCCCCGTGGCTTCGGGCCCGGGTTCCGGGCGGGGAGGGTTACCACCGGCTGCGGAACATCCTGAGCGAGCACCGCCTGCACACCGTCTGCGAGGAGGCCGGGTGCCCGAACATGGGCGAGTGCTGGGCGCGTGGGGTCGCGACCATCATGATCCTCGGCGACACCTGCACCCGGGCCTGCGGGTTCTGCAACGTGAAGACCGGCCGCCCGGCATCGCTCGACAAGGACGAGCCCCGGCGCGTGGCCGAGAGCATGCGCCTGATGTGGGAAGGCTCAGGGCCCGGAGCGCGGACGCTCAAGCACATCGTGATCACGAGCGTGAACCGCGACGAGCTGCCCGACGGCGGCGCGGGCGTGTGGGCCGAGACCATCATCCGGACCAAGGAGGCGTGCCCGGGCCTGTCGATCGAGGTGTTAATCCCGGACTTCGAGGGCAACCGCGGCGCGCTGCAGATGGTGATCGACGCGCGGCCCCACATCATCAACCACAATCTCGAGACGGTCCGGCGGATGTACCCGGCGGTGCGGCCGAGCGCGAAGTTCGACCGCTCGCTGGAACTGCTCCGGCGCGTGAAGGACGCGGGCATGGTCGCCAAGACCGGGATCATGGTCGGGATCGGCGAGCGTGATGAAGAAATCTCGGCGCTGATGCGCGAGGTACTGCACGCGACCCGCTCCGCGCCGGGCGATCCCTGCGACATCCTCACCATCGGCCAGTACCTCCAGCCGACGCGGAACCACCTGCCGATCGACCGGTGGGTGACGCCGGAGCAGTTCGCGGCGTTCAAAGCCGAGGGGCTCGCCCTGGGATTCAAGGTCGTCGAGAGCGGGCCGCTGGTGCGGAGCAGTTACCATGCGGATCACCAGGCGGACGTGTTGACGGAAGTCGCGGCCGAGCGCGATCGGCGCGACGGGACGCGATGAGATTCTCAGCGGCATCCGTGAACCCAGTGGTGTCCGCGGCGCTTCATGATCGGGGAGGTACGCCCTGACGCGCAACGGTGGTGCCGACCGGGGCGCGGGGGCATTGCGGGAGTTGCCATGTTCAACGCGCTAATCCGGACCGCGGTGATTCTTGCCGGACTCGCCTGGGCGATCACCCTCGGGGCGTGCGCCACGCCCTCGGTGCACCCGATCTATACCGCCGACGACAAGCCGGTGATCGAGCCCGGGCTTGTCGGAACGTGGAATACGGCCGACGACAAGGCAACCTATACCGTCTCCCGCGCCGGCGACGGTTACCGCCTGGTCATCAAGGACAACGAGCCCAAGGACGCCAGGCAGTGGGAGTTCGCCGTGCGGCTGGTGATGCTCGGCGATACGAGCTTCGCCGATTTCGCCGCGCCCGAGAAAGAGAGCGCGGCGATCGGCGAGAAGTGGGGGCCGCTCTTCGTGCCGACGCACATGTTCGCGGCGTGGGCGCTCGACAAGGACGCGCTCACCGTGCGGATGCTCAAGAAAGACTGGTTCAAGCAGGGCGTGGCGGAGAAGAAGTTCACGCTCGCGCACACGCGCGTGGATGACGAGTTCCTGATTACGGCGGAGACCAGGGACCTTCAGGCGTTCCTGAAGGAGCACGCCAAGGACGAGAAGGCGTTCGGGGATGTGGTGAAGCTGGAGCGCGTGAAGCCGTAAGTCCTGACCGGAGAGACATCATGCGACCGATCGCCGTTGCCGCTCTTCTGGCTGTTCTCCCGGTGCTCGCGGCGTGCAACTCCATGGAGCCGCCGTACCCCGCCGCGGCGGTCGTGTTCGATGAAACGCTCCTGGGGGTGTGGCAGACACCGCCGCCGAAAGCCGGAGAGCGCGAAGAAGAAGCGCGCTTCACGGTCACGGAGCGCAGGGTGGATGTTTTCAACGGTCGGCTCAACCCGGAACTGAGTGCGAGCGACACCGAGCAGGCGCGGGCGTACGAGGTGACGTCGCCGACTAGAGATCGGCGCGGCGACTACAAGTTCCACGCGTACCTGGTCCGCGCCGGAGAGAGCACATTCCTCGGGGTGCAGACCGATCCGGCGGAGTTGGAGAGGATCGCGCCTTCTGCCCTGGTGCTGCCGCTGCACATCCTGATGAGAATCGAGCGCGACGGCGACACGGTAACGCTGAACCTGCCGAACGCGCCCCTGGTCGCGTGGGTTCCCCTCGCCTCGGGTTGGCTCGACACCGACCCGGCGAAGGAGCCCGTTGTCTCCGGGCCGAGCGGCGAGCGGTCAACGATCATCCTGACAAACTCGATCGACCGCGTGCTGGAAGTGTGCCGCGAGCGGGCTGCGCGGCCTGACCTGTGGTCCGAAGAGCCCATGGTGCTTCATCGCGTGAAAGATGAAGCGGACGTGACGGCGGAGCAGCGATGACCGACCTCGAACTCTGGCAGTCCTTCCACGCGCGCACGCTCCCCGCCAAGGACTGGACGCACGAGGCGCACCTCCGCATCGCCTACATGTACATGCGGCGGTGGGAGATCGACGAGGCGCACCTGCTCTTTCGCATCCACCTGATCCGGCTCAACATATTCCACGACGTGCCCGAGTCCAAGGACCGCGGCTACCACGACACGCTCACGCGCGGCTGGCTCGTGGTGGTGGCGGATGCGGTCCGGCGGGATGGGCTGAGAGTCGGCGAGGGCGAGCCCGGCGCGCCGGGCCCGGGCGCCCCATCGCTCGAGTTCATCGCGCGCCATCCGGAGTTTCAGAACCGCAAGATCATGCTGAACTGGTACACGCGCGAGCGGATCAACTCGGTCGAGGCGAGGGCGAGGTGGGTGGAGCCGGATGTTGCGCCCCTTCGCGCCTGAGAGTTGCGGAGTGCCCGCCCGGTGCAGTACAAACTGGAGCGGATGATCCCGCGAACGAGCCAGATTCGAGGAACGGTCACCATGCTCCTGCTCGTCGCGCTCGCGGGCGCGGCGGTCGCGCTGCTTCCAAAGAGCGTGCAGCCTCGCGGCGGGGATCCCCACTCCGATCCGCCGCCGAGCGAGGCCGTCCCGTCGAGTCCACGCGATCCGGACGCGCCGATCTATTCTCCGCAGGATGCTTTGCGGCTGTTCACGCTCGACCCGCGCTTCACGATCTCCCTCGCCGCCGCCGAGCCCATGATCGAGGCGCCCGTCTGCATGGCCTTCGATGAGGACGGGCGGGCGTGGGTCGTCGAGATGCGCGGCTACATGCGCGACACGCAGGGCTCGACCGAGGGGGAGCCGACCGGGCGCATCACGATCCTCGAAGACGCCGACGGCGACGGTGTGTTCGACAAAGGCACGGTCTTTCTCGACAAGCTCGTCATGCCGCGCGGCGTGATGCCGTGCCACGGCGGGGCTCTGATCCTCGAGCCCCCGTCGCTGTACTTCTGCCGCGACACCGATGGCGACGGTGCGTGCGATGAGAAGCGCAAGCTCGCCGACGGCCTGGCGGGCCAGAACCCCGAGCACGCGCCCAACGGGCTCATCTACGGGCTCGACAATTGGATCAAGCTCTCGCAGTCGCCCGTCGAGTTCCGTTTCGACGGGGACAAACTCACATCGCGCAGGACACCCGGCCACGGACAGTGGGGGATCTCGCAGGACGATCTCGGCCGCCTCTACTACGCGCCCAACCCGGAGGCCCTGCGCGGCGACCTGATTCCCAAGCACTACTTCGCCCGCAACCCCGCCCAGCGCGAGATGCCGGGGATCAACGAGCTGCTCTGCCGCGACCAGACCGTCTGGCCCGCGCGTCCCACGCCGGGCGTGAACCGCGGCTACCTCGAAGGGATCCTGCGCCCGGACGGGACGCTCGCCAACCACACCGCCGCGTGTTCGCCGTTGATCTACCGCGAATCGCTCCTGAATGACTGCCGCGGCGACGAATTCGTCTGCGAGCCCGCTGCGTACATGGTTCGGCGCCTGAAAGTCACCGAGACCCACGCCGGACCCCGGGCGCACAACGCGTACGAGAGGTCCGAGTTCCTCGCCTCGACCGACGAGCGATTCAGGCCCGTGGCGCTCGCCGCGGCCCCGGACGGTTCGCTCTGCATCGTGGACATGCACCGCGGCGTCATCCAGCATAAGACGTACCTCACGCCGTACCTGAAGGAACAGATCGACAGGAGAAGCCTGGAAAAGCCCCTCGACTGCGGCAGGATCTACCGCGTGACGCCCCGCGTTGCAGCGCCGGGCACGGGCCGCACCGAGCGCCTCCGCGAAGCCTCGGACCTGCGCCTGGTCGCACTCCTCGAGCACCCCGACGCGTGGTGGCGACAGACCGCCCAGCGGCTGCTGGTCGAGCGCCGCGCGGTCGCCATGAGCGACGATGTGCGGCGCATCGCGAGGGGCCGGGGCGCCGCTGCCGCGCGGTTGCAGGCCCTCTGGACGCTCGAAGGGCTCGGCAGCCTCGTGCCCGACGATGTTCTCGCCGCCGCGGGCGATGACGAGCCGTCGCTCCGCGCGGCGGGGTTCCGGCTCGCCGAACGCTGGCTGAACGCGCCCGAGGAGCGGGAACGACTTCTCGCGCGATTCCGACGCGCGATCGCGAGCGACGACAGCGCCGTCGCGCTGCAGTGCGTGCTCTCGCTGGGCGAGTACCGCGACGACGCGGCGCTGGACGCGATGGCGCTCACGGCGGAGCGCCACGGACGCGATCCGCCCTTCCGCGCCGCGATCATCAGCGGCCTCGGCGGGCGTGAAGGCGAGTTCATCTCGCGAACGATGGCCGGGCCGTGGCTTGCCTCGGACTCGCGGCGCGCGGTCATGGCCGACGCCGCCGACAGCGGCTATCGATCCTCCAGCATCGAGCAGCGAACGAACTTGGTCGAACTGATCGCCGCCCCGGCCGGGCGCCCCGGTGATCGGTCCAAGGCGGAGTTCCTCCTGGCGCGCCTGCGCGAGGCGCAGCAGATCGAATCGCGCGGCCCGAAGACCGTGAGGCTCGCGCGCGAGCCTTCAGGCTGGAACGAACTCACGGCGGGGGACACGGCTCTCGCGACCGATGCCGCGGAATCCATGTTCTACCTCGACTGGCCCGGCCGCCCGCGCGTGGATCCGCCGCGGCGGGTCCGGGCGCTCACGCTCGAAGAATCGAACCGCTTCAAACGCGGCAGGTCACTCTTCGGCGTCTGCGCCGGTTGCCATGGCAACGAGGGACAGGGGATGCCCGGCCAGATTCCGCCGCTGGCCGGCTCCGAACGCGCGCAGGGGCCCGCCGGGCGCGCGATCAGGGTGCTGCTCCAGGGCCTCGAGGGTCCGCTGGGCGCCGGGCCGAACGCCGCCATCAGCGGGTCGATGCCCGCTGCTCCCTTCCGGCACGACGAGGAGATCGCGGCGGTGCTCACGTACGTACGCCAGGCGTGGGGCAACAACGGCGATCCGGTCTCGCGTGAGGACGTCCGCAAGGTGCGGGACGCGACACGCGGCCGAACAGCCCCGTGGAAAGCGGAGGAACTCGATGCGATCGAGTAAGAGACCTGCCCGCGGCGCCCTCGCGTGCGGGGCGGTGATCATCGGCGCGTGCGCCGCACCGGGTCTTGGCGGGTGTGCGAAGCAGGTGATCGAATGTCCGGTCCCCGGGACCCGCTTGTTCGACGGTCAGACGTTGAACGGCTGGGTTCAACGTGGCGGGAAAGCCTCGTACACCGTTGACGAAGGGTGCATCGTGGGACGCACCGCCCCGAACCAGCCCAACAGCTTCCTGTGCACCGAGCGAACATTTCGAAACTTCGATCTGACGCTCGAGTTCAGGATCGACCCCCAACTGAACTCCGGGATCCAGATCCGCTCCGAGAGCCGGTCCTCCTACAAGGACGGCGTCGTCCACGGCTACCAGGTCGAGATCGACCCCTCCGAGCGCGCCTGGACCGCCGGCCTGTACGACGAGTCCCGGCGCGGCTGGCTCGCGGACCTGAAGGACAACCCCGAGGCCCGCGCGGCGTTCCGGCAGAACGAGTGGAACCACCTGCGGATCCTCTGCGACGGGGACGAGTTCAGCACGTGGCTCAACGGCGTGCCCGCGGTTCAAGGCTTCCGCGACGCGATGACCCCGGCGGGCTTCATCGGGCTCCAGGTGCACGGCGTGGGCGCCGAGGCGCGCCCGATGGAAGTGCGCTGGAGGAACATCCGCCTTCTCGAAATCGACTGAGCGCGGCCGAACGGCGAGCGGGAAGTCGCTCCGTGGTACGATCGCGGGCGATCCATGGCCGCCACTCCCGAGCCGCACCTGCCGCGGTCCGACCTGGTCACGCTCCTCTGGGGCGTGTTCTTCATCTTCGCTCCGTTGGGTGCCCTGTGGCTGCTGGCGCTCGCGAACACGCCCGGCTGGCTCATAGCGCTGCTCTCAGCCGCGCTCGGCGGCCTCATCGCCGTCGGCTGGTGCTTCACGTTTACCACCGGCCGGTACTGGGTGATGGCGCTGGTGATCCCGTTCATGGCGGGCGTGCCGCTGTTCTTCAGGTACGTCGTACCGGGCTCGTGGCACCGCGTCGGTGCCGACTGGCCGCTGGAATCGCGCCGCTGGTTTCTGATCGGGCTCACGCTGGTCATGGTTGTCGTCGGATACGTGCTTTCGATCCGCCTGACGAACCGGCTCTCCTGGCGCGCGGCGCGGGCCCAGGCCGAGCTCGATGTCGCCCGCCGGATGCACGAGTCGATCGTCCCGGCGATCTCGATCAGGACCGAGCGCATCGAGGTCCACGGCCGCAGCGACCCGTCCAGCGAGATGGGCGGAGACCTGATCGACGCGGTGGTTCGCGACGGCGAGGTGGACGTCTTCCTCGCCGACGTCTCGGGGCACGGCGTCGGGGCGGGCGTGGTGATGAGCATGGTCAAAAGTTCGATCCGCACGCTGGTGCGCTCTCGTCCGAGCCTCGCGTCGCTGACGACCGACCTGAACGCCGTCCTGTCGGAACTGACCACGCCGGAGATGTTCGCGACTTTCGCGTGCCTCCGGCTCGGCGGGTCCGGCGAGGGCGAGTTCGCGCTCGCCGGTCATCTTCCGCTGCTGCACTTCATCGCCGCCGAGGGCGTGGTGCGCGAATTGCCCAACGACAACCTGCCCCTCGGGATCGACGCCGACGAGCGCTTCGCGTCGGGGCGCGTCCGCGTCGCTCCCGGCGACACCCTCGCCCTCTACACCGACGGCCTGATCGAAGTGATGGACGCCCAGGGCCGCCAGCTCGGGCTCGCCGCGCTCCGCGACGTCTTCGCGCGCGAAGCCCGCCGGCCGCTCTCCGAACTCGCCGCGGCGTTGATGAACGCGGCACGGTCCCACGGCGCGCAGTCCGACGACCAGAGCGTCGTTCTCGTCCGCGTCGGATAACTCGAATCTGCGCGGGAATTCCTCTTGCGCCGGGTACGATTACGCACGGTGTACCCCGACCTGATCCAGGCCCTCGTCGGTGTTCTCGAGGCCAAGGACCTTTCGACCGCGGCCCACACCTGGCGCGTCGTGCTGTACACGCGGGCCATGGCCGAGGCCCACGGACTCGACCGGGACACGATCACGCGTCTGACGCACGCCGCGGCACTCCACGACGTGGGCAAGATCGACGTGCCCGACGAGATCCTGCAGAAGCCCGGCCCACTGACGGCCGACGAGCGGGCGGTGATGGAGACGCACGCCGCGCTGGGCCACGAAAGGCTCCTCCGCATGGACGAGGCCGACCCACTGATCCTGGGCCTCGTGCGCCACCACCACGAACGCTGGGACGGCGCGGGCTACCCGGACCGTCTCAAGGGCGAGGCGATCCCGCTCGGCGCCCGCTACTTCGCCGTGATCGACTCGTTCGACGCGTTGACCAGCCTGAGGCCCTACCGCGCGGACGTGGGCGAGCGGGCCGCCGAGCGCGCGATCATCGAGCTCAAATCGGGGCGGGCCGCCCGCTACGACGCCGCGAGCGTGGACGCGTTTACAGACCTGTACGAGACGGGGAGGCTCGGGTGGATCCTCGAATACTTCAACGACCGCTGCCCTGTGCCGGAGTACGCGGCGCTGAAAGACGTTGACGGCGCGGTGCGGTCGGCGCGCCCGATTTGATGTTCTCCTGATCACAGCCCCGCGAGGGATTGCAGCGCCTGATCGAGCCCGGATTCGACGCGCATCACGCTGAGCCGCCCCTGCGTCACGAGCGGGAACTTCGCGAACCGCTTGTCGGCCTTGATCGCCGAGAGATCGATCGGAGTCTTCGCCGCCCGAACCGGCACGAGGTCCACCACGGCGAACTTCGGCTCGCCCCTGTCGTTCTTCCCGGGTTTCTTCGGGTCCTCGTACGCGCCGGACGCGGCACGCGCCAGGCCCACGATCGCCCGCTCATCGCCGGTGTGGTAGATGAGCACGTCGTCGCCCTTGCGCACGGTCCGCAACTGGTTCAGCGCCGCGGGATTGGAGACGCCCGTCCAGACGCATCGCTTCTCTCGCACGAGATCGTCGAACGAGAAGTCCGAGGGCTCGGTCTTGAACAGGAAGGTTGCCATGGTCCGTGTCCTTACGCGGGGGCCGGCTCGATGACCAGTCGAACCGTGCCGCGCATCGACTCGCCGGGCTCGAGCACGCGGACCCCGGTCCCTGTCCACCCGCGCTCAAACAGATTGAACCCGTCGTTCACCATGCTCACGGGTTCGAGACAGAAGTGCCGCGAAGGCCGTGCCCCGGGGCCGCCGCCGTCGAGCGTCGAGTACACCACCGCGTGCCCGAATTCCGGCGAACACTCGAAGGTTGCCCGCACGCCGCAGGCGGGCCACGTCACGGACATCCGGCCGTCGCTGCCCCCGAAGACATCGTCGAGTTCGAGCGTGCCGAGCGGCGCCCCCTCCGCGAAGCGCTCCGTGAGCACGTCCGGGCACGCGGCGCCGCTCGGGATCATGTCCGCGCACGGGTACCTCCCGGCGACGTTCATCCCCACTACCGCGTCGTCCTCCGGGCTCCAGAGACGTCGGCAGAAGTAGGGGTGAAAGCCCACGCCGCACGGCATGGGCGAGTCGCCAAGGTTGTTTACGGCGATTCCCAACCGCAGCGCGGACTCCTCGAGCTCGTAGCGGAGCGTGCACGTGAACGCCCACGGCCACGCCCGCACCGCGTCGCCAGAACCGTGTCGTCGAGAATCGAAGCTGAACCGCGCCGAAACGGGCGAACGATCGAGAAGCTCGAACGGCTTGTCCTTGACCAGCCCGTGGATCGCCGTGCCGTCCGGCCAGTCGGCCGGCAGCTCGACCCCGCGGCCTCGGAACCGGAACACTCCCCCCGCGATCCGGTTGCACCACGGCGCCAGCGCGTAGCAGGACATGTCGTTCCACCACGAAACACCCGGCGCGGCCCTGCGCCACAGCGGAACAAACTCTCCCGAGGGCGCGCGGACCAAGAGGTCGCCGATGCCCGCGCCCAGCGACGGGATCAGCGCGAGCCGGAGCCGCTCATTCTCGACGACGACCTGCGCCATGGCATGAGCCTATCGCGCCGGACAGCGCATCGAAAAAACGCCCGCCGAGGAGCGGGCGTCGGGTCCCTCCGTGGTACGGAGGTGTCGAAAAGCGCTGCTTCGTTCGCTCAGTTCGTGCCGCCGTCGGTCGCCGGGGCCGACGAGTAGGGGCACTCGCCCTTGGACGCGGTGGTGGCGGTCGCGCCGGTGCCGCACGCCTCGGCCGTGCCGGGGCAGGTGCCGCCGTTCTTGCTCTTGCAGCAGTCGCCCGCTTCCTTGCCCTGGCAGCACGAGCTCGACTCGGTGCAGGCGGTCGCGGTGTCGCACGCGGCCTTCTCCGCGCACGTCGCGCCCTCGGCCTTCTCGGCCGTCAGCGCCACGGTCTTCACGTCGGCCTCGGCCTTCTCGCCCGAGCACGAGAGCGGGCACGCCTGCTTCTCAACCGCGACTTCGGTCGTCGCCGCGGCCGGTGTCACGACGGCCGTCTCGGCCTTGTCGCAGGTGCCCAGAGGGCAGCCGGTGCTGAGCATGTTGTACCCGCCGACGCCGAGGCCGACGAGCCCGATGATCGCGAGGACGGGAGTAAACGACTTCATGGTGGTCTCCTGGCTCCTCCGGCGGAACTGCCGGCCCGGAATGATACGCCTCAAGTTGGGCGTGGTTCGGCCCGGATCGCCGGCCTCTTCCCGGGGGCAAGCGCGTGTCCAGAAACCCGGCATCCCGTCCGGTTATCGGCATCTTGGCGCGGGCGCGCTGATCCGGGCGAGGGCGCACCCGTCAGACTCGTAACCGGCGGCGTACGGGCCCGTTGGTTTCCCGGACCGCGCAGGTTCAGTGCCCCCTTTACCCCGCCGATACAGCCCTTCAGACCGTCCCGCGCGGGCGGTCCCGACATCACATCGGGCCCACGGCCCGGGGACACGGGGAGCCGCCATGAGTGCGCCGGCCGGTCATAACCAAAACAACGCCGACGCCCAGTCCGCCGCCGCGCAGGAGCCCGACGTCCTCGAGGTGCTCAGCGGCTTCCAGGCCAGCGTCGAGAACCTGAAGAGCCTCTACGCGCACCGTGCCGCAGCGACCGCCAAGCTCGCCGAGCGTGAGGCCGAACTGAGCGCCCACGCCGAGCGCCTCAAGTCCCTCGAGCGGGAACTCGAGGAGCGTCGCGCGACCGCCGCCCGCGACCGTGAAGCGATGGAACAATTGCACGCCCAGACCGAAAAGCGCGCCGAAGAACTGGCCGCGAAGGTCGCCGAGGCCGACCGCGCCCGCGAGCAGGTCGACCGCTCGCGCGCCGAGGCGGAGCGCTCGCACGCAGAAGCTGAGAAATCCCGCGCCGAGATCGAGAGCGCCCGGGCCGATGTCGGACGCCTCCGCGCCGAGGCCGAGCAGGCGCTGGCCGAGGCCGGCAGGGTCAGGTCAGAGGCCGACCGGCTCCGCGCCGAGGTCGAGAGCGCTCGCGGCGCGATGGAAGCGTCGAGGACCGAAGTCGAGAAGGCGCGGGCCGAGTGCGACGCCTCGCGGGCCGCCGTGCAATCGCTCAACGAGGAGCTGGCCGCGCGCCAGGCCGAGCTCGAGGCCGCCCGCAACGCCGTCGAGGCGCAGCGCAAGGCCGTCGAGGCCGCCGCCGCGGAGGTCGCCGCCCGCGAGGTGTCGTTCAAGACCCGCGCCGCCGAACGCGACGCCGCCGCGACCCGCGCCGGCGAGACCGAGAAGCAGCTCAAGGACGCCAAGGCCGCCCTCGCCGCCGAGCAGACCCGCGCCCGCGAACTGGAGTCCTCCCTCCGGGCCGAGCTCGCCGCGGCGGTCAAGACCCGCGACGACCTCGCCCAGCGGGCCGGGAACGTCTCGGACAACGAGCAGAAGCTCCGCGCCGAGCTCGAGGCCGCGACGCGCCAGTGCGCGGCACTCCAGTCTGCGGCCGCCGAGCACGCCCGCCAGCTCGCGACCGAGCGCGAGGAGGTCAAACGCCTCACGCTCGAGATGAACGCGCTGGCGACCGCCAGCCAGCAGACCCAGTCGACTTCGAGCGCCGACCGCGCCAAGCTGGAGAAGGCCGCCAGGGCACTCGTCGAGCTCCGCGCCGAACGAGACGGTCTCAAGAGCCAGCTGAGCAAGGCTCATCACGACCTCGCCCGCGCCGTCGAGAACGCCTCCAAGGGCAGGCCCACCCCGGGGCGTGACGCGACGGTCGAACTGCGCCGCCGGCGTGTGAGCCGCTACCGCAAGCTCGTCCGCGAGCAGTCGGAAAAGGTCAAGAAGGCGACCGAAACGCTCCGCTCCCGGTTCGAGGCCGCCGAGCAGCTCGTCGCCCAGCGGGCCGAACTGGCCGAGGCCCACGCCGCCGTCAAGTCCGCCGAACGCCGCGTCGAGAAGTCCAAGAGCAAGGGGCGGGTCGCCGCCACCATGTTCTACGGCATCGCCTCGGCCCTCGTGCTGGCGTTCATGTGCTGGATCGGCACCGGCTGGCTGACCCCGGGAGACTTCGTGGCGACCTCGACGCTGGCCGCCGAGTCCCGCACCCGCGAACTGACCGACGCCGAGCGAGCCGAATGGCAGGCCTTCCACGAGCAGATCCTCGCCGACCCGCAGTTCCACGAAATGGTCGCCGACCGTTACCAGCGCCGCGCGATCATGGAGTACACCACCCCGGGCGCGGTCCGCGACCTCATCACATCCAGCGTGCAGACGCGCTCGGCCGAGGACGGGCAGTTGGTGATCGAGCTCCGTGCTCAGGGGCAGGACCGCGCCCAGCGCGTCCTCGACACCCTCACCACGGCCCTGGCCAGCCACGCCAACTCGTCGCGCCACAAGCGGGTGGACGGCTCTTCGACCGCCATCCGCCAGCCGTCCACTCCCAGCGACCAGCCCGTCGATAACCAGCGCCTGGTCTTCGCCGGACTGTCGTGGGCCGTCAGCCTCATGCTCGGGCTCGCGGTTGCCGCGATCCTGTGGCGCCGCCTGCTGCACGCCAAGAGCACTTTCGAGCGTGCGACCCGAGTCGACGAGGTCCTCGACGAGACGCGCTGGCAGCCCCTGCCGACGACGGCCACGGGCCGCAAGGGCCGGGCCCGCATGGGATTCTGACGCGGCCGGGGCGTCGGCTCCGCTTAATAACGACGACGCCCGGGCGAGTGGCCCGGGCGTCGCGTCGTTCTTCTGCATGTCGCGCCGGTCAGGCCACCTTCAGGCCCCCCTGTATGCCTTCCTTCAGGCCAGCTGCGCCGTCATGATCCGGCGGCCGAACTCGCCCGGCCGGTCCAGGGGCACCTCGCACAGCGCGAGGCGTGCGGTCCCGGGGTTGAACCGCACCTTCTCGATCATCTGGAAGCCGCCTGTCGTGGTGAACGAGGCGACCTCCACGTATTTGCCGGCGCTGTCGAGCAGGGGTTCGTTGTCCGCACCGATCGCAAAGACCTTGTACACCGTGTTGGGCTTCGACGGGAGGTTCGAGCAATAGATCCGGCCTTCGCCGCGCTCCGCGTCGTAGTTCGCCGCGACCTGGGCCCGCAGGGCGGAGTCCTCCGGCGTGAACACGACCCGCCGCATCTTCTCGTTGAAGATCAAATCGCGCACCGGCAGGCTCGACAGCTCCCGCAGCACAAGTTCGGTCTCCTGCGAGGTCTTGTAGCGGTCGAACTGGTCCCGCAGGTACAAAGTCGCCGCGGCCAGACCCACCGCCGCGCTGGCGAACCCCAGCGCCGCGGCGCGCCACAGGCGCGACACCCGCCGGACAGGCCGAAGCTCGGGGAGCGATCGCCCCGCGCCGTGCGCCCGCACGGCGCCCACGGCGACGGACTGCTCGATCTGCTCGTGGACTGCCGACAGCACCCGTTCCCGCATCGCGGCCACTCCCACGTCGGTCAGCACCGCGTCGCGCAGGCCCTCGGGGGGCTCGGCGTCGACCCCGATGAAGTCGCTGCGGACCCAGCGGGCTTGCTCGCGGCGCAGCTGCGCCCGGAGTTCGGGCGGCGCGCCCGCGAACGCGGCGTCGAACGCCTCGCGCTCGTGGTCGTCGAGAAGCCCGAGGGCGTCGAGCTGGCACAGTTCCAGGAGTTCACGCGTCTTCATGTGAGCAGCTCCTCGCTCGTGCGCTCGCGCAGTCTGACGAGCGCCCGGCTCAGGGCGGATTTGATGGTTCCCAGGGGAGTGTTCAGGTCCTGCCCGATCTGACGCAGCGTCTGGCCCCGCAGGTACGCCCGCGTGACCACGGTCCGCTGCAGTTCGGGCAGCGTGTCGATCCGTTTGAGCAGCATCGCGAGGCGCTCGTCCCGCTCCGACTCGCTGCGCGTCGCGCCGGCCGGGCCGGTAACCGGCGTGGGGGCGGTGTCGAGGGACGATGCCTTCACGCGGGCGCGGCTGCGGCGCAGCTTGTCCACGAGGTGCCGGCGCGTGATGAGCATGACCCAGGTCACAAGCGCGGCGCGGTCCGGGTCGTAGCGCTCGGCCGTCCGCCAGAGCCGCACGAAGACCTCCTGCACCGCGTCCTCGGCCTCGGCCCGAGTCGGCATCGATTGAAACGCCATGCGGTACACCAGCGACCCGAAACGGTCGTACAGATCCGCCACGGCCTTCTCGTCGTTGGCCGCGACCCGGCGCATCAGCGCCAAATCACGCGCGTCTTGCTCGGTGTTCTGGCTCATCTCGCGATGCCCACCCGCGCGCCAAGAACGGCCGCGAGCACTCGATCACCCCGGAGACCCGGCCCCGGGCACAGTACCATCGTCCACCGGGTTTCTGTACGCCTTTTTTGTCCCGCAGGATCCGCGGATGTGAAGGGTATCAACACTACCGGACAAAGGCCAATCAACTTGTGTGATCATTTGGGGTTTTTTTTCGCCTTGCAGAGATTTCATGCAACCGATACCCTGTGCACGGGCTCGAACCTCGTAGGACATGGGGAGGCGGGGGCCTGATGCAAGATCGCAGCGGCAACCAGGCTGGATCGTGTGGCGTGCGCGCCCTCAGGGCTGGCGCTTTCGGCCGCGCTTTCACGCTTGTGGACGTGCTGGTTTCGATCGCGGTCATCGGGATCCTGATCGGGCTCCTGATGCCCGGACTATCGCGGATCAATGCCCACGCCCGGCGCGTGGTGTGCTCGTCCAACGTCCGCCAGATCGGCCTCGGGCTGTCGATGTACGCCTCGGACTATCAGGGCAATCTCCCGCCGAGCACGTACCTGCCGGTGGGAAGTTCCGCGAGTCCGCCGCAGCCGCAGGAGATGATGGAGCTCCGCCTGGAGGGCATGTCCGTCGCGACCGTCGGCGGCGCGTGGGACGGGCTGGGGCACCTCGTCCGCAACGACTACCTCAACGCTCCCAAGCTCTTCTACTGCCCGTCGCACCGTGGCAATCACCCTTTCTCTCGTTACTCCGACCGCTTCGGCGACTACAAGGGTGGCGTCGTCAGCAATTACCACTTCCGCGGTGTCGGTCCCAACGGCTCGCGCAATCTCTACCACATCGAACCGGCCGAGGCGGCGCTTGTCGCCGACGGCATGGCGACCCGCCTGGACTACAACCACCGCGTGGGCATCAACGTGCTCCGCGCTGACCAGGTGGTCATCTGGATCGATGATCCGCGCCAGGAACTCGCCAACTCGCTCCCGGGCGACGAGGGCGAAGCAGGCTCCTCCGCCGCGGTCCAGCAGGCGTGGGACACGCTCGACAAGAAGAGCGGAAGCAGCAACAACGATTCTGACAACGGCGGCAAGGGCAGCTGAGTCGGGCGCCTGTGTGCCTGACATCGGCGGGCCGGCCGGTGGTACAGTGCGCCCATGGCTGGCACGTCACGGCTGGTCTTGATCGCGGCGCTGGGCGCGGCCCTCGCCGCCGGGTGCGCGGCACCGGTACGGTGCGGCGAGTCCTTGGCACCGGAGCGCCTCTATAACGGCGTGCACCGCCCCGTGTGGGTCCGCGTTCCCCACGGCCACGATCTGGCGATCGCCCTACTCGACCCCCTCAAGGACCGCGCTCTGGCGATCGCGCCGTGCTCGCCCGGGCGATGCGACCTCGCGGCGATACTCCCGGAAACGGGAAGCGCCGGCCTTCGCGGGGTCCGCTACGCCAGCTCCTTTCGGGCGGCACGCCCGTCGGGCCGGCGCTCGTGCTCCAGCCCCTGCTCAGCCCGCGCACCGCGGCGCTCGTCGAGCCGGCGTCCGGGCGCGCCTATTGGATCGACGAGGCGACGGGGGCCCGTGCGTTCGACGCGAAGGAGGGCGCTTTCCGGTTCTACAGCGAGTCCGTCACGGCCAACTCGGGTCTGCGCGTCTATCCCGAGAAGCGCGTCATCGTGGAGTCGTCGCTCGGCGAGATGGAGTTCGCCCTGCGCCCCGACGCCGCGCCGAACACGGCGTTCAACTTCCTTCACCTCGCCGAGCACGGGCTCTACACGGACACCGTCGTGCACCGCGTCGTCGCCGAGGGCCGCGACGGGCACCCGTTCGTCATCCAGTTCGGCGACCCCACGGGCACCGGGGACGGCACGCCCGGGTACGCGATCGACATGGAGCCGACGACGCTCGAGCACGATTTCGGGGTGATCTCCATGGCCCGCGACAGCGAGCCCAACACCAACGGATGCCAGGTCTTCGTGTGCCTGAGCCGCGAGGGCACGGCCCGCCTGGACGGGAGGTACTGCGCGTTCGGGGCGCTGGCCCGGGGCGCGGAGGTGGTCCGTGCGATCGCAGGCGTGCCCGTGGTCGAGGGCACCGACCGGCC
>CAZCPB010000067.1:0-16911 GCA_964500365.1 uncultured Phycisphaeraceae bacterium
GTACTGCCGGCAGCACGCCCCGCACCCCTTGGCGCACGAAATTTTCTTCCCGCGCCCCTCCGACGCCATCACCGCCAGGTGCACGACCGCCCCCGACACCGAGTACACCGCCGGCAGTATCTCCTCGGGCGTCACGTTCCCCTTGGGCAGCGGCACCTTCGCGCGAAGCGATCCGCCGTACACGGGGAGCTCGACAGGCATGACCACGGTGTCGCTCATCACGCCGCCTACGCCCGCGCCGCCCGCGCGGTCTCAGGCACCGGTCCCAAGTGCTCGATCGCTTCGCCGATCGTCCGCACCCGTATCACCTCAACACCCTTCTCCGCACGCCCCGTCATCCCGTGCGGCACGAGCACCGTCGTCCACCCGAGTTTGGCCGCCTCGCGCACGCGCTGGTCGGCGTGCGGCACGGGCCGCACCTCGCCGCCCAAGCCCACTTCCCCGAACGCCGCGCACCCCGCCGGCAGCGCCCTCTTGTAGTGCGCCCCCGCGATCGCCAGGAGCAGGGCCAGGTCCGCCGCGGGCTCGATCACGCGGATCCCCCCCACCGCCGACGCGAACACATCGCGGTCCGCCAGCCGCAGCCCCGCGTGCTGCTCCAGCACCGCGATCAACATCGCCCACCGGTTCGCGTCCAGCCCCGAGCTCTTCCGCTTCGCGGCGCCGAGGAACCCCGTCGCCGTCAGGGCCTGCAACTCGACCAGGTGGCACCGCGTCCCCGCGATCACCGGGCACACCGCCGCGCCCGGCCGCGCAGGCGTCGAACCCGCGATCACCCCCGCCCCGCCCTCGACCGGCGTCAGCCCCGCGCCCGTCATCTCGAAAAGCCCGATCTCGAGTGTCGTCCCGAACCGGTTCTTGATCGCGCGCACGAGCCTGTGCGCGTGGAACCGGTCGCCCTCGAAGTACAGCACGCAGTCGACGAGGTGCTCGAGCAGCCGCGGCCCGGCCAGCTGCCCGTCCTTGGTCACGTGCCCCACCAGCACCACCGCGATCCCCGACGCCTTCGCCAGGTACACGAGGTCCGAGCAGCACCGCCGCAGCTGCGCGATCGACCCAGGCGCGCCCGGCAGGTCGCTCTTGTAGATCATCTGCACCGAGTCGATCACCATCACCCCGGGCAGGACTTTCCGCGCCTGCTCCACGATCCGCGCCAGGTTCGTGTCCGCCAGGACAAAGAGTTCCGAACCCGCGCTCGCCGGCGGCCCATTCGACGCCTCGCGGATCCTCTCCGCCCTCAGCTTGATCTGATCCGCCGACTCCTCGCTCGAGACGTACAGCGTCCGCACCCCGCGCGCCGCCCACGCGCTCGCCGCCTGCAGGAGCAGCGTCGACTTCCCGATCCCCGGCTCGCCCCCCACCAGCACGGCCGAGCCGGGCACGAGGCCGACGCTCGCCCCGCTTCCGCCCAGGACGCGGTCAAACTCCGCGATCCCGGTGCTCAGCCGCTCACGCAACTCGCTGCCCGTGGCGATCTCTTCAAGCGGCCGCGCCTGCGGCGCCGCCCCCGGCGCGTCCACTCCGCCGTTCGCCGAATCGCCGCGCTCCGCCCATGCCCCCACGACCCCCTTCTGCGGATCGCGCTGCGCGCTCTTCTCGAGCACCGTCTCTTCGAGCGAATCCCAAGCCCCGCAGTCCGGGCACTTGCCCAGCCACCGAGCCTGCACACCGCCGCATGCGCGGCACACAAACAGATGCCTCGCCTTCGCCACCCTCCCAATATACCGCGCCCGCACGTTCCCCTACTTCTCTCCTGTTCTCCCCTTCACCTCCCCACAACCTCACCTCCCCATCCCCCCACCCCTTCCGCTAATCTCTCTTCCGTGACCGATTCGCGCATCAACCCCACGCAATGGAAGGCCCTTGTCGCCGCGTGGCTCGGCTGGGCCTTCGACGGCCTCGACGGCTACCTCTACGTCATCGTCGGCGTCCCCTTCGTCCGCTCGCTCCTCCAGCGCCAAGCCGAAGCGGGCGAACCAGTGGCCAATTCCGAGGTCATCGCCAAGGCCGCCGTCATCCAGGGCTTCTTCCTGATCGGCTGGGCCCTCGGCGGCGCGGTCTTCGGGCGCATCGGCGACCGCCTCGGCCGCTCCCGCACGCTCACCATCACCGTCCTGACCTACGCGATCTTCACCGGCATGTCGGCCTTCGCTACGGAGTGGTGGCACCTGCTCATCTTCCGCTTCATCGCCGCGCTCGGCATCGGCGGCGAGTGGGCCGCGGGCTCGGCGCTCGTCTCGGAGATCCTGCACCCCAAGCACCGCGCCTGGGCCAGCGCCACGCTCCAGTCCGGCTACATGGTCGGCTGCATCCTCGCCTCGCTCACGGTGAAGGGCTTCACCTGGGCCGCCGGCGCCTGGTCCATGCCGCGCCTCCTCGAGCCCAACTGGGTCTTCCTCGTCGGTGTGCTCCCCGCCCTCTTCACGGTCTGGATCCGCTACGCCGTCCCCGAGCCCGAGCAGTGGAAAGAGGCCGCCGCAAGGCAGGCGCACCCGCCCGTTACTTCTCTCTTCTCGCGCGACCTCCGCCGCACCACGCTCCTCACCTGCGCCCTCACGTCGATCTCGCTCACGACCGTCTGGGCGTTCCTCTACTTCGCGCCCCAGGCCGTCCGCACCATCCCCGAGGTCAGGGACTGGACCCCCGCCCAGGTCAACAACCTCGTCTCCAACATCACGATCGTCTACCTGCTCGTGAACATCGCCGCCAACTACTTCGCCACCTACCTCGCCCACTTCGCCGGCTACCGGCGCGCGTTCACGATCATGTTCCTCGGCAGCCTCGGCGTATTCCTCTTCGGCTGGAACCGCCAGATCACCCTCGACAACCTCTACCCCGTCTACTGCCTCACCGCCTTCTTCGCCCTCGGCCTCTTCGGCATGTTCCCCCTCTACATCCCGCCCCTGTTCCCGACCCTCGTCCGCACGCTGGGCTCGGGCTTCACCTACAACATCGGCCGGCTCATCTCCGCCGTCGGCGCCTTTGCCGGCGGCGCCATCGCCCAGCACGCCAGCAACGAACGCGCGATCTGGCTCACCGGCTTCCTCTACATCCCCGGCCTGGTCATCGCGCTCATGATCCCCGAACTGCCCCGCCACAGGAACGGACGCGCCCCCGAGATCGCCCCATGATGGAACTGCTCACCACCGAGAACATCGTCGCCCTCGTCACGCTCTCCGCCATGGAGATCGTCCTGGGCATCGACAACATCGTCTTCATCACGATCCTCGTCGGCAAGCTCCCCGAGCACCAGCGCGCCAAGGTCCGCACGATCGGCCTGCTCATGGCCCTCGTCATGCGCATCGCCCTGCTCTTTGCCCTCAAGTGGATCATGGGCCTCACCGCCCCGCTCTTCACGCTCCCCCTCATCGAACGCGAGATCAGCGGCAAGTCGATCCTGCTCCTGGTCGGCGGGCTCTTCCTGGTCGCCAAGGCCACTTACGAGATCCACCACCGCATCGACCAGAAGGAAGACCACGTCCCTTCCCCCGGCAGGGTCGCGGCGTCGATCGTCGGCATGTACATCCAGATCATCGCCCTCGACCTCGTCTTCTCCGTCGACTCGGTCATCACCGCCGTGGGCATGGCCCGCGCGATCGAGGTCATGATCGCCTCCGTCCTCATCGCCGTCGGCGTCATGATCTGGCTCGCCGGGCCCATCGGCCGCTTCGTCGAGCGTCACCCCGCCATCAAGATGCTCGCCCTGGCCTTCCTCGTCCTGATCGGCGTGATGCTCATCGCCGAGGGCGCGGGCGAAAAGGTCCCCAAGGGCTATATCTACTTCGCCATGGCCTTTTCGCTGGGCGTCGAACTCCTCAACATGAAGGCCGGAAGCCGCCGTCCTTCCTGACCGATCTTTCCCGACGCTCGTGCGTATTCTCTCGACACCGGCGCCGTGCGCCGACACCCCCACGAGCAACACGCGGAGCCTGCAATTATGGGTCTTTCCACGCCTGCCCCCTCCCGATCCGCGGCCCTCCTTCTGGCCGCCGCCGTTTCCGCGGGCCCGGCCTTCGCCCAGACTCCCCCGCAGCCCTCGAACAATCCGCCGGGCCTCATCGAGCTTCCCAAGCCCCGGACCGGCGACCCCGCCGCCGAACCCCTGAAGCCCGTCCGCACGCCCAACGCCGGGGGCTACAAGCTCGAGCAGGGCCCGATCACGATCTCCGAAGTCCCCGCCGCGGTGCTCAAGGACCCCGCCCGCGACAAGTCCGTCGAGGTCCGCGTCCGCTACTCGCGCCTCTCGAGGAACGCCGGCCCGTACCCGGTCCTGATCGTCTCGCACGGCGCGGGCGGCTCGAGCATGGCCTTCAACGACCTCTGCCGCCTCGCCGCCTCGCACGGGTACATCGTGATCTCCCCGACGCACGCCGACTCGGTGCGCCTCCGCAAGAAGCAGAAGGACGAGAGCCTCGGCATCGACGCCGAGAAGGAGATCCAGCGCCTCTCCGAGCTCGTGGACCCCGCCGACCGCCTGGCCGACATCCGCCTCATCCTCGATTCGCTCGACACGCTGACGAAGGAAATCCCCGACCTCCGGACCGCCGACGGCACCTCGAAGATGGATTTCTCGCGCATCGCGATCCTGGGCCACTCCGCCGGCGCGTTCACCGCGCAGCTGGCGATGGGCGTCAAGGCGCGCACGAGCGAGGCCGGCACGCTCGAATCCTCGGGCGACCCGCGCATCAAGGCCGGCATCCTGATCTCCCCCCAGAGCACCGGCTCGGGCGCGCTCACCCGCGAGTCCTGGAACGAGCTCTCGGTCCCCATGCTCGTCGTCACCGGCGCGCAGGAATCCACCAGCTTCACCGACGAGACGCCCCAGACCCGGCGCGAGCCCTTCGACCTCGCCAAGGCCGGCGACAAGTACCTCATCTACATCCAGGGCGCGACCCACTCGTCCTTCGCCGGCCCCGCGGCAATCCGCGTCTTCAAGGAATCGCCCGAGACCGACATCAACACCATCACCGACACCCTCGCCTCCGGCGTGCTGGCCTTCCTCGATGCGTACATGAAGAACGACCAGGCCGCCAAGGACTACCTCGCGGGCGAGGGGATCAAGACCGTGAGCACCGGCAAGGCGGAAGTGGAGCGCAAGTGAGCCCGCGGTTTCAATGATCCGCCCGGCCCTCTCCGTCGCTGCCGCGTTCCTCGCCGGCTGTTCCGCGGCCGCGCCCCGCGTCATCGACCGCGTCCCCATCATCCTGACCACCCCCGCCGAGCCCGGTTCAGGCGAGATCGGCGGCATGGTCGTCCCTGTCACGTTCGAGGGACGTGCGTGCGCCCTCGCGATCGACACCGGCTCGGCCCTCACCTTTCTCTACTCGGGCAGGAACGCGGCGGAGTACACGCCCCGCGCGGGGACCGTCACGCTCGGCAAGGAAACGCTCGAACTCCCCGGGCGCGCCTTCGACCCCAGCGACGAGACCGGCGCCGGCATCGTCGGCGTCCTGGGCGCCGAATTCCTGCTCGACGCGACCACCGAGTTCGACCCCGCCGCGCTCACGATCACGCGCTTCGACCGCCCGCCCGACACCAGGGGATGGTCCACGGTCCCGCTCGAAGATGTTGAAGGGCACATCATCCTCACCCTCGAGATCGACGGCCGCCCGCGCCGGCTCATGTGGGACACCGGCTGCCCGCACCTGCTCCTGGTCGGCGAGGAAGGCCGCCACGGCGACACCGAGTCCCTCGCCGAGGATGTCGAAGGCACGCGCTTTCCGATCTTCGCCGGAACCTCCCAACTCCACATCCCCTCCCAGCCGGCCCGGACCATCATCACGCTCCGCGCCCCCACCTTTCCGTATTTCGAAGGCACCGTCCGGGCGCTCGGCGGCAACATCGACGGCCTCGCGGGCCAGTCCGTGTTCGGCCGCCGCCGCCTGATCTTCTGCCGCGCGAAAAGCTCGGTCTTCGTCGCGCCCGAGCACCCGACTGCGATCGATGTCAAGTAGTCCCGACCAGGGTCGCGGGGTCGAACTCGGCGCAATCTCTGACCGGTCGTGGAGCGCAGCCTCCATACGCCCGACCCTCTTTCCTCCCCTCCGTGTTCGCCTCCCTTCTTTTCTTCTCCGTGTCTCGGTGTCTCTGTGGTGAATCCTCTTCTCCGCCCCAACAATCCCCCCATGTCCGAACGCCTCCGCCGCCGCCTCCTCGACCACGTCTCCCACGACGACTACGCCCCCCGCCGCGCCCACGAGCTTGCCCATGAGCTCCGCCTCTCCGATGAGGACAAGGCCGCGCTCCCGGCCGTGATCGACGTCCTCGCCGCCGAAAAGCTCGTCGAGCTCAGCCACACCGGCCTCGTCTCCCTCCCTTCCCTCGCCTCCCTCGGCGGGTTCGTCACCGGCTCGTTCAAGAAGAACCCCAAGGGGTTCGGCTTCCTCAAGCCCGACCGCCCCATGCGCGAGGGCGACGTCTTCGTCCCCCCCGATGGCACCGCCGACGCCCTCAGCGGCGACACCGTGAAGGCCAAACTCCACCGCGACGATCGCGGGGGCGACTCGCGCTCCGGCTTCATCGGCGAGATCGTCGAAGTCCTCACCCGCAAACGCTCGTCCTTCACCGGCACTGTCGAGAAGCGGGGCGGGCAGTGGGTCGTCCTCCCCGACGGGCGCGAGCTCACCACGCCCATCGTCGTCCGCGACGCCCAGAGCAAGCACGCCGGCGAGGGCGACAAGGTCGTCGTCGAGCTGACCGTCTACCCAGAGGGCGACATGCTCGGCGAGGGCGTCATCCAGCGCGTCCTCGGCGATGCCGGACGCCCCGACGTCGAGACCCAGGCCACCATCGCCGCCTTCAACCTCCCCGGCGAGTTCCCCGAGGCCTGCAACGCCCAGGCCCGCGAGGTCACCCAGCAGTACGAGGACGAGATCGCCGCCTTCTCGCAGCGCGGCCAGGCCGCCCTCGTCGATCGCAAAGACCTGACCCGGGAATTCATCCTCACCATCGACCCGCCCGACGCCAAGGACTACGACGACGCGATCTCCATCAAGAAGACCGAGAAAGGCTGGGAGCTGGCCGTCCACATCGCCGACGTCTCGCACTTCGTCCCCCCCGGCTCGCCCATCGACGACGAGGCCAAGGAGCGCTCCAACAGCGTCTACCTGCCGCGCCTCGTGATCCCCATGATCCCCGAGCTGCTCTCCAACGGCATCTGCTCGCTCCAGGAGGGCGTGCCGCGCTTCTGCAAGTCGGCCTTCATGCGCTACGACCGCGACGGGAACATCGTCGCCGAGGGCGTCGGCAACACCCTCATCAACTCCGCCAAGCGCCTGACCTACCTCGAGGCCCAGGCGCTCATCGACGGTGACCTCACCGAGGCCCGCCGGCACGCCAAGACGCCCCCGAAATACACCGACGAACTTCTCAACGCGCTCCAGGAAATGAACGCCCTCGCCCGCGCGATCCAGGGCCGCCGCCAGCGCCAGGGCATGATCTCGCTCGAACTCCCCGAGGTCGTCCTCATCTACGACGATCACGGGCACGTCGTGGACGCCGAGCGCGAGGACGACGCCTTCACCCACACCCTCATCGAGATGTTCATGGTCGAGGCCAACGAGGTCCTCGCCCGACTCTTCGAAGGCGTGAACGTCCCGCTCCTCCGACGCACCCACCCCGAGCCCACGCCCGGCGACGCCGACACGCTCCGCAAGGCCGCCATGGTCGCCGGCTTCAAGATCCCCAAGAGCCCGACGCGCGAGGAACTCCAGGGCCTCGTCAATGCGACCCGCGGCACGCCCGCCGCCCGCGCCGTGCACATGGCCGTCCTCCGCACCATGTCCAAGGCCGAGTACTCCCCCAGCCTCATCGGGCACTTCGCCCTCGCCAGCGAGGCCTACGCCCACTTCACCAGCCCCATCCGCCGCTACGCCGACCTCACCGTCCACCGCGCCCTGGCCGAGTACCTCCGCCTCACCGACAACGCGGCAAACCGTCCGCGGACCGATGCCCAGAAGAACGAGCTCGGCCGCGAACTCCGCGACTCTCCAATGTGCCCCTCGGAGGACGAACTTACCGAGATCGGCCGGCACGCCACGCAGCAGGAGCAGAACGCCGAGGAGGCCGAACGCCACCTCCGCTCGTTCCTCGTCCTCCAGCTCCTCGAAAAGCACATCGGCGAGTCCTTCAAGGGCGTCGTCACCGGCGTGAATCAGCGCGGCGTGTTCATCCAGATCGACAAGTACCTCGCCGACGGCTTCGTCAAGTCCGCCGACCTCCCCGGCGACGTCACCCGCTCCAACGCCACGCCCTTCTGGAAGATCGACCCTCGCACCGGCGCCCTCGTCGATCAGCGCTCCGGCCGCTCCTTCAACATGGGCGACTCGGTCGTCGTCAAGGTTGTGCAGGTCGATCTCGCACGCCGCCAGCTCGAGCTCGTCGTCGACGACGCCGCGGGACGCGCCGCGGGCAAGGCCAAGAAGCCCCACCTCGACCTCGCCCTCGGTGGCGGCATGGGCGCCACCCGGGGCGCCGGCTTCGACGACCCCAGCAAGCGCGGCATGACCGGCGGCCAGCGCCGCAGCCAGAAGAGCAAGCAGCGCGACAAGCGTAAAGGCAACCACCGCCGCGACGCCCGCTGACTCCCGCTTCCCCTCCCGCGATTCCTGGGTCGAGTGTCGCCGCGCTCGCTCGTGAGCAGCGCGCTGACGTTGCCAGCCCGCCTGAGGCCTCGCCGTCTGGACCATGTTCTTGCGCGATGGGCGAGGGTTGCCCCTCGGCTCACCTTCGGCCGGCGTCCATCATCTGCGTCAGCTTCGCGTGGAGCCCGACGAATTCCGCCACCAACCTGCTTTCGACTCCCTCCGCACCCAGCACCGGCTCGATTGGCACGCCATAGATGATCCCATACCTCACCCCCCGGCGGGGCAACCAACTCGTGATTCGCCCGTACGCCCCGGAGTTCACGATCACGCACGGCACCACCGGCGCCCCGCTCAGGCACGCCAGCCTCCCGATCCCGGGCCTGATCCGTCGCGTCCGCACCACCGACTCGTCCTCCCCCCGCAGCCGGCCCTCAGGGAACATCCCCACCGCGCGCCCGCGCCGCAGGCGATCGAGGATGATCCGGACCGTCCTGCTGTCCGGGCGCGAGCGGTCGAGCGGGAAGGCGTTCAGCGACCCATAGAACCACGCCAGGAGCGGGTTGCGGAAGACCTCGACGATGCTCACGAAGTCCACCGCCCGCCCCGAGTGCCGCATCAGGATCGGGATGTCGTACGGGCTCCGGTGCGTCGCGGCGATGAGGCACGCCCCCTCACGCGGCACGTGCTCCGTGCCGATCACCACCGGCCGGCTCGTCACCCAGAAGATGGGCCGGCCGAGCGCCACCACCAGGCTGTAGAACGCGTCGCTCATGGAGGACTGAATCTCAGCGGGACCAGAGAAGATCAGAGGTACACGGAGAAAAGGGGAAAAACAACACCGCCCCTTCGCAAACAGCTTGTTCTCTGTGTTCCTCCGACCATCTCTGGTCCCTCTGAGTTCAATCCGCTAATCACACAAAGGCCGCTCGCACGCGTTCGCCCCGCGACGACCGGCGCTCACGGCACCGCCGCGTCCGTCAGCCCGCACCGCTCGAGCATGTCCTTGTAGGTGCGGAGGAACTCGGCGTGGAGCCGGCCCAGCATCTCGGCGCGTCCCTCCCGCCGCGGCACGGTCCGCTCGGGGGGCAGGACCGGGTTCCCGAACGCTGTCCACAGCCGCCCCATCCGCAGCGGCAGCCACGGCGCGATGCGGTTCAGCCGGTCGGTGCCGATGACGATCGCCGGCACGACGGGCAGGCCCGTGGCGATCGCGACCGTGCACGCGCCCCCCTTGATGGGCCCGCCGCGCAGCAGGGACAGATCACCGTGCGACACGGCGCCCTCGGGAAAGATGCCCACGCACCCGCCCGCGCCGGCGATGCGCACGGCGGTGCGGACGGCGGGCAGCGCGCTGCCGAATCGGTCTACGGGGAAGGCCCCGAACCGATAGAGCAGGGCCGAGGGCCATCCGGGCTTGAAGTACTCGATGCGCACCATCCAGCGGACCGGCCGGCGAAGCACAGCGCCGAGGATGGCCGCCTCGACGTTTCCGATGTGCGTGGACGCGAGGATGAAGCCGCCGGGGATCGCCGCGCGGTCGGCATCGAGCACCACGTGACGCATGGCCACGCTCAGGATGGAGCGCGTGACCGCTCGCGAGGCAGTGTGGAGCGCGGTTCCCATCGGAACGCGGCATGGTACCGGGGCGCGGGGGCGGGGTTACACCTCGAGTGGACGAGGGTCGGACGTGGAGGCGCCCCGTCGAGTTGGTTCGACAGGGTTCACGATCGCCCGATCTTTGCGTGATGTCACCATGGCCAAACTCCCCCGCTCAGCCCTGAAGAAGTTCACCGTCGGCATCTCGCGCGGCGGCATCCCCGAGCCGAACGACACCGGCTACGACGATTTCTTCGATGCCTGGAGAGATCTCTGGACAACCCTTGGCGAGGACTGGTCCAAGGCGAAGGTCGGCGCGGCGCGCCGCGAAGTCGCCGCCCTCGTCGAGTTCTCACAGGCCGTCCCCGTTGACGGGCTGGTCATCGGTAGCGCGTGCAATCAGCCCGGGATCGTCCCCGTCGCCCTCGCCGCGGCACGCTCCATGAAGCTGCCAGAGCTCGCCGCCCAGTTCGAGAAGATCGCCGCGCATATCCCCGAGGCCGTCCCCGAACTCGACGATCCCGGCGACCGCATGGAGTGGTACAAATCAAAGGCCGGAAAGTCCCACGCCTCGGCGCTCGACAAACTGGAAGATCGCGTGCAGGACGAGGACATCACCGTGCCCCTGATGCTCGCGTGCGTGAGGCGCATCATCGCCGAGCCGAATGAATTCTTCGCGGGCAGGTAAGGCGTCGAGTCACGCCGCGCACGCTCACAGCTCATAGAAATCCACCCCCGTTACCCTCTCCCGTCGCAGCGCCCGACGCAACGAGTCCCGTACGACCGGCCTCGACCCGAAGTACTTCACGCGGAACGTGCTCACGGTCTCCGGCACGCGCGACGGGTCGATCGCGATGCGGTGATACCACGGATCGCCGTTGCGGTCCGGCTCGTCGTACTTCAGCGATCGCCCGGGATCAAGACAATCGAACTCCCTGAGCGGCACGAGCACCCAGTACCCCTCTTCGATCAACTTCCCGCGGCAGCGGATTTCGACCGGCACGAACTGGCAATCCCCGGGCCCCTCGCGCTCGAAGACCGCCCGCACGCGGTTCGACACGATGATCACGTTCGTGTGAAGCATCGGCACGTCTTCCAGCCCCGACGCACGCCGGGCCGTCGCCGAAACGCGCCGAAGCGCGACCGGCGGGTCGCGGCCGAGAGCCCACTTCTCCTGTACATCCGCGAGATCGACCTCCCACCGCATGTCGTCAAACGACTCCGACATCATCGAGTTCGTGATGATCCAGAACAACTGCCCCGGCTTCCCGGCGACCCTGCTCTCATACGGCGTCGCCGGCCGGAACCGCTCGCGCGTCGGCGCGGCACGCCGGCGCCCGCGCTTGGCGTTGCCCGGTGCCTTCCGCCGCGCCGCCCACTCGATCCCCGGCGTGGTCGGCAGCGCACGCTGCGCGTACCCGATCTTCCGCCCCCGCCACTGCGCGTTCAGGTACGGGAGCGGGTCCCCGGCGATGTCCGTCCACGACTTCCGCGGGAACATCGTGAGCTCGCAGTGCTCGACGTCGTACGTGCCGTAGCACCCGATCCTGGGCAGCCAGCACAGGATGTGCTCCGGGTCGTAGTCCTGGCACGAACGCACCAGGTTGACCGACTCCGTCAGGTAGAGACCGGTGTCTTCCTCGTGCGGGTCCTCGACCGGCGGGTCGTAATTGAAGAACTCGACCGCGATCTCTTCCGCGTACAGCTCGGAGAGCGGGCACAACTCGACCCGCCCGCACTCGCAGCGCGGCGCCTCGTACTTCAGCTGCTTCCCGGCCCTGAGGAAGGCGACAAGGTCCTCGGGCAACTTCGGGCTGCGCATCCCCACCCGGGAAGTCTAACTTCCGCGCGCCCCCGCCTTCAACCGTGCGTCGGCCGCCGCCGCCTCGCCCCCGCCATACCTGCCGCGCCGAGCACAACCACCCCCGCCGGCGCCGGCACCGTAAAGCACTGCTCGCCCGCGAAGTTGTTCAGGTTGATCTGGCCGACCGTTCCGGTAAAGGTGCCCATGCCGTCCCCGCCGACGTTGCCCTGCGGCGGCGACAGACCACCCAGGAACTGGTTCGAGAGGTAGTCGTGGTTGCTGCCGTTGATCATGGCCGTGATGCAGAACGCGCCCGCCGGGTTGCCGATCGCGGCAAGGGGGATGGCGAACTCGATGCCCGTCGTCACGGCCGCGGCGGCGGCCTGGTCCGCGGCGCCCGTGCCCACGACCACGCCGAGCGTGTTGGAGTTGTTGAACGCGACCCCGATCCCGTTCGAGAGGGCGCTGCCGTTGGCGCCGGTCACCGAGCCGCCGAAGACGTCCTCGGCGGTCTCGAACGCCGAGGCGCCGCCGCCGATGGTGGCGAAGTCGATGTCGAAGCGGTCGCCCCCGAAGTTGCCGTTCCGCACGATCAGCATGTAATCGGCCTCGAACCCCGAGTCGAACGTGAAGCCCGCGTGCTTGCCGGCCCAACCGTCGTTGGTCGGGTTGTTGCCGCCGTTGTCGGCGTCATTCTGCAGGACATTCTGCCCGCCGGCGCGCGAATCGATGAAGATGTTGAGCTTGTTGAAGTTGCGCTCGAGGTTACCAGTCAGAAGAAGGTAGAGCTTCCCGCCCTCGACCCGGGCGTACGCCGCGTCGAGCTCGCTTCCACCATCGGGGTTGCCGTCCCCGAACTGGGTCTGCACGGTCTGGACCGACTTCGCGGCGCCGTACGAGCCATCGCGCACACCGTCGAGGACTGGGTCGGCGAACGCCGACGAAACCACGGCGCAGGGGACCACCACGGTTATCAGGGACTTGTTGTTCACGTTTCTCTCTCCGATCATGGCGGGGTGAAACCGGCGTGGACCAGCCAGCGCTGACTCGCCGTCGCGCCGTACTCTCCGCGAGGCGGCGCGCGCTTCCCGGCACGTCCCCTCGCGCCTTCATCGAATATGCACGCACCGGCTCCACGCGGCCACAATTCCCGGACATTTTCCGGAAGGCCCCTCGCTTCGAGGCGCCCGCGGGCTGGACCCTGCAGTTCGTCCTCCCCATCGCAGCCCGTCGATGCCCGAGCCGTAGTCGCGCCGGTACGCTTTGTCCGGAGGTCTGATATGCCGCTGCTCCTGCCTCGCCGTGCCTTCGCATCAACCCTCTTCGTCGCCTTCGCGCTCGGCGGCATTCTCGGCCTTTCTCTGCAGCCGCCCGCGCGCGCCGTGCCCTCAAAGCTCCCGGTCGAACGCTTCATCGCGGCCGACGCCCTCAACGCACTGGCGCTGGGCCTGCCGGCGCCGAGCGACGAGGTCACCCCGTTCGAGCGCGAGGTCGCGTTGCTCTTGAAGAATCGCGCCGCGGACTGGCCCCGCGCCGCGGAGCGCGCCAACGAGAACGCCCCCAACCACGCGTACACCACCGGCGGGCTCTGCTACCTCACGCTCCTGGACGAAGTCCTCGCCGACGAGGTGGGCCGCGTCCCCGAACTTGACGACAAGGCCGCGGCCTGCCGCGCACGCTACCCGGCGACGTGCGCACTGCTCGAGCGCGCGGCGCGTGACCTCGTCACCTCGAAGTACAAGCCCTTCCCCCGGCCTCGCCCGACCGGCGACCGGCACGATTCGTACCCCAGCGGCCACACGGCGCAGGCGGCGCTCGAATGCCGGCTGCTCTGGGAGATCGTCCGCGAGAAGCGCCCCGAGGCCGAGGACGTGCTCCTCCGCGAGGCCTGCGCCCGCGCCTTCGACCGCGTCGTCCTGGCCGTGCACCACCCGACGGACGTCACGGCCGGCGTCGCGTTCGGCTTCGCCGCGGCCGGCCTGATCATCCAGAGCGACTCGGACCAGGTCCGTGCGGCGCTGGAGGCCGCGCGCGCGGAGTGGTAGCGGTCCGCGTCCGCCCGGCGGCGCGGCAGGGGCGCCCCCATCGTCACCCGCGTCCGGCCCCGCCCGTAGACTCCCCCGCCGTGCCCGACGCCCGCCCAACGCGCAGCGCGCAACTCCCCGCCGCGCTCCTGGCGCTGACCCTCGCGGCCCTGGCGTGGTCGGCCTGGAGGCCCCACGATCGGCTGATCTGGGCCCTGGAAGTCTCGCCCGCCGTTGCCGCGACGGTGCTGCTGGTCTGGACGCGCCGGCGCTTCCCGCTCACGCCGCTGCTCTACACCCTCGTCTTTGTCCACGCCGTCGTGCTGATCGTGGGCGGGCACTACACCTACGCGCGGGTGCCCCCGGGCGACTGGCTCCGCGACTGGCTGGACCTCGAGCGCAACCACTACGACCGCTTCGGGCACTTCATGCAGGGCTTCACGCCCGCGATCGCCGCGCGTGAGGTGCTCCTGCGCACCAGCCCGCTGCGCCCGGGCGCGTGGCTCTTCTTCCTGTGCGTCTGCGTGTGCGTCGCGATCAGCGGCGTGTACGAGCTGCTCGAGTGGGCCGTCGCCCTGATCGGCGGCGCCGCCTCGACGGAGTTCCTGGGCACGCAGGGCGACGTGTGGGACACGCAGAAGGACATCGCGTGGTGCCTGGTCGGCGCCATGGCGGCGCTGCTGTCGCTGTCGCGCCGGCACGACCGGCAGGTGCGGGCGCTCGGTGCGCCCGGCGCCTGAGCCCAGGCGCCCCGCGCGCGTCTCCTCTTGGTCACTGCGTTCGCCCGCGGCAAGGTGTAGCTCGCGGATAAATGCCGAGCGCGCCGCAACAATCCCCAATGCCCGACACCATCACCCCCGCCCTCGCCGAGTTCATCCGCGCCCAGCGCGTCTTCTTCGTCGCCACTGCGCCGCTCTCGCGCGACGGGCACATCAACCTTTCCCCCAAGGGACTCGACACCTTCGCCATCCTCGACGAACGCACCGTGGCGTATCTCGACCTGACCGGCAGCGGCATCGAGACCCTCGCCCACGTCCGAGAGAACGGCCGGATCGTGATCATGTTCTGCGCGTTCGAAGGGCCGGCGCGGATCGTGCGGCTGTACGGGCGTGCCGAAGCGTTCGAGATCTGCACGCCGGAGTTCGAGGTGCTGCGTGGCCGCTTCCCGGCAAGGCCCGGGGCTCGCGCGGTGATCCGTGTTCAGGTCACGCGCGCGTCATCGTCCTGCGGCTTCGGCGTGCCGCTGATGGAGTTCCGGTCCGAGCGTTCGCGCCTCGACGAGTGGGCCGCCGAGAAGGGCGAAGCGGGCTGCCGCGAGTACCGCGCAAAGAAGAACGCGGCGAGCCTCGACGGCCTGCCGGGGATGGCCGATTCCGCGCGCGGTGCCTGATTATCGCGCCCGAATGCTGGCATCCCCGAGGATTTTGGGGCACATTCAAGGATCAAGCTCCGGGGGTATCACCGCGTCGAGAGAGAAAGGTCACTCATGATCCGCACGCTGCCCGTGGTCTTCATCTGCGCCGTTGCGCCCGCCGCGCTGGCCGACACCGTGACGTATGTCTTTCGACCCGTCAGCAACCCGAGCCTCCAGCTCGGGCTGATCACCTTCAGCGATCCCTCCGTGACGGCCGCGGCCTCGTGGAATCTCGTCGGTAGCGCCGCGGTGCCCGGCCCGTTTGTAACCAACTTCTCGTTCGACCTCACCAGCGTCGGTGGCCCGGTGATCACGCTCGCCGACGTCGCCGCCGGAAGCACGGTCTCGAGCATCAATTCCAACGGCCCCGAGCTCATCGGCAGCGGGGACCCGGACGACTTCCACATCAACACTACCTTCGGCCCGGATCTCTGGTCGAGCGTCGACTTTGGCCCGGCGACGGACTTCATGTACTGGGATCCGAGCTCGGGCCCGAGCATCCAGGGCGACTGGGTCGTCATCCCCTCCCCCAGCTCGATGGGGCTGTTCGGCGTCCTCGGCGCGGTCGCGACCCGCGCTCGGCGCGGCGAACATTGACCAGCGCACGGGCGCGGGACCGGCGTCGGTGCGCCTCCGGACCCGCAAACCGCCGCGCCGCGACACTCAGCGGTCTGGCCTACTTTCCCTTCCCCACGGCCGCGTTGTACTCGTCCTTGCTGATCTTCTTCACCTCGGACGATTGGAGCGTGATCTCCGCGCCCGACGCCTGGTCGGTGAACTCGATGTACCCCTCGCGCTTGCTACGGTCCACGTCGCGGGTGTAGAAGACCTTGCCCGAGGCCGGGTCGGTTACCTGGTAGTGGCCGGCGCAGCCGGAGAGAAACACGACGGGCGCCAGCAGCGCCGCGCCAAGGACCGGGCGGAACGATCTCACGCGAAGACGATTCATGACTGACTCCCTGGTTCGGCGCCGGTGCGACCGCGCCGCTGGTGGGCCGCAGTGTATCCGCGCGACGTCGACCGGACAGTGCGCAGGGGCGGCGCCTGGTACCCTGCCCGCCCTGGGCAAGGAGTTCCCGCATGATCAGCGCCCCTCCCTCCGTCGTCGCGGCGCCGTATTCCTCCATGGGCGCGATCGGACCGGGGATTTCCGGCCTGATCGCACGCCACATCGATTTGGCGTTCCGGGAGATCCTCCGGGGGCCGGGGGTCGAGCACGAGCCGTCCTTCTCCCGGGTACTGACCGGACAGCCCCACCCGTTCGGGAACTTCGCGATGATGTCGGGCGCGGCAGACGAGGCGGCGCTTCGTCGTGCCGCGGCACCCTTGCTGACGTGCCCGGCGCCCGCGGCGGTCATCTTCAGCGGCGAGGTGAACGGGCCCGCCGCCGAGTTCCTGAATTCCTCCGGCTTCCAGCGTCACGCCGGGCTGCCGGCGATGGCGGTTGACATCGAGTCGCTGGCCCCGACCTCGCTCCCGCCCGGGTAC
>CAZCPB010000068.1:0-16782 GCA_964500365.1 uncultured Phycisphaeraceae bacterium
GTTCGACGCCGGCCTTCGACGCGGGCAGTTCGTCCACCACGCGGTCGATCACGAACGCCTCGTTCTCCTTCAGGCCCAGGTGCTCGGCCAGCGGGCCGGTAAGGCCGGACATGGTGATGCCCACCATCACGGGCGGGGGCTCGGGCTGATCGGCGGGGGGCGTGGTCCACGAGTAGGTGTTGCCCGGGACCTGCGGCGTGACGACCCAGCGGTCGGGGGCGTTGGTGCGCCAGCGCGTCGCGCGGCCCTGGCCCACGGCGACGTCGAACGTCTTGACGGTGTTGCCGTCGGCGTCCTTGATGATGATGACGTCGCCCTTGCGGTCGATGCGCTCGGGCGGGACGGGCTTGCCGTCCACCTCGGCCGAGACCTCGTTGTTGTGCATCCGCACGGAGTAGGACTTGCCGTCCTCGATGCTGGTGACGACGACGGAGGTCTCACCGTCGGCGCTGGCCTTGCCGCGCGGAGCGGGCGGCTGCCCGCCGAGGGGCCGGTCGAAGCCCCCGTTCTGTCCCGACGGCGCGGCGCTCTGAGCCCGAAGCGGCAGGGCCACGATCAGGCCCGCGCCTGCCGCGAGGAGGGCGGCGCGGCGGAGCGTGGGGCCGGAGAAACGGTTCGTTGTGCTCATGACGGACTCCTGCGTGATCCCTTCACTTCAGCGCACCGCGTTCCGGCGGCCCTTCGCCGCCGGGCGTGCGCCTCGTTCAATACGAACTCGACGCCGGGCGCACGCGCGGGCGTGTCGGCAACGGCGAGGTGCGCCCAAGCTCATCGCTCGACATCCTGTAAACGTCGTCGACCCGGGCCCGCTCGACGATCTGGCGCAGGTAATAGACGTCGTAGCGCTGCGAGCCGTCATCGGCCGGCAGGGTCTGGAGAACGACTTTGGCGGGCATCTCGCCGAGCACGGTGCCCTGATCCAGCCCGAGCCGCAGGTAGGCGCCGAGCGCCTCGGCGGGGTCGGTGAACGCCGGCGCGCCCGTGATGCCGCCCGGGGGGCCGGCGGTCTGCATGTGCGACTGCCCGCCGGGGCGGGCGCCGCCGAGCCACGCCAGCGCGACCGCCGCCGCCGCGGCCCAGCCGCCCCAGCGAGCCACGCCGGAGATTCGGCCGATCACGTGCGATTCGGGGATGTCGAGCGGGGTCTCGTCGGCGATGCGGACAGCCGAGCCGACGACCGACACCAGCGCGGCGTGCTGCCGCTGGGACTGGGCCAGGTCGCGCCACAGGCCCGGGTCCTTCTGCGCGAGCGATTCGAGCGCGGCCCAGTCGTGGTCGAGGGCGGTGCCGTCGACCACGCGGCTGATCAGGATGTCACGGTCCGGGCTGTTCATCGTCGCTCCATTCCACCGTGATGCGGGGGGCCCGCCGGTCCGTCGCGGTTTTGCGCGTCCCAGAATCAGCGGGCGGGCGTGTCGCTCGTCAGGGGGCGGGGCGGGGCGGCCTCTTCGCGCTGGAGGGCCAGCTCGCGGAGCATGCGCCTGCCGCGGGCGATCCGGGTCTCGATCGTGGATTCGGGCAGTCCGACGAGTTCGCCGATCTGGCGGTAGCTCAGTTCCCGCACGCAGCGGAGCAGGAGCGGTTCGCGGTATCCCTCGGGGAGTTCGAGGGCCAGTTCCATGAGGCGGCGTGCCTCTTCGCTGGTCTCGCCGCGGTCCGGTCCGGCAGACGGCCCGCCGACGACCCGCGCCAGGACGCCGCTCTCGTCGTCGCCGTCGACGGCGAGGCGGCGGTTTTTTCCGGCCTTGTCCCTTGCCGCGGCACGCGCGGCGTTGATCGCGACGGTGCGGAGCCACGGCTTGAAGGCGGCGGGGTCGCGCAGTTCGCCGACCTTGCGGACGATCGAGACGCCGACTTCCTGGAGGAGGTCATCGAGTTCGGCCCAGCGGGGCTTGTGGGCGAGGATGATGGCGGCGACCCAGCGGCGGTTGCGGTTCCAGAGTTCCCGCAGGGCTTCGTGCTCGCCGCGGATCGCCCCTTCGATGATGGAACGATCACCGCGCTCCGCGGGCGCGGAGGGGGTGTCCTGTGCGAGGCGGTAGTGGGCGGCCTGGTCGCTCACGGCTCCGTCTTCCCGTCCGACGCGGTGATGCGCGCCGGGGTGGATCCCGTCATCTGCGGGGCTTACGTGCCGGTTCAGTCGGGGTTCGGTAGGTACACACCCGATTCGACCGGCTTATCCTGATCGGCCGTTCTCCGAATCAGGGTCGAACGGACGCGAGTGGAACGCTCCGGGAAGGGACCATGCCGACGACCAGGGCCGGGCGCGAGGAACATCACCTGACCATGTCCTTCGGGGACCACCTGGAGGAACTGCGCACGCGGCTCATCAAGGCGCTGCTGGGGATCGTCCCGATCTTCGCGGCGGCGCTGTTCTTCGGGAAGGACATCCTGGGGTTCCTGATCCGGCCGGTGCTGGCGCAGCTCCGGGAGAGCGGTCTGCCGGCGTCGATGCAGTCGACGAGCGTGCTGGAGACGTTCAGCTCGTACCTGTACGTGTCGTTCATCGTGACGGTGCTGCTGGGGAGCCCGTGGATCATGTGGCAGCTCTGGCAGTTCATCGCGCCGGGGCTGTACAGGCACGAGCGGCGGTTCGTGTACCTGCTCCTGCCGATGAGCGCGGCGCTGACGATGACGGGCGTCGCGTTCCTGTACACGTTCATCCTCCCGGCGATGCTGACGTTCTTCATCCACTGGAGCAGCGACGTCGGGGTGCAGTCGATCGGCACCACGGAGGCGCCCCAGGGCGTGGTGTTCCCGTCGGTGCCGTCGCTGCCGGCCGACCCGGCGGCGCCCGCGCCGGGGGCGCTTTGGTTCAACTCGGACCTCAAGCAGCTTCGGTTCTGCACGCCCGACGGGAGCGTGCTGGGCTGCGAGATGTCCAAGGGCGTCGGGATCAACCAGCACTACCGGGTGACGGAGTACGTGAGCCTGTTCCTGACGCTGGCGCTGGCGTTCGCGCTGGCGTTCCAGATGCCGGTGATCGTGCTGCTGCTTGGCTGGGTCGGGATCGTGGACCGCGCGATGCTGGCGAAGTACCGCCGGCACGCGATCCTGGGGTGCGCGATCGCCAGCGCGGTGCTCACGCCCGGCGACCCGGTCTCGATGATCATGATGCTGGTGCCGCTGTGGCTGCTGTACGAGCTGGGCGGGTACCTGCTGAAGGTGCTGCCCGCGTCGCGGGTGGCCGGGGAGGTCGAGCACGACGGGGGCGATCCGGGAGAGGGTTGAGGCATCGGCACGGGCCCCGTGGGTCGCACGGGTCCTCTGCAACCGACCGACGGGCCGAGCATGTCGCGCCACTATCAGACACTCCTCACGGTTCAGCAGCACCTGCAGCGCGGCAAGCCAGACCAGGCCCGCGCGGCGCTGCAGCGCGCGATCCAGAAGGACGCGGCCGATCCCGACCTGAACAACGCGATGGCGATCGCGCTGGTTCACCTCGGGCAGCGCGAGCAGGCGGTCTTCTTCGCGCAGCGGGCGGCGAAGGCCCGGCCCGAAGACCCGGGCGTCCTCGCGACGCTCGGGGGCCTCCTGGCGATGAGCGACCGGGCGGCGGAGGCGGTCCCGGTCCTCGAGAAATGCTGCGCGCTCGACCCGCGCGCCGCCGAGCCGCGGGTTTCGCTGGTGAACGCCTACCACCTCTCGCGGCGGTACCTGGACGCGGCGCGTCATTGCCGCGAGGCGCTGGCGTTTCGCCCCGGCCACGCCGAGTTCTCGACGCGCCTGGTGAAGTCGCTGCTGCACGCGGGGCGCGCGGACGAGGCGGTGGAGGCCGCACGCCGGGGGATGGAGCACGACCCGACCAGCATCGAGCACGCGCGGGCGCTGGCGTTCGCGCTGAACTACGTGGACGAGCGGGAACCGGGGGAGACCTTCGCGGCGCACGCGGCGCTCGGGCGGCTGCTGGAGCCGGCGGCGCGGGCGCGCCCGCCGAAGCGGGCGCTCGAAGGGACGCCGCTCCACCTCGGGCTGGTCTCTCCCGACCTTCGCGACCACCCCGTCGCGCAGTTCATCGAGCCGCTGCTGGAGCACCGCGACAGGGGAGCGCTCCGCGTCACCTGCTTCATGAGCAACGAGCAGGAGGACGCGTTCAGCGCGCGCCTGAAGTCGCTGGCGGAGGGGTGGCACAACGTGCACTCCCTCGACGATGCCGCGCTGGCGGCGCTCGTTGCGCGCGAGAAGATCGACCTGCTCTGCGACCTCGCGGGCCTGACCGGGGGCAACCGGCTCGGCGTGTTCCCGCTGCGGCCCGCGCCGGCGCAGGCGACGTACCTCGGCTACCCCAACACCACGGGCCTGTCCTCGGTCGATGTGCGCCTGGCCGACTCGGTCACGGACCCGGCCGGGGCCGAGCGGTTCTGCACCGAGCGGCTCGTGCGGATCGACCCGTGCTTCCTGTGCTTCCAGCCGGCGCGCGATGCGCCCGAGCCTGCGCCGCCGCCCTCGCGCGCGGCGGGGCACGTCACGTTCGGGTCGTTCAACACGCTGCTCAAGCTCAACGACGCGACGGGCGCGGCGTGGGCGGAGGTCCTCGCCCGCGTGCCGGGGTCGCGCCTGCTGCTCAAGTGCACGCAGGTCGCCGACCCGCTCGTACGCGGCGCGACGCTCGAGCGGTTTGCCTCGCGGGGCGTCGATCCGGGGCGGATCGAGTTCCTGCAGATCACGAAGACGGCGCGCGAGCACCTGGCGCTCTACTCGCGCGTGGACATCGCGCTCGACCCGTTCCCGTACAACGGGACGACGACGACCTGCGAGGCGCTGTGGATGGGCGTGCCGGTCGTGACGCTGCGCGGCACGGTGCACGCCTGCCGCGTGGGTGCTTCGCTGCTCACCACGGTCGGCGCGCCCGAGTTGATCGCGAGTGACGTCGGGGGGTACGTCGGCATCGCGGCCGGGCTGGCGGCTGACGCGGGCCGGCTCGCGTCGTACCGCGCGACGCTGCGAGAGAAGATGGCGGCGTCGCCGCTCCGCGACGGGCCCGGGTTCGCACGGCGGTTTGAGCGGGCGGCGCGCGACATCTACGACGCGGTGTAAGGGTTCTTCGCGAGCTTACGCGGGCGCCCGAGAGCCGGGCCGTCAGTTCACTTCGGCGGCGTCGAAGTCGCGCCCGGCGACGGATTGCCTGGTCCAGCGCCACTTGCCGCGGACGCTCTCGGAGGCGCCGCCGCTCAGGGTGGGCGGGTCGGTCGCGGTCGGCGTGTAGGAGACGATCGACGGGAGCGCGCTGGCGGGGTTGCGGGGCTTCCAGCCGTCGTTGGTGTTCCTGCCGGCGCGGACGGCGACGCTGCCGTCGAACGCCGCGGCAGGGACGTGGGCCTCGTCGTACATGAAGAAGCCGACGCGCGGGCCGAAGTGGCGCTGGAAGAGGTCGTACACGGCGGCCTTATGCGCGGGGAAGGCGATCGCCGAGAGGGGGCGCTGGCCGACCACGGTGGTCGTCGGCACCGAGAAGGTCGTCCACGCCTGGCCGTCCTGGCTCACGGAAGCCGAGCCCGAGTCGGTGAGCGCCCAGAGCCCGAAGCAGGTCTCGTAGGAGCTGCGGAAGGGGGCCAGGGCGCTGGGGGCGCCGTTCTGCTGCCACTTACTGGGGTCGGCGGACCACTTGAGCAGGTTGCGATCCTCGGGCGAAATGGCGAAGGAGAGGGGGAGCGGGGCGTTCACGTAGTCGGCGAGCATTGCGTGGATGTACGCCATGTGGGGCACGAAGGCGGTGGACTGCTTCGGGAAGGCCGGGACGTTCGAGCGGCGGCGGACGATGTCCACGAACTGGTTGCCGGCGGCCTCGGTGTCGCTGTTGGACTTCTGGAGGTCGGTGAAGGAACTGGGGTTGATGCCCTTCTTCCAGGTGAAGCCGGGCGCGAGGTCGGCGTTGTCGCTCGCGAAGGTGGCGATGGTGTCGGAGATCCGCGTGATGTTGGAGATGCTCTGGCTGAGGCTCGCCAGGGCTCGTGGCCGCGCCCCGGCCACGGCGACGAGGCAGACCATGATGCCCACCACGCCGATCAGCGCGGCAAGGTCGGGCACGGTGAACGCGCGACGCGAGGAAGTCAGCACGAATGACCCTCCTCCCCACCACCCCAGGAACCCCCCTGCGCCCGAACGATACGCCCACGGGCTCACCCCGTCAGGCACGCCGCCGAACTTCGGTGACCCGCTCGCCCGCTCGGATCTTTCGCGCGTCCTGAACGGCAGGCGGCGGCCGGCCCGCCGGGTACGAACCCGCGGACCCTATACTCCGTACTCGCCCTACGCCCCGCGGGCGTCGGACGCGGACGGTCGTTCAAATGGTCGATGAAAGACGGGCCGCCGGCGGTTCCCGGCGTGCGCTTCGGGAGGAGTTGGACATGGGCAAGGGCGTCGTGGTCGTGACGGGGGCGGGCGGTTTCATCGGCGGGCACCTGGCCGCGAAGTTCCTGAGCGAGGGGTACACGGTCCGGTGCGCGGACATCAAGCCGCTGGACGAGTGGTACCAGGTGCACCGCAAGGCGCAGAACTTCGCGGGCCCCTTGAAGGGCGATTGCCGCGATTTCAAAGTGTGCCGCGCGATCTGCAAGGGCGCGGGCGAGGTCTACCAGCTCGCCGCCGACATGGGCGGCATGGGCTTCATCGAGAACAACAAGGCCCTGTGCATGCTCAGCGTGCTGACGAACACGCACATGATCCTGGCGTCGCAGGAGGCGGGGGTCGACCGCTTCTTCTACGCGTCGAGCGCGTGCGTGTACAACGCCGACAAGCAGAAGGACCCGAACATCACGGCGCTGAAGGAGGCCGACGCGTACCCGGGGCTGCCGGAGGACGGGTACGGCTGGGAGAAGCTCTTCAGCGAGCGCATGTGCCGCCACTTCCGCGAGGACTTCGGGCTCAACGCGCGCGTCGCGCGCTTCCACAACGTGTACGGGCCGAACGGCACGTGGGAGGGCGGGCGCGAGAAGGCGCCGGCGGCGATCTGCCGCAAGGTGATCGCGGCGGTCGTGAGCGGGAAGCACGAGATCGAGATCTGGGGTGACGGGACGCAGACGCGGAGCTTCATGTACATCGACGACTGCGTGAAGGGCATCCGGCTGATCACGCACTCGGACATCCTGGAGCCGATCAACCTCGGGTCGAGCGAGCTGGTGTCGATCAACCAGCTCGTGGATATCGCCGAGGCGATCGGCGGCGTGAAACTCGAGCGTCACTACAAGCTCGATGCGCCCAAGGGCGTGGCCGGGCGCAACAGCGACAACACCAGGATCCAGCAGTACCTCGGGTGGGAGCCCGACACGCGGCTGAAGGACGGGATGGAGAAGACCTACCGCTGGATCTACGACGAGTTCACTGCCAAGTACAGCGCGAAGACCGCGCACAAGTCTTCGATCTCGACGTTCACCAAGGGCTCGCACCCGATCCCGGGGGACGGGTACAACCCCGAGAGCAAGTTCATGGACACGTGGGCGCAGGGGATCCCGGCGGGCTGGGGCGGGGCGGGCAGGAACGGCAAGGCCAAGAAGGCCCCGGCGCGCAAGGCCAAGGCCGGCGGGAAGAAGAAGCTCGCCCGCAAGGGTCGGTGAACCGCGCTGGGTAGCCTCCCGCCCGGCGGACGGCGATCACGGCATCCGAAGCGGCCACTCCTGAAGTCGAAAGCCCGCCCCATGGCGTCCGATCGCAAACCGCGTTCCGGCGGGCGCTTCGGCCACCGTCGTGATTCGTTGAACGAGCCATCGCACCGCCGCGACCTTGACGTCCCCTCCCGCCGACTGGAGCGCGCCTGTCAGGAACACGCCGGTCACTCGTTCGAGCGGCAGCACGACAGGCAGCCGCGGGCTTCCTGCGCGCGTCCGCCCTCTGTCGCCGGTGAGCATGATCCATCCGCCCTGGCGACCGAGAACGCGTGCCCACACGTCATCGCGCACTCCCTGCCGCCGCATCAGGTCGAGCAGGTGAACGGCGTGGATCGGGGGGTTGTTCGCCAGGAGTTCCGGGATCAGTTCGCGGAACCGCTTCGGCGCGACGCACTCGTCCGCCGTCAGCCGGATCATGCGGCGATGTCCGAGATCGAATCCATATAAGTCCAGGCGAGCTTCACGGCGTCCTCGTCAACGTCGAAAGCCTCCGCCGCGTCCTTCACGGATCCCTCAGACACGACCGCCTGCGCGAGGGGTTCGGCGAGCACCGCACCCGGCATGACGATCGGCTGGCCGAAACGGCGGGTCGGATCCAGGACGATCCGGTGCGACTTCGATTCCATCGGGACCCACTCGACGGCCAGCCGGCTCCGACGATCGAAGCGGAGGTCGTCGAGGAAGGGCGTCACCACGCGGGACATGAACCTCTGGTGCTTGTCACGCCCCGTCAGACCCACGATCGTCTCGCCGATCTCGATGACGATCACTCCGTCGAAGACGGCGAACCGGTAGCGATGGGCGAGCGGGCTTTCGATGCCGCATTCGCGCTCCGCGGTGGCGACGGCCTGCCGGATCCGCGCAAGCGGGAGCCCGTACTGGAGCCGCAGGCTGCGGATCGAGCGCAGCTGGATCAGGTCGACGAACGAAAGCGTTCGATCTGCTTCGACCCTTGTCGGCGTGAACACGCCCTTGACCCCGGCCTCGCCGAACGCCCAGCGAGTGACCAACGCCGGTCGAGCGCGGAGGAACCGCGCGGCCTCGGCGGTCGTGTACAGTCCGCTGCCGATCATGGTTCGCCCGCCCGCAACGATGGTTGTTCTCTCCCGATGCCCGGCCGTACCCTCTTGCCCTGAAGACGACCCGTCGGCTAGTCCGCTGATCGGTTCGTCCCCTCCGGCTCCTTGAATCGCACCGACATGCGCCCGACGTTCCTCGTCATTTCCCAAGTCTACGTCCCCGACCCCGCCAGCGTCGGGCAGCACGTCGCCGACGCGGCGGAGGAGATGGCCCGTCGCGGCTACCGCGTCATCGTGTACGCCTCGGCCCGCGGGTACGACGACCCGTCGAAGCGGTACCCGGAGCGCGAAACGCGCAACGGGGTCGAGATCCGCCGCCTGCCGCTGTCGAGCTTCGGCAAATCGTCCATCAAGGTCCGGCTGCTCGCGCAGTGGCTCTTCCTGGCGCAGGCGATCGTGCGGGGCGTGTTCACGCGGCGGCTGTGCGCCGTCATGGTCTCGACCAGCCCGCCCTTCTGCGGCGTCGCGGGCGTGATCATCTCGAGGCTGCGGGGCGTGCCGCTCAAGTACTGGCTCATGGACCTGAACCCCGACCAGATGGTCGCGCTGGGACTGCTGGGAGCGAAGTCGCTCCCGGTGCGCGTCTTCGACATGTTCAACCGCTGGACGCTCCGGCGTGCCGCCGACATCGTCGTGCTCGACCGCTTCATGGGCGAGCGCGTGCAGAAGAAGCTCGACGTGGCGCAGAAGACGCACACCATGCCGCCGTGGCCGCACGAGGACAAGCTCGAGCGGATCCCCCACTCGGAGAACCCCTTCCGCGCCGAGCAGAAGCTCGACGGCAGGTTCGTCGTCATGTACTCGGGCAACCACTCGCCGGCCAACCCCATCCGCACGCTGCTCGATGCCGCGGAGCGGATGCAGGACGACGAGCGCCTGCTGGTCATGTGCATCGGCGGGGGCGGGGGCAAGAAGGAAGTCGAGGAGAAGATCGCCAAGGGCGTCAAGAACATCCGCTCGCTGCCCTACCAGCCCTTCGACAAGATCCGCTTCTCGCTCTCCGCGGCCGACGTTCACGTCGTCTCGATCGGCGACTCGGTCGTCGGCATCGTCCACCCGTGCAAGGTCTACGGCGCGATGGCCGTCTCGCGCCCGATCCTGCTGCTGGGGCCGAACCCCTGCCACGTGTCGGACATCATCGAGAAGCACAGGGTCGGCTGGCACATCAACCACGGGGACGTGGACGGCGCGGTGCGCGTGCTGAAGGAAATGATGGCGACGCCCCGCGAAGACCTGGAAGCGATGGGCGCCCGGGCCGCCGAGATCATCGCGGGCTCGCTCAGCAAGCGCGAGCTCATGAAACGCTACTGCGACGTGATGCAGCGCGGGCTGCCGAGCCCGGGATGATGTGTGACGGGCACCCAGTCAGAAGAACGGCACTCGCACTTAGCTCGCAGGCTTCGGACGGCGACTCGCGTTCACGACGAACCGCGAGCGAAGCGACCGGCGCAGGGCGCCCGATGTGCGCCACGCCCGGTCACTTCGTTCAGGGTTCGTCGTGAACACGTCCCGATACTTCGGCGTCGTTGAGGACAGGCCGCGCGGAGTCTATCGCCCAGCGCCGATCCTTACCCCGTCATCGACCTCGACAAGCGACTCACGCACTCGACCACCAACTCCGCCGCGCGGTCGATCTCGTCCTCGGTCGTGTCCTTGCCGATACTGAAGCGGAGCGACCCGTGCGCTCGCTCCTCGGGCACGCCCATCGCCAGGAGCACCGGCGACGGGTCGAGCGACCCCGACGAGCATGCCGCGCCCGCGCTCGCCCACACGCCCCGCTCGCTCAGGAGCAGGAGCAGCGCCTCGGCCTCGAGGCGGGGGAAGGCGATGTTGGTCGTGTTCCAGAGGCGCGGGCGTGCATCGGAGTTCGGGCCCGGCGGATCGGGCGGGCCGTTGATCGAGGCCTCGGGGAGCGCGCCGAGCACCTTTTCTTCGAATCGGTCGCGCAGCGCCGCGCCCGCCGCGCGGCGCAACGGGTCCGCAAGCCACGCGCCCGCCTCCTCCGCCGCGGCACCGAAGCCCGCGATCCCCGGCACGTTCTCCGTCCCGCCGCGACGCCCGAGCTCCTGCGAGCCGTGGATCACGGGCCGGATCTTCGTGCCCGGCCTGACCCAGAGCGCCCCGGCGCCCTTGGGCCCGTGGAGCTTGTGGGCCGAGACCGCGAGCATGTCGAAGGGCGCATCCTCGACGCGCACCGGCATCTTGCCGGCCCACTGCACGCCGTCGCAGAGCAGCGGGACGGCGCGTTCGCGGCAGACCTGCCCGATCTCGGCGAGCGGCTGAATCGCCCCCGTCTCGTTGTTGGACCACTGCACGCAGACGAGCGCCCGGGGTGTGCCGGCGCGCGCCGGGCTTGATGCACTCGGCACGCCGGACTCGTCGATGAGCGACGCGATGCTCCCGGGATCGACGATGCCGCCCGGGAGCAGGCCGGCCCAGCGGACCCGCGCCTCGCCGAGTTTGTCCAGTTCCTCGGCGAGGTCGCGGACGCAGGCGTGCTCGACGCGCGAGGTGATGAGTGTCGGGGGCGGCCCATCGCGCGTCGGCCCGCCAAGGGCCGCGAGCGTGCCGCGGATCGCCATGTCCATCGACTCGGTGCCGCCGGAGGTGAAGACAACGTCGCGCGAGCGGGCTCCGATGAGAGCCGCGACCTGCTCGCGTGCCAGTTCGACCTCGCGGCGGGCCGCCTGCCCCGCGCGGTGCACGCTCGACGGGTTGTGCCAGCCGTCGCGGAGCGCCCGCTCAATCGCGCGGATCGCGCCCTCGCTCGGCCGGGTCGTGGCGTTGTGGTCGAGGTCGATGATGAGAAAGGATAGATCACCACCTCCGCACGGCCGCCGTTCCGGGCGACGCGATCAGGCCCACACCTTTGTCCTCCGTTGCTTAAAACGGCCCCGTTGGGGCCGGAATGGCCGCAGGTGAACCAAAGCGCACGACCCGCACTTTGGGTCCGCGACCGACAACTCATACGATTCCCCGTGCCGCTGCCGCAAGAAACTTCCCGTCCCACCATCGCCGTCTCCATGGGCGACCCCGGCGGCATCGGCGCGGAGATCCTCGTCAAGGCCCTCGCCGACCCGGCGGTGCGGGCGCTGGCACGCTGGCGCGTGCACGGGCTCGATTCATGCCTGCTCGCGGCAGCGAAGCGTGCGGGTATCGCGCCGTTCTGGGCACGCTCCGGCGCGCACGAAAAGGAGAGCGACGCGCCGGGCGCGCGCGAGGTCGTCGTGATCGATCACGGCGCGCCGGCCGGCGCGCGCGCCGCGCCCTTCGGCGAGCCCTGGCCCGCCCAATCGACCGCGCTCGGCGGCGAGTTCTCGTTCCAGTGTGTTGAGCACGCCATCGCCGATGCGAGGCGCGATGCCGCGGATCCTCAACGCGCCGACGCCATCGTCACCGCCCCGATCAGCAAGCATTCCTGGGCGCTCGCCGGGCACGCGGAGTTCCCCGGGCATACGGAGCTGCTCGCGGCACGCTTCGACGCCCCGCGCGTGGGCATGTTCTTCCACGCCCCGGTGCGCGCCGGCACGCCCGCGTTCAACGTCATCCTCGCGACGGTGCACGTGCCCCTGATGGACGTGCGGCGCGTGCTCTCGACGCGGCGGGTGCTCGACGCGATCGAGCTGGGCGAGCGGGCCTGCCGCGAGATCGGCGACGAGCGACCGCGGATCGGCGTCGCGGGCCTGAATCCGCACGCGGGGGAGGCGGGGCTGCTCGGCGACGAGGAGGCTCGGATCATCGAGCCCGCCGTGCGCGAGGCCGCCCGGGCGGGGATCGATTGCCGCGGACCGTTCCCCGGGGACACGATCTTCAACGCGCTGATCGCGGGCGACCTCGACCTCGTGGTCGCGATGTACCACGATCAGGGGCTGATCCCCGTGAAGCTGCTGGCCCGCGAGCGGGCGGTGAACGTGACGGTCGGCCTCCCGACGGTGCGCACCAGCCCTGACCACGGCACGGCGTTCGACATCGCGGGAAAGAACCTCGCCGACCCGGGCAGCATGAAGTCCGCGCTCATGCTCGCCGCCCGGATCGCTGAACGCCGGCGCGCCGCTTCCGTATAATCCTTCATGTTCCGCGTGACCACGATCCGCGAGCACGCGACCAGGGCCGGGCGGGTCTTCACCGCGACGGGGCGGACGATGCCCGGGCCCCTCGGGCTGCTCCTGCAGGGGCTTATCTTCCTGCTGCTGCTGGGCGTGCTGCTGCTCATCACCCTGCCGGTCTTGATCCTGGGCGGGCTCGTGCTGCTGGGCGGCCTGCTCTACGCGGGGGTGCGCGGCATGCTGCACTCGGGCCGCCTGAGGCTCCGCGATGACGGGCGCCGCAACGTCCGCGTCATCGAGCGGACCGACTCGTTCGAGGCGTAAGGCCCTCGCGCAGCCGCGCTCACTCGCACGACTCGATCTCCGTCTCCCACCAGCCCCGCGCGCGCCGGGTAATCTCGCCCGCCGCGTTGTTGCCGATGCGGTGGCTCTCGACCTGCACCACGGGCAGCACGCCCCACGACGAGTTGGTAAGGAACACCTCGTCGGCGCCGAGCACATCGTGGATGGTCAGCATCCTGCGCTCGACGCGGACGCCGTCTTCCTCGGCGCGGCGCAGCACGATCGCGCGGGTCACGCCCGGCAGCACCGGGCTGGGCATCACCATCGCCTTGGCGCGGTCTCCCTCCGCGGACGGGGCGGCGGGTCCGCCCGCCGGGGAAGGTCGGGCATCGCGGGCTTCCGCCCCGACTTCCCGCTCCTCGCCCCGCGCGATCGGCGTCAGGAGCACGCCGTCCTTCACGATGAACGCGCTGCTCACGCACCCGCCCGCCAGGTGGTTGGTGATCTGGAAGACCAGCGCTTCGCCGGCCTGCTTCGCCGCGGCACCCTGCAGTTCGCGCAGGCGCGCCCAGTAGTTCAGCGTCTTGTGCCCGGCGAAGGGGTCGAGGGGGTTGAGCTTGAGATCGGCGATGGTCGCGGTCACGCCGCGCTCCAGCATCTCGGCGGGGTACGGCGTCGCGGGCTGCGCGTGGATGAGGATCGTCGGGTCGCGCGCCGGGGCCGGCGCACCCCGCGACAGCATGTTCAGGTCGCCGCCCGTGACCGTGAGCCGCACACGCGCCCGGCCCTTGTCCTTCGTGAGCCCCGATCGCCGCACCGTCTCGAGCACGGCCTCTCCCAACGCCTCCTCGCGGAGCGAGGTCGAGAGCCCGAGCTCGCGGGCCGAGCGCGCCAGGCGCGACATGTGCTCCCCGAGCCCGACCACCGCCGCGCCCGTGCGTCCGGGCACGGCGAGCATGGTCTCGAAGAGCCCGACGCCGTGCTGGAGCCCGGCATCGAACGCGGAAACCTTCGCTTCATCGAGTTCGACGAACCGCCCGTTGAGAAAAACGCTCGACATCGCCCGAAGGCTAGACCGGGCGGGGCGCGCCGGGGGAGCGCCCGACCAGCGACAGCACCGCCGCGGCGAGGTCCTCCATGGGCAGGGGCTTGGCGATCCTGGGGTGGTCGGCCAGTTCCTCGGGCAGTGCGCCCTCGCTGCCGTACCCGGTGAGGAACACGAACGGCGTGCCGCGGGCCCGCAGGCGCAGCGCGACGGGGGCGGCGGTCGAGCCCTGGAGGTCGATGTCGAGCAGCGCGGCGTCGAATTCGTTCGCCTCGACCAGTTCGAGGGCGCGCTCAACGGTGGGGGCCGGGCCGATCACCGCGGCGCCGCGGGTCTTCAGGTTCTGCGCGATCGCGCCGGCGACGAGGTAGTTGTCCTCGACCACCAGCACGCGGAGGCCGCTCAGGGTCTGCGGTCGGTTGGTCACGCCCCTCCCCCCGCCGCCTGGACCGCCCCCGCGGACAGGGGACAGACGATCTCGCAGCGCACGCCCGGTCCCGGGAACGAGAGCGCGACGGTCCCTCCCAGCTCGTAGGGCACGCCGTGCTCGATGAAGTCGGTGCCGTACCCGCGCGTCGAGGGCGGCGCGGCCGTGGGGCCGCCGCGCTCCTCCCACACCAGCCGCAGTCGCGGACGCGACCCGGCCTGATCGACCGTCCACGACAGCCGCACGGCGCCCTCGGGCACGCTCAGCGCCCCGTGCTTGGCGGCGTTGGTCGCCAGCTCGTGCAGCGTCATGCAGATCACCGGCGCCGAGCGGGTGCTGAGCGTCACGTCCGGGCCGTCGAGCCGCACGCGCCCCGAGCCCGCGCCGAAAGGCGTCAGGATGTCCGCCGCGGCACGGCGCAGGCTCGCACCCTTCCAGTGCGTGCGGGCCAGGAGCTCGTGCGCCGTCGCCATGGCGCGCACGCGGCCCGAGAGCTTCTCGCTGAAGCTCTCGATCGAGCCCGCGCCGGAGCGCGACTGCTCGAGCGCCGCCATCACGCCCGCGAGCGTGTTCTTCACGCGGTGGTCGAGCTCGCGGGCCATCAGCCGCTCGTGCCGCTCGACCTCCTTCTGGTCGGTCATGTCCCGGGCCACGGCGTAGATCAGCCCGTCGTCGGGGTTGTAGACCGCGTTCCACGACAGCCAGCGGACCTTGCCGTCGCGGCAGACGTAGCGGTTGTCGAACTTCAGCACGGGCTGGCCCGCCGCGAGGTTCCCCGCCTCCACCGCCGTCCGCCCCCGGTCGTCGGGGTGGACGAAATCGATGTACGGGCGCGAGATCAACTCCGCCGCGCTGTACCCCAGCACGCGCGAGAACGCCGGGTTGACCCGGGTGAAGTAGCCGCCGACGGTCGCGACGCACAGGAGGTCGAGCGAGAGGTCGAAGAACGAGTCGAGCTCGCGCTGCGTGAGCCTCCGCGCGGTCACGTCGCGCATCACGCCGACCACGCGCTTCAGGCGGCCCGCGCTGTCCAGCTCGAGCACGCCCCGGTCGCGAAACCAGCGGTACCCGCCGCCCCGGGCGCGGAAGCGGTACTCCAGGTCCGCGGCACGCCCCTGGACGATCGCCGCGTCGATCTCGGCCCTCGCGGCGACGACATCGTCGGGGTGCACGCGCCCCAGCCAGCTCTCGCCGGTGTCGCCCATCTCGTCGGGCGAGTACCCGAGCAACTCGGTGAACGTGCCGCCCCAGGAGATGTGGTCGTGCTCGTAGTCGTGCTCGTAGACGATGTCGCCCGTCGCGTGGACAAGGGCCCGCGCCCCGAAGCCGTCGAGCCGGCCGTGGAGGTCGTTGCCGTTCAGGTCCGGCGTTGGGGGGGAGGTGGCCATGGGCGGGTCACGGCGATGAGGAGAACACCTCAGGCTACTCGGTTAACGGTACGGAAACAACCTCCCCGGCGCCGGATTTGAGCGGCCCCTCAGATCCGAGAACAACCGGGTACACTGCGTGCCGCCAGGCGCGGGGCTTGAGCGCCGAAGAGCACTCTCCTTGGAGAAACGCATGGATTGGACCGCGAAGGTCACGGGGGCTTTGGTTGTCGCCGCGCTCATGGGCGCGGCGGGTTGCGAGTCCGGGGCCGGGTCCGCGAAGGGGACAGCCTCGCACGTGCAGCCGGCGGACACGCGGGGCAGCGCCGGCGCGACGGCGCCGATCGACGGGCGCCAGCTGCCGCCGCCCGACCCCGCTTTCGGCGGCGTGATCAAGAAAGAGGCGCTCGAGTCGAAGGCGTGGTGGGCGCCCCGCACCGTGCCGCCGGCCCAGGCGCCGAACATCCTGCTCATCATCACCGACGATTCGGGTTTCGGCGTGCCGGGCACGTTCGGCGGCGTGATCCCGACTCCCGCGATGGACCGCGTGGCGAACAACGGTCTTCGCTACAACAACATCCACTCGACGGCGCTCTGCTCGCCGACCCGCGCGGCCCTGATCACCGGGCGCAACCACCACTCCGCCGGCTTCGGCGTCATCTCCGAGCAGTCGACCGGCTTCCCCGGGTACAACAGCATCATCGCCGACGACAAGACGACGATCGGCCGCATCCTCCTGGAGAACGGCTACGCCACGGCGTGGTTCGGCAAGAACCACAACACGCCGACCTACTGCGCCAGCCAGGTCGGCCCGTTCGACCAGTGGCCGATCGGCATGGGATTCGAGTACTTCTACGGGTTTGTGGGCGGCGACGCCAACCAGTGGCAGCCGAACCTCTTCCGCAACACGACGCAGATCTACCCGTTCGAGG
>CAZCPB010000069.1:0-16702 GCA_964500365.1 uncultured Phycisphaeraceae bacterium
GCGGACGCCCGCCAGGAGCAGGCGCTGGTCGCCTACGAGCGCACGGTGCTCGAGGCCTACGGCGAGGTCGCCGACGCCCTCGGCGCCGACGCCCGCGAGCGCGAGCGGCGCGACTCCCTGGCCCGCGCCGTCGTCGCCGACCAGCGCGCGGTCGAACTGGCCAACGACCTCTGGACCCGCGGCTTGACCGACTTCCTCGACGTCCTCGAAACCCAGCGGGCCCTCTACCTTCTCCAGGACCAGCTCGCCTCCAGCGACGCGGCGGTCACGACCAACCTGGTCGCGCTGTACAAGGCGCTGGGGGGCGGGTGGGAGGAGCCGGGGGCGGACGGGGCGCAGTAGGCGCCCATCCATCTCGAATTGGCACGGCGGTTCGCAACGGGACGACGTCGGCCGTTCCCGCCGAGGGCAGGCGGCGCTTGAACCACTTCAGCACCCGGTCACAAAGTGCTCGACGTAGCTATCGAAATCCTCCTCATTGACCTGCCCATTCTCGTCCACGTCGGCCGCGGGCTCGCCCAGTTCAAAGGCGAGAACAAAGTCATCGAAGTCGATCCCGTTGACAAAGCCGTCGCCACCGATATCGCAGTAGCACAGCACGTCGACGGTCGCGGCGGCGGACGCAATCGAGCCCAACGGCGAAGTCGCGACCACATCGAAGCTTCCCTCATCGCTGAACTGCGCGCCATGGATGATCAGGGTTGCGGTCTGAGAGCCGGAAATCCGCACGGAATCCGCGAGATTGACGCCGTTCCTTCGCCACTGGTATGAGATCGGCCCGTCCCCCGACACCGCGCACGAGAGCCGAACAATGATCAATTCCCGCACGATCACGTCGAGGGGCTGTTCAGTGAACGCGGCCGCGAGCATCCTGCGTAAGAGCCAGGTGTCGTACAGCGGCGGATCAAACGCCCCGACATAGCCCCCGTAGATCAGGACACCATGCCGCTGCTGGTCGTAGCACGCGGCCATGCGAGAACGGTGAGGAGGACCGGGAATCGGCCTCCCAGGTGTCTGAATACTTGAGCACGGTACTGCCGCCGCCGAAGAGGACCGTGACGCCGCGGTGGCGGTCGTACGCCAGCGCGGGGTTGGATCGATTGGGCGGTCCGTTGAGGGAACGGCGGGACCACACCCGCCCGTCCCATTCCCACGTCTCCATCCCGCTCAACCCGAGCGACGAGGTCATCAGCAGAACAGTAACTCCGCGCTGACTGTCATACACCATGGTCGGGGTGCGTGCCGGCGGGCCGCCCGCGGCGACTTGTGACCACGACGTACCGTCCCATTCCCATGTGTCGTTGGTGTTCGCGGTATTCCGCCCGCCGAAAGTCACGGCCACCCCGCGGTTTTCATCGAAGACCAGCGGAGCGGCGTAGCGCGAAGGTGGTGCGAGTTGTTCCCATCCCACCGGGTCATTGGCGAAGCAAGGCGCAAGACAGATGACCCAAATCAGAAACGCCTTAATGACTCTTGACGACGACATTGAGAGCCCTGCCACCTTCCAGTTGATCCGGTCCAGCGCTTGCCGGCACACCAGCATTTACGGGAGGAGCCAGACGACGGGGCTCGCCGCCGTCCGCACGACGTCGATCAACCATCTTTGATTCAGGACCGTCGCTTTCCTCCACGATGGAAAGCGGCCCTGCTCGCTGCCGCCAGCGCGTATCCAGCTTCGTTCTCGATGAGTACGCGCGCCTGCTCGACCGGGCAGTTCATCGAATCGGAGGCCATGATCCGTGACACGGGCGGCGAGTCGGCGTTGTATCTTGTGGTGGCGGTAGGTCGGCACCCACCCTGGCGAGTGATGGCGAGGCATGGCGGCTCCTTGCGAGCAAAACGAGGAAATTCCTCTTTTGCCACGGGCCACATGCCGCGCTGCCGAACACCGGCAGGTGCGCTAAGTCTTGCGCTCGGCGAGACTTGGAGAAGTGGAGGCGACGAGACTCGAACTCGTGACCTCTTCCATGCCATGGAAGCGCTCTACCAAAACTGAGCTACGCCCCCGATCGATCGTCGGGATCAGGTTGTCGAACACGGGCAGGGCCCGCCGCGGCTGGCAATTTCCGCGTGAGGGCAATCGTATTGTCCCCCCGACCATGGTCAAGGACTCGATAGCCCGCCCCCTCAGGGGCTTGTTCGGGTGAATGCGTCACTGCCCGAGCCGCTGGTGTCGACGGGACAGGTTTCCAAATCGACGCCAGAGTCGGCGCACGCTCGGCCGCCCGCGCGCCCGATCGCGGCCCACCCCGCGGCAACCCCGCATCCACCCACGCCGGCCGGTTCCGTCTGTGCTGCGCACGACGACGGCGCGGCGTGGGGAAGCCTTGCGCCCTGCCCGGTCTGCGCCGCCAGGAAAGCGCGTGCCGGGAATCCGGGGTCCCGTGACCGGTTCGTGCGCTGGTCGGCGGGCCGGGTTCGTGACGCGTGCGTGCCTCGCCGATGCTCTGGCCGGCGCACTGCGCGCCTCGTTCTCCGGACCTTTTCCATGCGACTGCGCTTCAGCCAGATCGGCACCGACCGGCGGGCCGGACCCGTCGAGAGCTGGGCCATCGCGCGCGACGGCACGCTCAAGCGCGTCCTCGGCCCGCTCATCCCCGCCTGCGGCGAGCGCGAGGTCGTCGCCGAGGGGCGCGTCGAGCGCGGGCGCGGCGTGGGTTCCGTGCGATCCCCGCACCGCTCGGCCGAACTCAAGCCCCTGCTCAAGCGGCTCGACCGCGAGTTCCCCGGCACCCGATGGCTCGTCTTCGAGCGCAGGGCCTGAACAGGAAGCCGCTGTCACGGACCGCGCTGCGCGGTACGCTGGGCCCGCCCCCAAACCGGGGCGTCCCGGAGGTGCCGCATGGTCCGCCGCCCGCTGCCGTCGCGCCGTGACTTCATCAGGACCTCGGCCCTTGCCGCGGGCGCGATCGCGTTCCCGCGGGTCCTGACCGCCTCGAACAAGTCCGGCCGCGACCCGATCATCGTCGGCACCGGCGACCACACGTACGAGGTCCAGCACGACTGGGGCGTCCTGCCGAAGCACATCGCGCTCGGCAACTGCCACGGCGTGTGCGAGGATGCGCAGGGCCGAATCTACATCAAGCACACGGTGCACAAGGACAGCGGGTCGAAGGACGCGATGGTCGTCTTCGATGCCGAAGGGAAGTTCGTGAAGTCGTGGGGCGCCGAGTACGGCCTCGCCGGGGGCGCCCACGGCCTGCACATCAACAGGGAAGGCTCGCAGGAGTTCCTGTACCTCTGCGACTGCAACAAGGGCATCGTGTACAAGACCGACCTCGACGGCACGCTCGTCTACAAGCTCGGCTGCCCGATGGACTCGGGCAAGTACAAGGACCCCGGCCAGTACAGGGCGACGAACCTCGCCATCGCCGGCAACGGCGACCTCTTCATCGCCGACGGCTACGGCCAGAACTGGGTCCACCGCTACAGCGCCAAGGGCGAGTACATCTCCTCGTTCGGCGGCACGGGGAACGGCCCGGGGCAGCTCTCCTGCCCTCACGGCATCTGGATGGACACCCGCGGCAGCACCGAGAAGCTCGCCGTCGCCGACCGCTCCAACCGCCGCATCCAGTACTTCACGCTCGACGGCGAGCACATCTCGTTCGTCACGAACGAGATGAAGCTCCCGTGCCACTTCCACCAGCGTGGCAGCGATCTCCTCGTCCCCGACCTCGACGCCCGCGTCACCATTCTCGACAAGGACAACAAGCCCATCACCGTCCTCTGCGACGGCGGCAGCCAGGCCCTGCGCGCCGAGCCGCGCGAGAAGTTCATCCCCGGCAAGTTCATCACGCCCCACAGCGCGATCTGGGACCACGCGGGCAACATCTTCGTCGTGGAGTGGGTGGAGGTCGGGCGGGTGACCAAGCTCAAGCGCGTGTAACGCGCCACGCGGACAACCGGCGACCGCGCCCGCTCGAGCCCGCAGCGGTCCCGGGGGTCAGAGCGCCCTCCGCGATGAATCCACCGTGCGCCCCGCGTTGTCGGCCCGCCTCTCCCGCCGCGCCCACAAGCACAACCCCGCCAACCCCACCGCGCCCGTCGGCGCCGACGGCACCGGCACGATCTGCACGCCAGAAAGCACGCCTGACGTGCCCGTCGTCCGCCCGTGCAGGAAGAGCCTGATCGACCTGTCCGACGCGCCCACTCCCACCCGGAAGCGTGCGTAGTTCAGGCCCTCGACCAGGCCGCCCGGCCACGCGACCGGATGATCGATCAGCGATGAACCACCTCCCGTCCCCGACGCTCCGACATTCACAACCACTGTCGTCGCATCGAAGGTGCTCCACCACGAGTACACGTACACGTCGTACGGCCCCGGCTGCAGGTTGAAGAACGCCGCGGCACCATTGCCAGACGCGGCATTGCCGTGCAGGTAATCGTCGAACAACTCGCGCTCGCCAACACCGCCCGGGCCCGGAGAACTCCCGCCCGAACTCGTGAGAAACGACTGGCAGACGACCGAACTCGAGCCGCCCGCCGCGCTCACCAGCGGCTTCGTGCTCGACGGCACGACCACGTTCCAGAATCCGGCCTGCGCCCCCGCGGCCCCATAGCTTGCCGCGGGCGGAGTGCCAAGCTGCGACGATATCGCCATGTCGATGTTGAACGCTTGCCCGAAGGATGCCGGCGCACCCTCGAGCAGGGCGGCCCCCGCCCCAAGCAGCGCGAGGCCCGGACCAAGCCGGCGTGCCCTGAACATCGGATCTGCCATCACCACACTCCCCTGCCACGAAAGCGGCGCCGGCGTCGCCCCGGCCCGGACACCCCGCGCGGGCGTCGCCCTCTTCCTCCCACAGAACATAACGTGAGTTGCACGCCCAGGCCACGGAAACTGGCCGAGCGATCGCTCCTTGCTGTCAACCCCCGCCGGGTTCCGTGATCGACCGGCCGGCCCGCGCCCTTAAGTGTGCGCGAAGGCCGCGATTCACCAGAAGCCCCAGCAGGAACGCCGACGGCACCACGAGCAGCCCCAGCGACCGCACCGCCTGCGCCAGCGTGTCGGGCGCTGAAAGCGTCGGCAGCACCGTGGGGTCGGTGGGCATCGGCATCACCGCCGGCACCACCAGCCCCGGCAGCATCACCGCAACCAGCGCGACCAGCCACCCCCGCCCGCGCCGTCTGATGAGGAACGGCGACATCATCGCCAGGGTCGGCAGGCACAGCACATCCGCGTACGAAAACCGGATCGGCAGGAAATACTCTCCCACGGTGATCATCGCAAAGCCGCACGCCAGCGCCGTCGTGATCCCGACCCGCCCGCGCGAAAACAGGCACGCGGCGCCCGCGATCGCGCACGCGCCGAGCGCCAGCACCTTGGCGACGAGCGACATGTAATTCCGCGGCACGAACTTCTGGAACACGTCGGGGTACAGCTGGTACAGCGTCACGAACGTGAGCGACATCACCCGCTGGGGCATCATTTCCGTGAAGTCCGCCCCATCGACGATGTACCGCCAGTCGGGGCGCGAAGCCTCCCGCGGCAGCACGCGCTGGTAGAACTCCGCGGGCGGGTCGAGCCCCTCGAGCCCCTTGTACGCGATCGTCTCGTGGAACTTCGCGCCGTCGAAGAACTCGCGCCACAGCTTCGGGCCCGCCAGAGGCAGCACCGCCGCCACGCACACCCCCGCACCCGCGATGATCCCCAGCACCGTGCGCCACCGCCGAAGAAGCAGCAGGGGCCCCGCCGCCGCGATCATGCTCGGGCGCATCGCCGCCGCGGCACCCAGCAGCAGCCCCGACGCGAAGCTGTCGGCCCGGCGCATCGTGCCCTTTCTCATCCGCACCGCGACCAGCGTCGCCAGGGAGAGCGCGAGCAGGACGAACACGTAGTGCTGCCCGCGCTCGACGTGCAGGCGCATCGACCAGTCGCCCGCGAAGAACACGAGCGCGCCGCCCGCAAAGAGCGCCTTGGCCCGCGCCCCCGGCACCGCGCGCCCGAGCACCAGGATCGATCCGACCAGCGCCGCCCACTCGAGCCCCGCCCACAGGTACCGCTGCGCGCCGTAGTCGATGCCCGCCAGCGGCGCGTAAAGGACGAGCATCGCGGGCGAGTACGTGCAGCGCGTGATCGAGACGAAGTTGCGGTCGGGGTCGAGGAGCCGCTCGGGCGTCAGCTCGTTCTGGGGCGTGGTGTAGGGGCTCAGCCCCTCGAGCAGCATGCGCGCGCCGAGCACGCGGGCGCGGAGGTCAGTCCCCCCGTAGCGCGACACGTCGCCGAAGCTCGTCCACGCGGCCCACGCGAGCACGAGCAGCCCGATCGACAGGAACACGACGAGTCGGTGGGTGAGCGCGCGCGGTGGCGCGCCCATCAGCCGCGCGACCGCCAGCGCGGGCCCATCGACCACCCCGAAGGTGGGTCCCGCCGGGTCCCGCGTTCTCGCAGAAGGCGATGCCCTCATGGCTACCCCTCCCCCGCGCCCGCCGGACCGGGCCGCGCGCCCGCCTGCGCGCGATCCCCCCGCGTCAGTTCGTGCAGCCCGCGCACGAAGATCCCGCACTCGCGCGCGGGGATGAAGCTCGCCCCCTGCCGCCCGCCCAGGGCCCCGAACACGAAGAACAGGCTCAAGCTCCCGACCTGCACCGCCAGCACGAGCAGGAGCCCCGCGACGATCCACGCCCACGCGCCCAGGCCCGCGGCCAGCGCCACCACCACGAGCCCGCACAGCAGCCCGAGCAGGATCCCCGTCGCGATCAGGAACCGCACCCCCACGATCTCGCTGTACACCGAGATCGCCGAGAGCCCGTGCACCACGAGGCTCACGAAGTTCATGCTCGTGCGTCCCGCCGCCCGCGTGCCCCGGCGCGTCGGAACCATGGCGTGCGCCAGGCGCGCCTTGAAGACGCTCGCGGCGTAGTGGTTCCACAGCTCGGGCATGAGCGTCAGCCGCTCGACCGCGCTCCGCGGCAGGACGCTGAAGTTCCCCACGCGCACCCGGACCCCCGTCAGCACCGGGTGCACGGCGCGGTACAGCCAGTACAGCGTCGCGAACACCGGCCCCTCGGAACGCTTCATCCGCTCCGCGAACACGACCGTGCCGCCGCCGAGGGCCTCGAAGCGATCGAGCAGGCGCGGCACGTCCGAGGGGAGGTCCTCGCCGTCGGCGTCCATGACCACCAGCGCCCCGAACCGGGCGCTCGTGAGCAGGTGCACCTGCCCGACCGCGATCGCGCGCTGGTGACCGAGGTTGCGGCGTAGCTCGAGCCGCCACAGCCGGCCGATCGCGGCGCGGGGCGTGTCGAACAGCGCCGGGTCGCAAGGCTCCGGAGACCCGTCGTCCACCATCACGACCTCGGCCCGCCGCCCGGCGCGGGCCAGCTCGGCGTCGAGCGCGCCCAGCATCGCCGCGGCGGCGTGCCAGTCGTTATAGACCGGCGTCAGGACCAGGATGGGCGACTCGATGACGCCGTTCAGGGGCCGGCCCTCGCGGGGTGCGGGAGAATGGCGATCATACCCGCAGCCCCGCCGTCCCCGGCCCGTTCCCGGCGCGTGCCGCCTCTCGTGCGTCTCGTTCTCCGCGCGCACGTCCGCCGACCTGTTTAATCACTGCGCGGGGCCCTGCTCCGCCGGCGCGCCCTCGCGCGACGCGCCCAAAGGGCGGAGTTCTCGGCAAAAAAAGGCACGGCCGGCAAGAACCGGCCGTGCTGCGGAGTGAAAGAGCCTCAGAACTGCGAACTCAGCGACCGCGCCGGAGGCAGAGCACAGCGCCGGCGCCGACCAGACCGACAGATGCGGGCGCCGGGATCAGTTCGGCCGTGCAGATCCAGTCCGTTTCGGGGACGTGCACGATGCCATTCGGGGTCACGTAGCTCATCCAGCCCCACACCGAGATGCCAGGGAATCCACGGTGTCCGGCGTCGTTGTTCTCATCGCCGATCCGGAGGCTGTACCCGCCCATCGCCTCGTCGGTGAGGTCGATCGTGTCGCTCAGAGGGGTCGTGATGTACCCGAAGTTGGCGTGGCCAGGGTCCGCGGCCGCCACCCACACATCATCGTCGCCGGGGACGCCGCCCACTCCGATGTCGTACAGGAACTCAAAGCCGTACAAACCCAGATAGGGGTCCGCGGCGTAGCTGCCCCCGACGTCCCGCCCGCCGAGGGCCACGCCGAAGATGTGAACCGTGCCCGCTCCCAAATCCACTTCCATGTACGCAGCGGAGCTGGCGTGATCGAAGTCCAGAGTGAATACGTCGTGCCCGCCCGTCGCGTCGTACAACTCATCGAAGCGTCCGCCGTACGGGGGCGGTGTGTGCACCGAGTCCGGATGGTTGTGAAGCCGGTACAGGCCCGACGAAATGACCGCCGATTGCGCCTGGCCCACAAACGACAAGATGGCACCGGCGGCAATGGCCGCCCCGCTCACGTAACGCAACGACATATGTTCAATCTCCTCCGGAAGTCCCAGTCCGCGTTCGCAAAAGCCCCAAACTTCGTGCGCACGGTCGTCGAGGAGTTATGACCCCGCGTGGAAACAGTGCGACTGAAGCAGAAATCATTCTAAATGCTCGGAGCCGAAGTACGCAAGCGCAATTTCTTCAACTTCGTTGCGGCGCGATGGACAGGCTGTCAATTTGGATTTTGTTAGTATGATTGAACGTTGGTGTCGGGCCGCAAGGCAGACTGGGAACAACGTAAACGAGTCATGGTACAACGAGCCCATGACCTCGACGCTTGGATGCGCCCGGCTCTGGCTAGGAGTATGGCTTGCCGTCTCCTTGATCGGAATTGGGGCAAGGGCCGAAATGCCGCGGCCCCCCAACGTGTTCTTGGTGCTGGCCGATGACCTCGGGCCGGGAGACTTGGGTTGTTACGGGCAGCAGTTAATCCAAACCCCGAATCTGGATGGACTGGCGTCACGCGGCACTCGCTTCACAAGCGCTTACGCGGGGAGCCCCGTGTGTGCCCCGTCCCGGTGCACGCTGCTAACCGGGCTGCACTCGGGCCACAGCGCCGTGCGCGACAACCGGGAGATAACGCCCGAGGGTCAGTTGCCCCTGCCCCAAGGAACGGTCACGCTCGGGCGGGTCCTCAAGGACGCCGGGTACGCGACCGCGGCGGTGGGAAAGTGGGGCCTGGGGCCGCCCGGCTCCACCGGCGAGCCGTTCGCGCACGGCTTTGATGTGTTCTTCGGCTACAACTGCCAGCGCCACGCCCACAACCACTACCCCCGGTGGGTGTACGACGGTCGAGAGAAGTTCATGCTCGGCGGCAACCCTGACCCGCCGGGCCGCGGCGACCGGGCGGGGGCGGTCTACGCGCCGGACCTCATGCGGGACCGTGCCGCGGAGTTCATCCGCGCCAATCGCGATCGTCCGTTCTTTCTTTACTTCGCGACCACCATCCCCCACCTTGCGCTGCAGGTTCCCGCGGATTCGCTGGAGGAGTACGCGGGGCGGATCGATGACGCCCCCTACGACGGCTCGAAGGGTTACCTCGCCCATCCCTCGCCGCGTGCCGCGTACGCCGCGATGGTGACGCGGATGGACCGCGACATCGGCGTTCTGCTTTCCCTGATTCGCGAGCTCGGCCTCGAGCGCGACACGCTCGTCGTCTTCGCGTCCGACAACGGGCCGACGTTCGACATTGGCGGCGCGGACACGCCCTTCTTCGACAGCGCGCAGGGCCGTCGCGGGTTCAAGGGCCAGTTGTACGAGGGCGGTATCCGCGTGCCCCTGATCGTCTCGCTGCCCGGGATCGTCCGCGAAGGGGCTGAATGCGCCGTGCCCGTGGCGCTCTGGGACCTGTTCCCGACGGTCGCGGAGTTCGCGGGCGCGCGCGTCCCCGCGGGGCTGGACGGTGTCGGCCTGCGCGGCCTGCTCACCGGCGGCCCGGCGCCGCAGCGCGAGAGCCTCTACTGGGAGTTCCCCGCCGGCGCTGGCGCTCAGGCCGTGCGGATCGGCTCGTGGAAGGGGGTGCGTCGCGGTCTCAAAAAGAACCCCGGCACACCGTTCGAGTTGTACGACCTCGCCTCCGACCCGCGCGAGGAGCACGATGTCGCGCCCCAAAACCCGGAGGTCGTGGCCCGGATGCTGGAGATCGCGGCGGAGCGCACGCACTCCCCGATTCCCGAGTGGAACTACTGAGCCCGCGCCGATTCGAGCAGCGCGCCCGCGATTCGCCCCGCGCCGTCGGCCGGGCCGAGTGCTCGCAGCGCCCCCCGCATCCGGTCTCGCGCGGCCCGGCTCGTCAGCAACTCGGCGAGCAACGGGCCGCACTGCTCGGCGTTCGCCGCGCCGTCGATCACGTCCGTGCAGATCGCGGCCGCGCCGCGCTGTTCGAGCGGTCGGGCGTTCACCCGCTGGTGCTGGTCCCTGTGGTAGGGGTACGGCATGAAGATGGTCGGAACGCCCGCGGCCCACGCCTCGGCCACGGACCCCGCCCCGGCGCGGCTGACCGCGAGGTCCGCAGCGCCCCACGCCGCGCCCATGTCGTCGAGAAACGGCGCGACCAGCGCGGGCACGCCCGCGGCCCGATACGCCTCCCGCACGCGATCGGATTCCCCCTTGCCCGTCTGGTGAACCACCTGCCAGCCGGCGAAGGTCTCGCGGGAACGCCCGACCATCGCCATGAGGAAGTCGTTGATCGACCGCGCGCCCTGGCTCGCGCCCGTGACCAGCAGCGTGGAGCGGCCGGGATCGAGGTGAAGTCGCTCGCGGCAGTGCTCCGGCGGGCCCGGGGGCACGGCCTGCAAACGGACGATCGGCGGGACGATCGTCCACCCCGGATCCGTGACCTCGGCGCTCGAAAAGATGGCCTGCGCGTGGCGCGCGATCCAGCGATTGGCGCGCCCGGGGACCGCGTCGAGGTTCACCAGCGTGACCGGCACGCGCTCGGCCCGCGCGCCCTGCACGCAGGGCGCGGCAACGAACCCGCCCATGGCCACAAGGTGCACCGGCCCCGACGCGGCAGCGCGCCGGAGCAGCGCCCGTGCCGCGCGGACCGAGCCGCCCCACGCGCCGGCGAACTTCAGAAGCCGGCGCGGCGACACCCCGAAGGGCTCGGCGGGAATCGGCTCGAACTCGACGGCCTGCGCCCGGAGAATTTCGGCGTCGAGCGGCCGCGTCGAGCAGGCGAACACGGCCTTGACGCTCGCTCTCCCGCACCGCGCCGCGAGTTGCTCGGCGATGGCCAGGCCCGGGAACAGGTGCCCGCCCGTGCCGCCGCCAGCGAAAATGAACGTGGTACCCATCGGGACGACTGTACGAGGAAAAGAGCCGACGCCGCGCGCCGGGGCGCGGTGTGTCGTCGCGACGGAGGGAGAAGCCGGAGAACGCCGAAGCAATGTCACGCCGCCGCGACGGCCGCGCGCTCGAGCGACGGCGGCGCTTCGGGCCCGATGACGATCGGCGGGACCGAGCGCGGGGCTCGTGCATCGGGGAGCGACTCCGCGAGCGACCGGTCGGACGCCGCGGCGGCCTCGGGCTGCGTGCGGTCGATGGCGACCAGCAGCCCGAGCGAGAACGCGGTGAGGATCCAGCCCGTGCCGCCTGCGCTCACCAGCGGGAGGGAGATGCCCTTGGTCGGGCCGAGTCCCGTGACGACGACCATGTTGATCACCGCCTGCAGCAGCACGGTGGCGATCACGCCGAGCGCCAGGAGCTTGAGGAACGGCTCCCGCTCCCGCCGGATGATGGCCAGGCCCGTCCAGGCGATCATGCCGAACAGGCCGATCACCAGGCCCGCGCCCGCGATGCCGAGCTCCTCGCAGATGATGGCGAACAGGAAGTCGTTCTGGTCCTCCGGGAGGTAGCCGAACTTCTGCTGCCCGTGCCCCAGGCCCCGGCCCGGCCCCTCGCCGCCCGCGACGGCCGCCATGGACTGGATCATGTGGTAGCCGATGCCCTTGGGGTCGAGGTAGGGATCGATGAAGGCGACGATGCGGGCGAGGCGGTACGGGGCCTTGGCGATCGCGACCAGCAGGCCGAGCGCCGCGGCGGGGACGAAGAGCGCAAAGTGCCAGAGCCGAGCGCCGGCGGCGATGAGCACGATGCAGCTCGCCGCGCCGATGAGCATGCCCGTCCCGAGGTCCTCGAGGACGACGAAGCCGGCCACGACGCCCAGCGCCGCCAGCGCGGGAACGAGCCCGCGCCAGAACCGGCTCATGACCGGCGCGCGGCGGGCCCCGTACCACGCGAAGAGCCCGACCAGGACCCACTTGGCGATCTCGCTCGGCTGCATGGAGAGCGCATCGCCCAGGCCGGGGACGGGGATCCGCAGCCAGCGGTGCGCGCCGTTGATCTCGCGCCCGAGCAGGGGCGTGTAGACCAGGGCCATCACGGCGATCAGCCCGAGACAGACCGCGGCCACGGGCACGAGGCCGGTCGAGAACGGCGATCCCGGGTCGGCCAAGCGCGGGTCCGGGGCGCTGAAGCGGGCCGAGATCGTGCGGACGGGCACGAAAGCGCCCACGCCCAGCGCGAGCAGCGCCAGGCCCATGTACACGGTGGGGCGGGACAGAAGCACCGAGCGGGGCGTGACCACGGGCGCCGTGCTGACCACGGGGGCGCCGGGGGCGGACTGGACGGCAAGGGGGTCGCGCCGGACGGTCATCGTGGCCGAGTTGACCATGATGACGCCGAGCGTGAGCAGGGCGAGCACGCACAGAGCGATGACGTGGCCGCGACGCAGCATCCCGGGAATATCGGCCGGGAGAGCGAGCGGGCTCGAACTAGCGGGCGGGGGCGGGTCCCGGCCCGGGCAAGGCCTTGAAGAACTCGACCACCCACCGATCGGCATCGACAACGCCGTCCCGGGGCCAGCCGTGCCCGCCGGCGTGCAGGCGGAACTCCACGGGAGCGCCCCGGCCGGCGCCGGGCTCGATCCGCATCGGCTCGCGCCCCGTCCAGTAGGACCCCTCGGGCTCCGGACAGGAATTGCGCACCATCAGCTGCCGGAGCGTGCTCCGGCAGAGCGACGGCCCGTCCTTTGACCAGCCGGGCATCCCGGCGCTGCCCGCGTCGCGGTCGAAGACCGAGTCCTGCTCGCCGAAGATGTACAGGACCGGGCGAGGCCGCCGCGCCGCGTCGTCCGCGGTGAGCGGCAGCGCGGGGCAGTCGGCGTTCCTGGGCGAGCGCGTGGCGGGGACCTTGTACCGGGCGTACGCGCCGCACGCGGCGAACGCCGCGAACTCGTCGGGCATGACCTCGGCCAGGGACAGGACGAAGAAGGCGCCCGACGAATGGCCCGCGGCAAAGACACGAGCCGGATCAATCGCGCCCTTCTGCCGGAGGCGTGCGAGCACCGCTCGGGTGTACTCGACGTCCTTGGTCTGCCCGAGCGCGGCCTTGTGCGGGAAGCGCAGCGTCCACGCGAGCTTGCCGTCGGGGTCCTTGCCGGTGCCGTCGGCGTCCACGGGCGTGCCCTCGGCGTACACGATGACGGCCTCGGGCCAGAGCGTCTCGAACCGGTGGAGCCCGCGTTCGCCCTCGGCGGTGCCGCTCCGCCCGTGGAAATACACGAGCACGGGCGACTTCGACGCCGGCTCGGCCGCGTGGACGACCAGGGCCCGGCGCGATTCGTTCGCGACTCGGACCTCGATCACGCTCGCGGGGCGCGCCGGGCCGGCCTCGAGGGGCGGTTCGGCCGCCGCGGGACACGCGGCCGCGCCCAGGGCCAGCGCACCGAGGATGAAGCGCATTGCGGCGAGCATGGCGCTGCCACTCCTATCGCAGGATCTTCAGCGAGACCCGCGGTTCGAGCTCAGCCACCGGCCGCGCCACAAGGTCGTACCCGTCGCTCCCGACGATCACGCACGGAACCAGCTCCCCGGGGGCCAGCGTCTCGCGGCACTGGACGTAGGTCACGCCGTCGATCTGGGGAGCCTGGGCCCGGGTTCGCCCGCTGTACAGGCCGCCGCCGGCGCCGACGCCCGCCGTCGCACGCCCTCGTGAACGGAGCGGGGCGTCGATGAGCACGTCGACGCGGACGCCGCCCGCGCCGGGGTTGTTCTCGTCGAACTTCGCCGCCGCCGCCTCGTTGCGGGCGAACGCGATCTTCTGCTGGAGGGCCATGACCTCGGCGCGCCGGCGGGCCTTGTCCTCGGGGGAGACGGCCAGGGCCGGGTCGTTCTCCATCGTGCCCGCGACCGTGCCCTCCTCGTGCGAGTACTCGAAGACGCCCACCGCGTCGAACGCCATCTCCTCGATGAACTCCAGGAGCTGCCGGTGGTCGCTCTCGGTCTCGCCCGGGAACCCCGAGATGAACGTGGTCCTCACGGTCATCCCGGGGACGCGCTCGCGCAGCGTGCGGATGACCCCGCCCTGCTGCGCGCGGGTCACGTGCCGGCGCATGAGCTTCAGCACGGCGTCGGAGGCGTGCTGGAGCGGGATGTCGAGGTAGGGCAGCAGGTGCGCCCCGCGCCGGGACGCGAGCGCCGCGAACGCGTCGATGATGGGATCGGAAAAGTTCGAGGGATAGGCGTACATCAGCCGCAGCCACCCCGCGCTGCCCGCCTCGTCGAGAGTGTCGGAAAGCGATTGAAGGAGCGCGGGGAGTCCGCCGTAGGAGTCGAATGCGCGGACCGCATCGCCGGCCCTCATCGTCGGTGACGCACGCAGGCCCGCGCCGATGTCGTCGCCGTAGCTCGTCGTGTCCTGGCCGATCAGGAGCAGCTCGAACGCGCCGTCGTTCACGAGTTCGCGGGCCTCGTGGCAGATGCGCTCGACGGGCTTGCTGCGCATCTTGCCGCGGATCGAGGGGATCGTGCAGAACGCGCAGTTCTGGTTGCACCCCTCGCTGATCCGCAGGTACGCGTAGTGGCGCGGGGTGAGCCGGAGCCGCGCCGAGTCGTCCTCGAAGTAGCCCAGCCCCTTCCCGTCCTTGCCGTTAACCGTGAGGCCCGCGGTCTTCATCCCCCGGGCCGTCGCGGCCTGCAGGGCGTTCCCCGCGATCCAGTACTTCGGCTTGTCCGAGGCGTCGAGCGCGGAAACCGCCTTCGTCGCCGCGAGCGACTCGGTCGAGGGCATCCCCCGCACGGCCTCGACGATCTTGTCGCGGTCGAACACGCCCACCATCGCGTCGATCCCGGGCGCCCACTCGAGCATCTTCGCGCGGTGACGCTGGACGAGGCAGCCCGCCACCACGACGCGCTTCAGGGTGCCCTTCTCCTTCTCCGCGATCGCTTCCTTGATCACGCCCAGCGACTCGTCCTTCGACGCCTCCAGGAAGCCGCAGGTGTTCACGACCACCGCGTCGGCCCCGCCGAAATCCCCGCCCTCGGGGTTGATCGAGACGGGCACGATCCCCGACTCGGCGAGCGTGCCGAGCATCTTCTCGGAATCGACGAGATTCTTCGGGCAGCCGAGGCTGACGAAGGCGACTGTATTGATATCCGTCGATGCACTCGCCCGCGGCTTCGGGCGTCGTTCGGGCCGTGGTCCGCCCGCACGCGCGGGGCTGCGGGGCCGTTTCGGGCGATTTTTCTGCGGCGCGGGCATCGGGGGAACAAAGGGTAGCGCGGGGCCGTACCACACAGTGACCGTACCGGGCCGGTCCGGCATCCAAGGGAAGGCCTCGAACGAACACAGGCCGGGGATCGTGTATCTTTCGTGACATCATCGCGCCGGGCACGGAAGGCCGGGGCGGGCTCCACGGAAGGTCTGTCAGAGTGGAGGAACCGCCCGTGAGAGCCCTCATCTCCATCCCCGTCCACAACGAGGAGCGCCACGTCCGCGCCGTCCTCGACCGCGTCCTGCGCTACGCCGGGAACGTCCTGGTCGTCGACGACGGCTCGACCGACCGCACGCCCGAGATCCTGAAGAAGTACCCGATCGACGTCATCCGGCACGCCGTCAACCGCGGCTACGGCCGGTCGATCCGCGACGCCTTCATGTGGGCCGCCGCGGACAAGTACGACTGGCTCATCACCATGGACATGGACACGCAGCACGAGCCCGAGGCGATCCCGGAGTTCCTCGACGCCGCGGCACGCAACGGCGTGGACATCATCAGCGGGTCGAGGTACATGGGCGTGCCCGGCGGCGAGCCCGCGGCACGATCGCCCTTCGCGCCGCCCGCCGATCGGCGCGAGATCAACGGCCGGATCACCGCCGAACTGAACCGCCGGCTGGGCCCTTCGCTGGGCGTCGAACTCACCGACTCCTTCTGTGGCTTCAAGGCCTACCGGGTCGAGGCGCTCAATTCGCTGGACCTCGACGTGGACGGGTACGAGTTCCCCATGCAGTTCTGGGTCCAGAGCGCCGCCCGGGGCCTGCGGGTCCGCGAGATCCCGGTCGCGCTCATTTACAACGACCTCACCCGCACCTTCGGCGCCGCGCTCGACGACCCCGCCACCCGGCTGGCGCACTACCGTCAGGTCATGCACAGGGAGATCCGTCGCGTCGCGGGCGACCTGCCCCCCGAAGCGAGGGACGGCTTGAGCGCTCCCTGCTGCTGCCGCGCGTGAGTGACGGGGAAGAAAGACCGCTGGTGATCGAGCCGGGCGCACGGGCCTGGGCCGGCATGGTCCGCGCCCGCGCCGCGCCGGATGCGGCGGTTCAGATGCGCCGCGAGCTGGGACTGCCCTCGAACGGCCCGGTCGTCATGGCCGGCCACCAGGCAGTGTTCTGGCACCCGGGCATCCTCGCGAAGTACCTGGCCGCCGACAGCGCGGCGCGGACGCTCCGCGCGCAGGCCGCGTGGGTCGTGGTCGACCACGACACCGACGACCCGTGGGCGGTGCGGTACCCGGCCCGGGACGGC
>CAZCPB010000070.1:0-16660 GCA_964500365.1 uncultured Phycisphaeraceae bacterium
AAGCACTCGTTCGAGTGGATCTTCGCGAACCTCGCCAGGACTGCGGACATCAAGGGAAGCCCGGAGAAGGCCGGCGCCGTGCTGGCGGACCTGGCCGGGCAGGCGACGGGGATCGTGCTGAGCGCCGCGGAGACGGCGATGCTCGCGGGGGTGCTCGGGGGCAAGCGGGTGAGCCCGTTCGCCGAGAGCAACAAGGCCGAGACGGTGCTCGGGGCGATCCTCGCCGACAGCCTCGGGGTGGCGTTCCTCTCGCCCAACCACACGTCGGACATGGTCGAGGTGACGGCGCTGGGGCCGGGGTCGGAACGGCTGCCCGACCTGATCGACAACGTCGAGCTGTGGTCGCTCATGGTCGGCGCGATGGCGCTCGAGCCGGTGAGATAGTCACGACGGACCGTCGCGCCGGGTGGCGTGCCACGACTTTCGGAGTTCGCGTCCGACACGATTTCGCGGGGGCACCGCGAAAGTCGTCGCCGATCACTGATCGGGGCGGCGATCTTCTTAAATTTGCAGCGCTCGCGGCCACCAGCGGAGAACGGGTCGCTGGTAGTCTCTGTTAACGCGAGCCAGCCCCAGGTGCAGTGATTCCTCCGCCTTCTCGCGGAGGGATGATCGAGTCTGGTGTTTGCGGTGCCGGTTCGATCTTCTGAGGGGGCTCGGGGCGAGTGGTTATGTAGATGACAACGGCGGCAACCAGAATGGCAACGCCGGCAATCGACAGCTTTACGATGTCGGATTTCTTCATAATCAATCCAACCAAATCGGTCGCCCTGCTCTGGGGCGATCCCGTGAACCGCGATCCGTGTTGGACAAGAGTCGATGACCTGCTAACGAACTTCGTCTTTGGCTACTTGATGCGAAGATCCGTGAAGATCATCGTGTATTCGTCGTTTGAGTACGACTCGGCGGTATTTCCAGGGATGCAAGTCACGTACTTGACGTGACCGTCAAGGAAACCGAGGTTGGACTTGTTGATGTCGTCGTAGCCGTTCTTGATCATCGCCTTGGGCTTCGCGTTGCAGATTGCGTCCGCGTAGTGATCGCTGAAAATCACGAAGCGAGAGGATGCGAAGTTCTCGGCGAGGAACATGCGCTGCATCCCGGCGTCCCATGCTCGAACGGGGTCGTTGTTCCAGAGCTTGTACATCGGTCCCTCGAACAACCACTTCAAGTTGAACTGGTAACTGGTTCCGACATCGTCGTAGGTCGAGATCCCGTACGTCGGTGACGGAAACGCTCCAGCCGACGGCCGCTGGTATGTCAATTCGCGATCGGAAGGATCGTGGTAAACGGGGAACTGCAGCGAGGTGCGATCCTCGGCGTTGGCCGGCAGTTTCGCGGGCGGGGGTGGGGCGTAGCACTCGACGTTGGGGTAGAGGTACTTGTTCAAGGGGCGGTCAGCCGCCTCGATATCGAAGTTTGGATACTGGGTACCCCAGTACTTGTTGCAGTTCTTCCCGCCGTAGCTCCATGTCGCTGCGCCTTCGAGCGCGCCTGAGGTCGAGGACTTTACTCCGCCGCGAGCATATGAGAGCTGGAAGGGAGGCTTGCTGCGGTTGTCCGTGGTGTACGTGGCGCTTGCGCTGAGGACCTGTCGGAGGTTGCTCATCGAGATCGCCTTTCGGGCGTTCTTCCGAGCCTTGCCGATTGCCGGCAAAAGCATCGAAATCAACAGCGCGATGATCGCGATGACGACCAGGAGTTCGATGATCGTGAATCCCTGACGGCGCTTGCGCTTGAACATCGTGGATGCCCTTTTGCCGGTGAAAGTGCCGGCACCTGAATGGCCCTGAATGCCCATCTCCGACCGACGACGCCAGAACGGCCCGCCACGAATCCCCATTGAACAGAGTCTTTACAGAGTAGAGCAAACTCTTCAGACAAAGTCAAGCATCGGCCCGAGAAGGGGGCGGACTCGACAGGGCTCGCCGAACGCGAGCCTTGCCGCTGGATCGATTCGCGGGCGAGGGGGCGGCGGTTTCCGTGCTTCGGGGCTTCGCGTCGATTCCCTTCATGCGGCCAGGGGGCTGGCCGGCAACCGGCGGTGGGTTCACCGCGTAGCGAAGTGTGGTCGAACGGCGCCTTTCGGCGGCCGATGCTATCGTGGACGCCCCCAAGCCTCATCCACAGCCCGACCCTGCCGCGGCAGGCGATCCGGTTCCCTCCGTGGTACCCTACGCCCCGCGGGCCGAACGCGCGAGCGTCAACGGGCACGTGAACGGGGCGGCGCGCGGCGCGGTCTCGATGAACGGGACTGGGAATCGGGGCTCTGGATCGGCGAAGGGGCCCATGAGCGGGCCGGACGAAGGGCGAGCGGCGGCGGGCCTGAATGGTGACGCAACGGCCCGGCATTCGAACGTTCCGGAAGGCGGGGCGGCAGGCCAGAAAGGGCGCTTGAGCGAATCGCAGCGACAGAACGGGCCTGGCGGCAGCGGCCGCGGCAGCGGCGGGGGCCAGGGGGGCCAAGGGGGGCAGTCCGAGTCGAGCCCTTCGGCGAGCCAGTCCGGGAGCCCGGCGGAATCCAGCCGCGCAGGGTCGAACCGCTCAGGCGACACGGCGCCGGCTGGCCCGGTCTCGCCGGTGGCGGATGCGGAAGTGGCGCTGCAGGAGGCGGCCAAGGGGGGGACGAACCTCGACACGATGGTCGCGCGCCTGGTGATCGACCAGGGGCTGGCGACGCCGGAAGAGGTGCAGCACTGCCTGGAGCAGGCCAAGCAATTGCGCGAGGACGCCAACCAGGCTTCGCTGGTCCAGTTGCTGGTCGGCAACGACTACGTGACGAAGCGCCAGGTGGCGCGCCTGCGGCAGATCCTGGAGGCCGAGCGGAGCCAGTCGAAGATCCCGGGGTACAAGATCCTCGGGAAGCTGGGCGCCGGGGCGATGGCGACGGTGTGGAAGGCCAAGCAGGTGAGCCTGGACCGGCTGGTGGCGATCAAGGCGCTGCCGAAGAAGTTCGCGGCCAACCCGCAGTTCATCGACCGGTTCTATTCCGAGGGGCGGGCGGCGGCGCAGCTGAACCATCCCAACATCGTGCAGGCGTACGACGTGGGGAAGGCCGGGGACCTGTACTACTTCGTGATGGAGTACGTGGACGGGCGGACGGTCTACGACGACATCGTGAAGCACAAGCGCATCAGCGAGCGGGAGGCGGTCGAGGTCGTGATGCAGATCGCCGATGCGCTGGAGCACGCGCACGCGAAGGGGCTGATCCACCGGGACGTGAAGCCCAAGAACATCATGATCACGAGGGAGGGCGTGGCGAAGCTGGCCGACATGGGGCTGGCGCGGGCGATCTCGGACAAGGAGGTCGCGGAGGCCGAGGCGGGCAAGGCGTTCGGGACACCGTACTACATCTCACCGGAGCAGATCCGGGGCGAGGTGAAGATCGGTCCTCCGGCGGACATCTATTCGCTCGGGGCGACGCTGTACCACATGGTGACGGGGAACGTGCCCTTCGACGGGAAGAACCCCTCGGCGGTGATGCACAAGCACCTGAAGGCCGAGCTGGTGCCGCCGGACCACGTGAACCCGAAGCTGTCGGCGGGGGTGTCCGAGGTCATCGAGATGATGATGGCCAAGGAGCCGGGCCTGCGGTACCAGAACTGCCGCGACCTGCTCATCGATCTGAAGGCTGTGCGCGAGGGGAAGCCGCCGGTGCTGGCGCACAAGGAAGTGGTGGGGATGGACCTGGCGGGCCTGGCGAAGGCCGAGGCGGCGGCGGTGCCGGCGGAGATCCCGGTGGACCAGAGCCGGCGGGCCGGGTCCAAGCCGTTGATGAGCCAGCCCCTGTTCGTGATGATGCTGGTGATGCTGGTGCTGAGCGTCATCGTGAACATTCTGCAATTGGTGCTTCGGCCGTGACGCGATCGAGCGCGGTTTGAGGAATTCGCCTTGCCTCTTCGGGCCGGGCGGGTTAGGCTTTTGGGAGAGTGGTTGGGCGAGGAACCCGGAGGGGGTAGTGGTCTGGCGAGGACGGCGCGCGGCTTGATGATCGACGCGAGGCAAAGCGCGGGGCGGGGCAGCGGCGGGCGCAGCCGGCGCGCGGTAGTTTCCATCGGGCTGTGCGCGTTCCCATGAGCGCGGCCCTTCATTTCAGCACCGAGAGCAGAGCCGACGGCGGGGGCGCGAAGCCCCGCGGGCCCGGGGCGTGTCCCGGCGCCGGCCGCGGCGGTCTTTTTCAGGAGTCCTGACCATCGCATTCGGGAGATTCAACCGTGACGCGGGGCCTGTCCAGAGGACGCGCGTCAACTTCATGATCCGCATCACGCCGATCCGGGTGATCGGTCCGGACAACGAGCAGTACGGGGTGATCGAAACGGCCGAGGCGCAGCGCAAGGCGCAGGAACTCGGGCTGGACCTCGTCGAGATCTCGCCGGACGCACGTCCGCCGGTGTGCAAGATCATGGACTACGGAAAGTACAAGTACGAGCTGTCGCAGAAGGCCCGCAAGAGCCGCGCGGCGAGCAAGGCGACGGAGATGAAGGAGCTGCGCCTGGGGCGGTCGATGAAGATCGACCCGCACGACGTGCAGGTCCGCATCGACCAGGCGCGCCGGTTCATCATGCACGGGCACAAGGTGATGGTGACGCAGCGGTTCAAGGGGCGCGAGATCGCGCACCGCGAACTGGGCCTCGACAACCTGCGGGACGTGGCGACGGCGCTGGCGGACATCGCGAAGGTCGAGCAGACGCCGCGCTGGATGGGCAAGGCCGCGAGCATCATCCTCGCGCCCGACAAGCCCAAGGTCGACGCGATCAAGCGGAAGCTGGAGAAGGAGAAGGCGGCGAAGATCGCGGCGGGCCAGAAGGTGGAGGAAGAGAAGCCCATCGAGCAGCTCGAGGCCGAGCTCGAGGCCGAACGCGGGCACGAGGAGGAGGAGGCGGAGGGGGCGGTGCGGGAAGAGTGATTCGCGGGCGCGGCCCGAACCAACTCCGGAGGCGCCGATGGTGTATTTCGGACGGATCCAAGGGGGAAAGATCATTCCGGACGAAGGGACGGAGCTCCCGGAGGGCGTGCGCGTCCGAATCGAGCCGGTCGATCCGCTGCCAACCCCCTGCCCGGATGATCCTGTGTACCGGTTGTACGAGTTGGCCGGCGAAGACACTCTGCCCGAGGACCTCGCGCGCGAGCACGATCACTATCTCTACGGAACGCCGAAGAGGAACCGATAAGCCATGCGCGGCGCGCCGGTCTTCCTGGACACGGTGAGTCTTGTGGCACTCGTTCGCAGCCACGATTCGCTCCACTCCGAGACGATGGAGGTCATGAAAGGGCTTGCGGTCGAGAGAGCGCCGCTTGTGACGAGTCAGTGGGTGCTCGCTGAGTTCATGGGCAACGTTGCGGATCCGAGCGCTCGGCATCGTGGGGCGGCACTGGCGCGCGCTCTCGCGTCATCGGTCGGCACGGTCATCATCGCCGCGGACGCGGCGGGCTACGCCCGTGCTTTGGACTTGTACGAAGGTCGCCCGGACAAGGGCTGGTCGTTCGTCGACTGCTCGTCTATGTGCATCTGCGAAGACCGGAACATCCGGCGCGTGTTCACGCACGACAAGCACTTCGCGCAGGCAGGGTTCGAGGTCTTGCTGGGCGGACGTTGATGGAACGGTGCGATTGTCCGACGGGTTGTCGAGCGCGTCCGCGCCTGAATGCGACCATCAGTCGTGGCGCAAAGCCACGATGGGATCCTGCCTGGCGGCCTTCCGTGCCGGGTATATGCCGAAGACCAGCCCGGTGAGGGCGGCGACGGTGAAGGCGAGGATGATCGACCACGTCGTGACGTGGGTCGGCAGGGTGAAACCCGGATCGAAGTAGCCGCCGACCCAGGGCAGCCTGGGGAAGAGCGGGGCGGCGTTGTCGAGGGCGACGCTGCCGCCGACGCCCACGGCGACGCCGACAAGCCCGCCCAGGACGGAGAGCACGCCCGTCTCGACGAGGAACTGGGTAAGGATGTGGGCCCGGGTGGCGCCGATCGCGCGCCGGATGCCGATCTCGCGGGTGCGCTCGGTGACGGTGGCGAGCATGATGTTCATGATGCCGATGCCGCCGACGAGGAGCGAGATGCCGGCGACCGCCCCGAAGACCATGTTGAACTGGAAGGCGGTGCGCTCGGCCTGCTCGAGGAGCTGGTAGGGGACGTGGATGATGTAGTCGGCCTGGTCGGCGTGCCGGGCCTTCATGATGCGGGCGAGGCGCGAGGCGTCGAGCATGACGCGGTCGCGGTCCGGGCAGGAGAGGTAGACCTCGGAGATGGGGATCTCGCTGCTCTGGAAGTTGCCGCTGGTGCGGCGCATGACCGAATCGCCGAAGACCGACTGGGCGGTGGTCAGAGGGATGTGGACGTCGAGGTCGAGGTCGCGCCCGACGAGGGCGGCGCCGCTGCCGCCGGCCAGGCCCACGGGCTGGAGCACGCCGACGACGGTGAAGGCCTTGTCGTCGATGCGGATGGTCTGGCCGATGGGGTTCTGGAGCTGGAAGAACTGACGCTCGATGTCGGCGCCGATCACGGCGACCATGGCGCGGCTGTCCATGTCCGAGGCCGTGAGGTAGCGGCCTCCGGGGGCGACGCTGACGCGCGCGACGCGCAGGAACGCGGGCGTGGTGCCGAAGGCCTGGCTGGTGCGGCGGGCGGCCTCGTGGATGACCTGCCCGCCGACCTCCTTGAGCGGCACGATCTCCTCGGCGTCGGGGAAATTGGCGCGGATGACCTCGAGGTCCTCGCGGGTGATGCCGTAGCGGATCGTGAAGCTGGTGCGGCCGCCGCCCTTGCCGCCCTGCTGCTGCCCCTGGCCGGACTCGGGGGGCCGCTGGGCGCGGAGGATGATGTTGCGGGCGCCGAGGCGCTCGATCTGGATGAGGGCGTCGCGCTTGGAGCCCTCGCCCAGGCTGACCATGATGATGACCGCCGCGACGCCGAGGATGATGCCCAGCGCGGTGAGCACCGAGCGGAGCAGGTGGAGGCGGAGGTTGCTGAGGCCGAGGCGGGTGGTCTCGAGGAGGAATGTCATTGGGTACTGGGTGGAGATGGGGGGAAGGGTGAACGGTGAGCGGGAGAACAGGAGAACAGGAGAATGGGGAGCCTGGAGAAACTGGGTGGCGGATTGTTGGCGGCGGGGCCGGTGGTAGGCGGCGCGGGGTGGCTTGAGAGGCGGAGAAACTCAACCTTGGCGCGGATTGAGCCGAATCGGTAGGGTGATCCGGAGGTTTTGATGCTGGCGCGAGTCGACGTGCAGACCGAGATCGATGCCTGCCGCGGGTGGCGGTACGGGGTCGTGGTGACGCGCCCCGACGGCCGGGTCAGTGAGCACTCGGTGACGCTGTCGTGGGTGGACCACGACCACTGGTGCGGCGGACGTCTCGCGCCGTCGCGCGTGGTGGAGGCGGTGGTGGCGTACCTGCTGGAGGCGGTGGGCGGCGACCTGCCCACGTCGTTCGACGCGGCACGGGCGCGCCGGATCGCGCCGGGGATCGACCGCGAGCTGCGCCTGCCGCTGTGAGGCGGGGCTACTGCTGGAACACGTGGGCGAGCTCGTGCCCGAGGAGCTGCTTGCCCTGCATCCGGGTCTGATCGACGAGGAAGGCGGGCTGCTGGCCGCGGGTAAAGGCCTGCGCGCCGGCGGGGGTCAGGCCGTGGTCGGCCTGGGCCTGGAGCGCGTTGACATTGCGCTGGGTGGAGATGCTGTCGATGTCGCCTTGAAAGGCCTTCTCGGCGTGCCGGCGGATGGAGTTGGGGACCGCGGGGGTCCCGGTCGTCCCGGCCGTGCTCGACGAACTCGACGGCACGTTGATGTGCGGCTTGAACCGCTCGAAAGAGCCCTTGGCCATGGTGATGCACTCCGTCTGAACGTTCGCGTGCCCAATTGTCGGAACGGTGGTCGAAGGAGGGCCGCTCTCAATCCCAGTCTAATCCGTTGGAGAGAACCCTGCGCGTCGAACCGTCGCGGCGCGCGGTGAAGAGCGACGGCCCCGCGCCCGACGCTGTCACAGCCCCGCTCCGAAGTTCTTCCGCCAGACCCCATAGTCACCCGCATCGCCCGCTCCCGGCAGCCGGGTCCGATCGACGAGCGACGTGGGCAACCGGCCGCGGCTGAGGCTCTTGGCCCCTTCGGGGGTGAGGCCGTGCTCGGCCTGGGCTGACAGAGCGTTGACATTCTGTTGTGTGAGGATGCCGGCGCTGTCGCCGTGGGAGTTCGGGGCGTGGCTCGCGCGGGAACTGAGGGTGTCGTTCCGGGTCAGAGCCTGATGAAAGAGGGGAAACGCCATGGTGAATCTCCTGGGGACCGAGTCAAGATAGCGGGATCGCGCGGCGGCGCGCGCGGTGACGACCAAAAACGAAGGCGTAGGGCGTCTTCGAGGGAAGCCGATCAGCGGCCATTCAGGATCGAGCGCAGGTACTGGCCGGTGTGGCTCGCGCGCGTCGCGGCGACGGCTTCGGGTGTCCCGGTCGCGACGATGGTGCCCCCGCCCTCGCCCCCCTCGGGTCCGAGGTCGATGATCCAGTCGGCGCCCTTGATGACGTCGAGGTTGTGCTCGATGACGACGAGCGTGTTGCCGGCGTCGGCGAGACGGTTGAACACCACGAGCAGCTTCCGAATGTCCTCGAAGTGCAGGCCGGTGGTGGGCTCGTCGAGGATGTAGAGCGTGTGGCCGTGGGAGCCGAACTCGCCGGCGCCCTTGCCCAGTTCGGTCGCGAGCTTGATCCGTTGGGCTTCGCCGCCCGAGAGCGTGGTGCTCGGCTGGCCGAGGGTGATGTAGTCGAGGCCGACCTCGTGGAGGCACTTCACGAATTTGAGGATGCCGGGGTGGTTCTCGAAGAAGTGAACCGCGTCCTCGACGGTCATGTCGAGGATGTCGGAGATCGACTTGCCGCGGTACTTCACCTCGAGGGTTTCGCGGTTGTAGCGCCGGCCCGAGCAGACCTCACACTCGACGAAGACGTCGGGGAGGAAGTGCATCTCGATCTTTTTGAGGCCCTGGCCCTCGCAGGCCTCGCAGCGGCCGCCGCCGCGCCCGGCGGGGACGTTGAAGGAAAAACGGCCGGGCTCGTACCCGCGGACCTTGGCTTCCTTGGTCGAGGCGAAGACGCGCCGGATGTCGTCGAAGATGCCGGTGTACGTGGCGGGGTTGGAGCGGGGCGTTCGGCCGATGGGGGACTGGTCGACCTCGATGACGCGCTCGATCGGCTTGAGGCCGGTGATCTTGGAGTGGGCGCCGGGCTTCTCGCGGCTGCCGAGCAGGTGCTGGCGCAGGGCCGCGAGGAGGATGTCATTGACGAGGGTGCTCTTGCCCGAGCCCGAGACGCCGGTGACGCAGACCAGGCCGCCGAGGGGGAACGCGGCGTCGATCGACTTCAGGTTGTTGTGGCGGGCGCCCTTGATGACGATCGATTTCTTCTCGCTCAGGGGACGGCGGGCGCCGGGGACCTCGATGCGCTTGCGGCGGGCGAGGTAGTCACCGGTGATCGAGCCGGGCGTCGCGCAGATCTCGGCGACGGAGCCCGAGGCGATGACGCGTCCGCCGTGGACGCCCGGGCCGGGGCCGATGTCGAGGACGTGGTCGGCGGCCCGGATCATGTCCTCGTCGTGCTCGACGATGAGGACCGTGTTGCCGATGTCGGCCAGGTGGCGGAGGGTCGAGATGAGTCGGGCGTTGTCGCGCTGGTGGAGGCCGATGGTCGGCTCATCGAGGACGTAGCAGGCGCCGACGAGGCCCGAACCGACCTGGGTGGCGAGGCGGATGCGCTGGGCCTCGCCGCCCGAGAGCGTCGCGGTGCGCCGGTCGAGGGAGAGGTACTCGAGGCCGACGCCGGTAAGAAAGCGGAGGCGGTTGTTGGCTTCCTTCAAGATCGGCTCGGCGATCGACTGCTGCTCCTTGCTCAGGATCAGGCCCGCGATGTACGCGATCGCATCGTTGATGTTGAGACGCGAGAGCTCGGCGATGTTGAGCATCGAGCCGTCGGACGCGGGGCGGCCGATGACGCTGGTCGAGAACGCCTTGGACTGGTCGGCGCGGTGCGTGCTCTTCAAGAGCACGTGCAGGGCTTCGACGCGGAGGCGGTCGCCGTTGCAGGCCTTGCACGGGGACTGCGAGAGGAACGTGCCGAGCCATTCCTTGACGCCGGCGTTCTCCGTCGATTCCCACCACTGCGTGATGTTGGGGATCACGCCCTCGAACTTCGCCTTGTGCTGTTTGGCCTCGGCGGGGGTCGTGCCGCGGAGGATCAGGCGGCGGTGCTCCTCCGAGAGGTCCTTCCAGGGCGTCGTGAAGGAGCAGCCGAAATCCTTGCAGAAGCGGCGGAGCTTGCGGTTGAACCAGGCGCGGACGGGGCCGTTCTTGGCCCACGCGGCGATGGCGCCGTCGGCCATGCTCTTGTCGGTGTGGGGCACGATGAGGCCGATGTCAAACTCGAGGACCGTGCCGAGGCCGCCGCACGCCTGGCAGGCGCCGTGGGGGGAGTTGAACGAGAAGAGGCGCGGCGAGAGTTCCTCGAGGGCGTACTCGGGGTGGTCGGGGTCGGAGAACTTGGTGGAGAAGGAAATGTCGGACCAGAGGGCGTGCTGGGTGCCGGGGGCTGGGTGCTGCGTGGCGGGTGCGCCGGACGCGGGCGACGCCTCGAACGACGCGATGACGACGCCGTCGGCGAGCTTGAGGGCGGATTCGACGCTCTCGGCGAGGCGCTGGCGGACATCGGGAGCGAGCACGATGCGGTCGATGACCGCGTCGATCGAGTGCTTCTCGTAACGCCCGAGGTTGAGCGGGTTCTCGCCGGGCTCCTTGAGCGCATCGCGCAGGTCGATCACTGTGCCGTTCACGCGGGCGCGCTGCCAGCCCTGGCCCGAGAGGTCTTCGAGGACATCGCGATGGAAGCCCTTCTTGCCGCGAACGACGGGGGCCAGGATCATGAGGCGGGTGCCGGCGGGGCGCGACATGATCGAATCGACGATCTGCGTGCTCGTGGTCGCGGTGATGGGGACCCCCGAGCGGGCGAGGACCTTGCCGTCCTTGTCGGACTTTGTCGGCGCCCACGAGTAGGGCGTGCCGCAGCGGGCGAAGAGCAGGCGGAGGTAGTCGTAGATCTCGGTGGTGGTGGCGACTGTCGAGCGCGGCGTGCCGCTGCCCGAGCGCTGCTCGATGGCGATGGTGGGGGGGATGCCCTCGACCTCGTCCACGTCGGGCTTCTTGAGCTGGCCGAGGAACTGGCGCGCGTACGCCGAGAGCGACTCCATGTACTTGCGCTGGCCCTCGGCGAAGATGGTGTCGAAGGCCAGCGAAGACTTGCCGGAGCCCGAGAGGCCGGTCATCACGACGAGGCGGTCGCGGGGGATCTCGACCGTGATGTTCTTGAGGTTGTGCTCGCGGGCGCCACGGACGCGGATGATCCGGGAGTCTGAGCGCTCGCGGGAGGGATCGGCGGATTGAGCAGGTGAGCGCTCGGGCGCCGGCCGGCGCTTGCGGCTCACGGCCTTGACTTCCAGCGGGGGTGAAACCGCTCGGGTGGCGGTCCGCCCTTCATCCTTCCCTGGCATGCACGCACTCCGTGTTCGAGCGGGGATGGTAGGTTCGTAGCCTGTTCAGGATTGGATTCAGCGACGGCGCGAGGGGAGTACGCAGTTAGCGACGCGGACTTGCCCGATAGGGCGCCCGGAACAGGGGCAGCCGGCCCTCGTCGGGGCCGGTCGGAGTGGCGCGAGTGCGAGCGCCATTTCGACGGCTGATGCTCATCGCGAGCGGCGCGGCCTCGCTCGCCTGTCACGGCTTATTGAGGGGGCGTTCCGGTCGATTGCGGCTGGACTTGCTGCTCGGCCTTGATCCGCGCCGCCTCACGGTTCCGCGCGACCTGGAGCAACCCGAGGAGCACGCACCCTACGGCAAGGCCGACAAGGTAGTAGCCGAGCCGGCGGCGGAACTGCTCCGGGGTTGTTGACGGGTTGGAAGGCCGTGCGCTCACGTCGGAGTGTAGCGCGAGGGTTATCCGACGTGATTTCGCGCACATTCGGCCCGTTCGTGTTTTCTTGCCGCGCCGTGGATTCCGGGCCGAAACCTGTGGCTCACTTCTGCACCAGTTTCAGACAAGGAGCCAGTCATGAGCCGGTGGACCGTCACGAAACTCGCCTCGGTGCTCGCGCTCGCCTCTTTGCCCGTCGGGGCGTGCTCGGTCGGCGCGGCCGGCGGGACCGAACAGACCCGCATCGATCCCACGCTGATCCCGATCGGTGATGAGTGCCGCGTTCCGTGCGTGCCGGTGGCGGCCGTGGTCGAGGCTGACACCTTCGGGGGGCTCGAAGCCCGCGAGTGGTGGCTCGGGCAGGTCGAGTTCCTCGCGCTCCTGCCGCTGCCTGATCTGAAGTTCCTGGGCGTGGACTACTTCGAGCCGTACGAGTCCGTCGCGTGGCTCGGCGATCAGCCGGGGTGTGAACTGACGCTCGCCGACGCATGGCTGGGGAGCGACTTCGCCCTGCTTCAGACGGAACTCAGCGAGGATGATTTCTCGCCGTGCCCGGGCGAGGAAGACGAATCGGTTTTCTTCGAGACCGCCCTTCGCGCCTGCGAGTGGTCCGAGTCCGATGAAGCCCAGACCGAGGAGTGGTTCTTCGTGGCGGCAGAGGAGCCGGCCGGATTCGCGTGCGCCCCGGCGTGCGCCCCCTCCGGGTCGCCCATCGATGACCCGGCCGACGCTCAGGTCGCGGCGTTCTTCGAAGAGGCCTGGAACGAGGGCCGGTTCTTCGAGTCCGACGACGTCATGATAAACGCCGCGGAGATCGCCGATGCCCGGCGCGATGAGGACTACTCAGACGCCCCGTGATTTTCGCTTGCTCTTGCGGTCCGCTCTGACACCCGGCATCCCCGCCTTCTTGCCCGGACGGCGGGGGTCTTTCGAGTCTTCGAGTTCGGAACGCCGGACCTTGAAGGGCTCGGCGTCCGGCCGGCGCGAGGCCTTGAGCTTCTTGATCTTCACGACCTGATCGCGCAGGGCCGCGGCCTTCTCGAACTGGAGCTGCTCGGCGGCCTCCATCATCTCGGCCTCGAGCTGGCGGATCATCTCGTCGACGTCGAACGCCTCTTCCTTGGTCGCGACCGCCTCGCGCGCGGTCTTGCGGGCGCGGAGAGAGATTTCGAGGCCCCGCCGGATCGCCTTGGTGATGGTCTGCGGCGTGATACCGTGCTTCTGGTTGTACGCCGTCTGCTTGGCCCGCCGGCGCTCGGTCTCTTCGATCGCGCCGCGCATGGCGGGGGTCATCTCGTCGGCGTACATCACGACGAGGGAGTTGACGTTGCGTGCCGCGCGGCCCATCTGCTGGATGAGGCTGGTGGGCGAGCGGAGGAAGCCCTCCTTGTCGGCGTCGAGGATGCACACCAGCGAGACTTCGGGGAGGTCGAGGCCCTCGCGGAGGAGGTTGACGCCCACGAGCACGTCGAAGGCGCCCTCGCGCAGGTCGGCGAGGATCTGCACGCGGTCGAGCGTGTCGATCTCGCTGTGCAGGTAGCGGACACGGAAGCCCTGCTCGTCGAGGTAGCTGGCCAGGTCCTCGCACAGGCGCTTGGTGAGGGCGGTGACGAGGACACGCTCGCCGCGGGCGACTCTTTCGCGGCAGCGTTCCAGCATGTCGGGCACCTGGCCGCGGGCGGGCTTGACCTCGATGATCGGGTCGAGCAGGCCCGTGGGGCGGATGACCTGCTCGGCGACCACGCCGCCGCAGCGCTCGAGCTCGTACGGGCCGGGGGTCGCGGAGACGAAGAGGATCTGCGGGACGATCGACTCGAACTCCTCGAACCGCAGCGGCCGGTTGTCGAGCGCGGCGGGGAGGCGGAACCCGTGCTCGACGAGGACGGTCTTGCGAGCCCGGTCACCGTTGAACATGGCACGGACCTGCGGGACGGTGACGTGCGACTCGTCGATGATGAGGAGCCAGTCGCGGAAGTTCGGACGGGAAAGCGATGAAGAAAGAGACGAAGCGACGGGGTCGGACTCGGAGCTCGGCCGCGCCGCGGACAACGCCCCGCGGTCCTGCACTCCGTCGCTGTGTCGCTTCGCCGCTCCGTCGTTCGTCGGCGCGTAGTCAAAGTAGTCCAGCAGCGTGTACGGGCGCTCGCCGGGGGCGCGCCCGTCGAAGTACCTGGAGTAGTTCTCGACCCCGTTGCAGTACCCGACCTCCTCGATCATCTCGAGGTCGTACTTCGTGCGCGCCAGGAGCCGCTGGGCCTCGAGGAGCTTGCCCTCGTGCCGGAGCTGCATCACCCGGTCGTCGAGGTCCCTGCGGATCTGGGCGGTGATCGCCGTGAGCTCGGTCTCGGGCATGACGTAGTGCACGGCGGGGAAGAGGAAGAACTGGGATTCCTCGGCGAGCACTTCGGCCGTGAGCGGGTTGACGAGGTCCACGCGGTCGATCTCGTCCCCGAAGAGCTCGACGCGGACGGCGAAGCGCTCGTACGCGGGCCAGACCTCAAGCGCGTCGCCCCGCACGCGGAACTGGCCGCGCTTGAACTCGATCTCGCTGCGCTGGTACTGCATCGAGTTGAGCTGCAGCAGGAACTCGCGCCGGTCGATGCGGCTGCCGCGGGTGATCGTCAGGACCTTCTGGCCGTAGGCTTCCGGGCTTCCCAGGCCGAAGATGCACGAAACGGAGGCGACGACGACGGTGTCGCGGCGTGAGAGGATGTTGCTGGTCGCGGCCAGGCGCAGCTGGTCGAGGTCGTCGTTGCGGGACGAGTCCTTCTCGATGTAGATGTCGCGCTGGGGGATGTACGCCTCGGGCTGGTAGTAGTCGTAGTACGACACGAAGTAGTTCACGCTGTTGTGCGGGAAAAACTCCTTGAGTTCTTCGTACAGCTGGGCGGCAAGCGTCTTGTTGTGGCTGACGATCAGCGTCGGCTTTCCCAGGTTCGCGACGACGTTGGCCATCGTGAACGTCTTGCCCGTGCCGGTGGCGCCCAGGAGGCACGCGGCGGGCTTGCCCTCGCGGAGTTCGCGGGTGAGCTGCTCGATCGCCGCGGGCTGATCGCCCGTGGGCTTGAAGGGCGAAACGACCTCGAATTGGCGCGGGCCGCGCGGGCGGGCGGTCATCGGCGAATGCTAGCGGCGCGGGTCGGCGCCCGAATCGGCGCCGGGGGGGCGAGGCCGATCACGCGATCGACGCCAGCAGCCGTTCGAACCGGCGCGCGAATGCTCCCCCGTCGCAGACGGTCGCGCGGAGGCGCCCCCGGAGCGTTCGCCGGTATTCCTGCAATCGGGCGGCGGAGTGAGCGAGCCCGACGGCGATCTCGACGTACTCGGCGTGCGAGCCGGCGACGAGCTCTCCGAGGCCGGCGTGCCTCAGCAACGACGCGCCGACGCGGCCGGCGTGCGTGCTCCCTTCGAGCGTGAGGACGGGCACGCCCATCCAGAGCGCCTCGCACGTGGTCGTCGTGCCGTTGTAGGGGAAGGGGTCGAGCGCGATGTCCACGCGCCCGTAGAGGCTCATCGGGTTCTCGGCGACCCAGCCCATCAGTTCCAGCCGCTCGGGCGCGAGGCCCGCCTGCTCGAACCGCGCCCGCAGCTCGGCGCACGCGCGCGGGTTCCTGAGCGCCGCCGCCTTGAGCATCAGGCGCGCCCCCGGGACGGCGCTCACGAGGCGCGACCACAGCGCGATCACGCCGTCGTGCAATTTGGTCAGCACGTTGAACGAGGCGAACGTGAGGGGTTCTCCCGGCGCCCGCGGGGCCGGCTCCGGCGCGGCCGTTCCGATCGGGCCGTAACAGACGAAACACCCGTCCAGGCGCGCCAGGCGCTCGGTGCAGCGATCCTCGTACCCCGGCGGGTCGGTCACGCCGTCCACGATCCGCCATTCGATCGCGCGCAGCCCGGTCGTGTTCGGGTACCCCAGGTACGTCGCGTGGACCCGCGCGGGCCGCAGCGCGAAGACCCCGAGCCGCTCGCCGGCCGTGAGGCCGCACAGGTCGATCAGCACGTCGACGTCGCGCTCGCGGATGAGGCGGGCGGCGGCCGCGTCGTCCCTGGCGAACAGGTCGTGCCATTCGTCGAAGCGGGAACGCAGCGTCTCGGTGACGCCGTCGCGTGCCGCGTTGGTCGAAAAGGCCAGCGAGCCAACGATCGCCCGGTCGAGGTTGGCAAGGAACGGCTCGAGAAAGTACGCGACCGAGTGCGCGCGGAAATCGCCCGAGACGAAGCCGACGCGGAGCGGCCCGGGCCGGCGCGGGCCGGGGGGCGGGAGCGGGTCAAGGGCCGCGGCTTCGAGCGCGGCGGCGTGGCGCCGGTGGGCCGCGGCGATGTCCGCCGGGTCGAGCCCCGCGACGAAGTTCATGCACGCGGCGCGGGCGTGCAGCAGGTCCGTGTCCTCGGGCTCGCGGGCGAGCCCTTCTTCGATGATGGCCAGGGCCTCCTCGCCTCTCCCGAACGCGTGGCGCGCGGTCGCGAGCATCGCGGTGAACGGGCCGTCACCCGGGCGGAGTGCGAGCGCGCGCCGCGCCAGGTGCTCGACCTCGTCGTGGGCCTGCTCCAGGGAGAGCAGCGTCGCCAGGCCTTCGATGGCGTTCAGATGGTCCGGGTTGATCTCGAGCGCGGCCCGGTAGACCGCCGCGGCGTCGCCGACGCGCCCCGTCATCCCGTACACCGACCCGAGGTACCCAAGGACGTCGGCGTCGGCCGGCGCCAGTTCGCGGGCGCGCT
>CAZCPB010000071.1:0-16230 GCA_964500365.1 uncultured Phycisphaeraceae bacterium
TGATCCACCTCAGGGACCACCCGCGCCATGGCACGCTCACGACGACCGTCAATTATCGCGAGACCTGCCCGCGCGCCTACGGCCCGGACTTCTACGAGAACGACCCCGACCCCGACGCCTCATCGCGCGGCGGGAAATCGATCGCCGTCCCCGGCACGGTCGCGGGCCTTATGTACACGCTCGAGAAGTATGGGAACAGGCCGCGGGCCTAGTTGCTCGCGCCGGCAATTCGCGCCGCCGAGCAGGGCTTCGCCGCCGACAAGCACAACGTGTCCACGCACCGATGCCTCACGCGCGCCGCCGCCGGCGCACCAGTGCCGCGCAGCCGACGGCAAGGACCGCAGTCGCTCCCGGAGCCGGAACAACGCCGATGACCGTCAGCGCGGCGGAGATTTGAATTTCGGAATAGCCTCCAAACGTGTTGTATATCGCCCGCATTCCGTCGAAGTGATCCGACGGCGTCATTCCGACAGCGGTCTCTCCGTAGGTGATGCCAGGAGTCTCCCACCAGCAGGATACCCAGAGGGGGGTGTTGGCCGGCACGATGAACGACAGGCCGTCTCGACCCGTGTAGAACGAGGCGCTCAGGCCGGAGTCGCCGAGCAGCGTGTAGTTCTGGGGCGAGGAAGGGCGCTCGAAGTTCGCGGCTCCCACGAAAGGACTGGCCTGGCCGCCCCACGGATCGCCGAGCCACATGGTGATGTGCTCTTTGGTGAAGTAGTTTGGAAAATCGAAGAAATGCGGGTTCAGTGCGGAGGCGCCCACGACCGTCCGGATGCCGATGACCTCGTACGCGGTCGGTTGCGGGTCAACGCGCTGGCCGGTGATCTGCCAGTTCCCCGGCTGCTGTGAGCCGCGGAAAGACGCTGACACTCCGTTGTAGTTTGTGTTGTTCAGCGGGTCCGGGATGCTGTTCATGATCACGTGGTCGTTGGGACCCGGCGGACTGACCGGCTGTGCACGTGCCAACGAGGGCGCGAGACTGACCAGAGTGCCGACGACAACGAGCGAAAACCGCTCGGGCAGTGCGATCACGAGGAGCTCCTTCACGGGCGCATAGCTCAGAGTCCTACATTGTGACCCGTTTTCCCGGACGATGCCACCTTTTCGTGCTCGTCGGTCCGTGAATCGGCTGAACCCCCCGAAGGGACAGGCCCCGGTACCATGCTCGCGGAGCCTGTTTCTCCGGGTCATCCCTATGCCGATCTCGCCGATCCTTCTGACCCTGGCCGCCGCGACTCTCGGAGCCCCTGTGCCCCCGCCCGTCGATCCCCCGGCATTCCCCAACGGCGCCGTCGCCGCCGACCACGAGATCGCCTCGCGCGCGGGAGTCGAAATCCTGCGCGCCGGGGGCAACGCGGTGGACGCGGCGGTGGCGGCTTCGTTCACGCTCTCGGTGGTGCGTCCGCAATCGTGCGGCATCGGCGGGGGCGGGTTCATGGTGATCCACCTCAGGGACCACCCGCGCCATGGCACGCTCACGACGACCGTCAATTACCGCGAGACCTGCCCGCGCGCCTACGGCCCGGACTTTTACGAGAACGACCCCGACCCTGACGCGTCATCGCGGGGCGGGAAGTCGATCGCCGTCCCCGGCACGGTCGCGGGCCTTCTGTACACGCTCGAGAAGTACGGGACCAGGCCGCGGGCCGAGGTCCTTGCGCCGGCGATCCGCGCCGCCGAGCAGGGCTTCGCCGCCGACAAGCACTACGTGGACAGTGTCAAGGAAGTGATGGAATGGTTCGAGAAGTCGCCGGAGCGGCCCGCGCGATCGCGGTTCTTTTATGAGAGATACCTGAACCGAGGCGCGGTGAAGGTGGGCGACCTGATCAGGGTTCCCGAGCAGGCGGCGGCTCTGCGCCTCATCGTGGAGCACGGCGCCGACGGCTTCTACAAGGGGCCGGTCGCGGAGGCTGTTCTGCGTGCCGCGGCGGGCGACGGCGGGCTTCTTAGTCAGCACGACCTCGATTCGTTCACGGTCGCGGAGGCGCCGCCCCTGGTCTCGAACTTCATGGGCCGCAACCTCTCCATGATGCCCCCGCCCAGCAGCGGGGGGATCGTGGTGGCGCAGGTCACGGAGATGCTGGAGCTCAGGCGCGACGAGCTTGGCGCGGCGGGGCACAACTCCGTCGCGTACGCGCACCTGGTCGTCGAGTCGCTGAAGCACGCCTTCGCGGACCGTGCGGCGTGGCTGGGCGACCCGGCGTTCGTCGAGGTGCCGATCGGGACGCTCCTCGACCCCGCGTACATCAGGGCGCGGGCCGACCTTTTCAACCCGGCGCACACGCTCGGGTCGGATCAGTACGGCACGCGGCCGTCCCGGCCGTCCGAGGTCCCCCAGCTGCCCGACGACCACGGCACCAGCCACCTGAGCGCCGTGGACCGCTGGGGGAACGCCGTCGCGTGCACGGAGACGGTGAACCTGATCTTCGGCTCGCTGATCGCGGTGCCGGAATACGGGTTCGTCCTCAACGACGAGATGGACGACTTCTCGACCCGCCCGGGGAAGCCCAATGCCTTCGGGCTGATCCAGTCTGAACGCAACGCCCCGGCGCCGGGCAAGCGGCCGCTCTCGAGCATGACGCCGATGATCGCGACCGACGAGCGGGGCGTGCTGCTGGTGGCCGGCGGCTCGGGCGGGCCGCGGATCATCACGGGCACGCTGGAAGCGGCGCTCAACGTCCTGGTCTTCGACATGCCCGCGATGGAGGCGGTCTCCCGCCCGAGGTTCCACCACCAGTGGAAGCCCGACCGCGTGGGGCTCGAGGACCCGCTGCGCGGCACGCCGCTGGAGTCGGGGCTCAAGGCGCTGGGTCACTCGACCGAGCGGCGCGACATGGTGGGGACGGTGCAACTGGTGCGGCGCGCGGCCTCGGGCCGGGGATGGGACGCGGCGAGCGATCCGCGGAAGGGCGGGGTCGCGGCCGGGTATTGAGTCAACGGCGCGAGATCACGCTCCGTCGAGCGACTTCACCGCCGCGAGGACCTCGTCGGGGTCGGCCCGGACGTGGTAGTCCCAGTCCGCGAAGGCGTAGCGAACGATGCCTTTGCGGTCGATGACGAACGTCCCGGGAGCGGGCAGTTCCCACGTCCCCGAGGCGTTGCTGGCGGCGAGGTCGATCCCGTAGCCTTTGTAGCGCTCGCGGGTCTCGTCGTTGACCGTGAAGTGCACGCGGAACGCGCGGGCGGCTTCCTGGTTCGCGTCCGAGAGAACGGTGTACGACAGCTTGCCCTTGTCCGCGGTTTTTTCCGCGTTGGCGGGGCTCTCGGGCGTGATCGCGATGAACGTCGCGCCGGCGTTCTCCACTTCGTCCATCCTGCTTTGCCACGCCGCGAGGGCGCGGTTGCAGAACGGGCACCACCCGCCGCGGTAGAACGTCACGATGACCGGGCCGTCGGCGTACATGGGTGCCAGGTGGACCGCTTTGCCGTCCACGGTCTTGAGCGTCGCGTCGGGGGCGCGGTCACCGACGGAGAGGCCGGGCTTGACCTCTTCCATCGCGGGCGCGCCTTCGTCGGTCGAGGCGCAGCCGGCGAATATCGCCGCCGCGGCAGCAAGGACAGCCAGAATCCGGGAACGCGCGGAAAGGGGTATCGCCGTCGTCATGCCCGAGCGTAGCGCCGGGTGGGGGCGTTGCGGGGCGATGAGCGTGTGAAGTTGTCCGCGGGCGGATCTTCGGCGCTGGTAAGCTGTGCCGCGATGTGCGAGGCGACCGTCCCATCGCGGTTCGAGCTTGCGTGTGCCAACTGCGGGTACAGCAGGAAGGGGCTTTCGGGGGAGGGCGCGGCGTGCCCTGAGTGCGGAGCCGCGCCGCCGTCGGGCTCCGAGGAATGGCTGCGAACGATGCGCTCGAGCATGACGATCCTGTGCTGGGCGGTTCCCGCGATGCTGCTGGCGTGGGCGTCTCCCTCGATCTTCCAGGTTGGGCGCGAGGGCGGGTCGATGTCGCTGGTGGTGGAGTCGTCGTGGCTCATGCTGTTCGCGGCCGCGGCCATCGCGTTCGCGCTGGTGAACGTGGTTCGATGCGTTCCACCGACGCGGGCCACCCGCTGGTGCCCGTGGCTGTCGGCGCTGGCATTGGCAGCGATGGCGTCGGATGCTGCCGGTGCGTCGGGTCTGATCGTCTCGATCGTTCGCGCGATCGAGAATACCACGTACGCATGGGTATACCAGTTGTGGCAACCTGTGCTTTGGCTCTGCCTCGCCGTAGGCTCGGTCTGCGCCGGGTTCACCATGGCCCCAGCGGTGCGAGCCTCCGGTCTCCCGCGCGCTGCCGCTCGCGTTCGATGGGTAGTGGTCGCGGGCCCGATCGCGATCGCGGTGCTCAGCGTTCTGACGGAGCAGAGTCATTGGTTGCGGCCCCCGGCCCCCCAGGCGCCGTTCAGCCCCGCGGGCTCCTCCCCGCCTGGGGAACTGGCGCGTGACATCTTCGACATCGGATACGCCTTTGCGGACTTCCTGGTGCCTCTGCTTGTCGTGGCGGTCGCGCTGGTCACGTGGCGCGCCGCGGCGGCCGCGCGCAGTCAACTGCTCCACGTCCGGCCCCCCGGCCGCCCCCCGGCTCTCTGAACCCCGCGCCCTGCCCGCCTATATTTTGGTCCGTCCGGGCCTGTAGCTCAGTTGGCTAGAGCGCACCCCTGATAAGGGTGAGGTCGGCAGTTCGAGCCTGCCCAGGCCCATTGAAACGGCGAGCGGGGCGTCCTTCGGGGCGCCCCGGTTCGTTCCGGGAGTGCACGACGTGACCGACACCGCGCCGACACCCCCGCCACGGCCCCGCCCACGGCCCGTTCAGGTGAAGCCCCCGGCCCGCAGGCCCCAGCGGTTCTTCATGCGCGGGCTGGCGGTGCTGCTGCCCTCGATCCTCACCCTGTGGATCCTGTGGTACGCGTTCGTCTTCGTGTTCAACAACGTTGCCGCGCCCATCAACAGCTGGATCCGGGGGGGCGTGCTGCTGCTGATCCCGGCGACGCTCGACGAGCCGTACCGCCCGGACTGGTACACCGTTACGGCCGAGCAGGTCCAGAAGTACCGTCGGGACACCACGGGCGCCGCTTCGGCGGCGACGATCTCGGACAGCGCCGTGACCGCCCAGATCCGCCGCGAGAACTTCCGGCAGTATTGGGAAGCGCGCTGGCACCTCAAGGCCGTGGGGCTCCTGGTCGCGATCGTGAGCATCTATCTGGCGGGAAGATTCCTGGGCGGGTTCGTCGGGAGGCGGATCTACGGGCGGATCGAGAACGTGCTGGCGCAGATCCCCGTGGTGCGCCAGGTGTACCCGCACGTGAAGCAGCTCGTCGAGCTTGTCCTGGGCGACACGCCGATGGCCTTCAACCGGGTCGTGCTGGTCGAGTTTCCGCGCCCGGGCACGTGGGTGATAGCGTTCGTCACCGGCCAGTCCACGAAGATGATCGCCGACGGGGTCGGGCGCGAGTGCCTGACGGTGTTCGTGCCGAACACGCCGACGCCGTTCACCGGGTTCACGCTCACGGTGCCTGTCAGTGACGTGATCGACATCCCGATTTCGATCGACGAGGCGGTCAGGTACGTGATCACGGGCGGGGTGCTGGTACCAGAGAACAAGGGCGCGCGGGCGGCGGGCGGGACGCTGCCCGATCCGGTCGCGCCGGGCGCGGTGGGAGGGAACGCGGCGCGATAGCGGCAGGCGTCCGATTTCCGGCTCTCCGGGCATGCACCCCGTTATGATGGAGGTCGTCCGGAGATCTACGAACAGGACTCGAACCAGGGCAGGGAGGATTCATGCGGATCGACGTTGTGGGCCGGAACATCGAGGTGACCGAGGCCATCCGACAGCACGCCGAGGGGAAGCTCTCGAAGCTCCCCAAGTACTTCGACGGCACGCAGCAGATCGTGCTGACGCTGACCAAGGCCGACCATCACAAGCACGGTTCGTTCGGGGCCGAGCTGAGGATCGACGTGGAGAAGCACCAGGACTTCATCGTGAACGAGCACGGCGAGGACCTGTACGCGGTGATCGACCACGTCGCGCAGACGGGCTCGCGGGTGCTGGCCGACTACAAGGCGCGCCTCAAGACGAGCAAGCGGTGAGCGGCGCGGGCCCGCGTGGAGTGCAGGACTTGCTGAAACTGACCGAGATCGTGGCGCCCGGCGCCGTCCTTCCCCGGCTGACCGGCGCCGGACGCGACGAGGTGATCGCCGAGATGCTGGACGCCATCGTCGCGTCGGGGCACGCCCCGGCGCCGATCCGCGACGAGCTTCTGGCCCGCATCCTCGAGCGCGAGCGGAAGGGCTCGACGGGGTTCGGGCGCGGCGTCGCCGTCCCGCACGTGAAGCACCCGGGCGTGTCGAGGCTGAGCGCGGCGGTCGGGCTGTCGTCGCGCGGCGTGGACTTCAACTCCCTCGACAAGCAGCCGGTGTACTCGGTCTTCCTGCTGGTATCTCCCGAGGACCGGCCCGAGGAGCACCTGCAGGCGATGGAGGTGATCTTCAAGAACCTCAGCAAGGACACGTTCCGGCGCTTCCTCCGCCAAGCCGGCTCGGCCGAGGAGATCCGCGAACTGCTCGAGGAAGCCGACGGCCAGCAACTGCCGGGCTGAGCGTGACGGACGGGTGGCCGCGCCGCCCGGGGAGAACGCGTGGGGATGCGGGTCACCGCCAAGGTCACGATCATCAACCGGCTCGGGCTCCACGCCCGGCCGGCGATGACCTTCGTGGACCTCGCCACCACGTTCGGCTGCGAGGTCAAGGTCGCCAAGCCCGACTGCACGGTGGACGGCAAGTCGATCATGGAGATGATGATGCTCGCGGCCAGCCAGGGCACGGAGCTCGAGATCATCTGCGACGGCGACGACGCCGAAGCGGCGATCAAGGCCCTCAAGGCGCTGGTGGACGCGGGGTTCGACGAGGAGTGACGGTTACCCCGCGACTTCCGCCGCGCTCAGGCTCTTCTCGTCCACCCGCTCGATCGACGCCCCCAGCGCGCACAGCCGGTCCTCCAAGCGCTCATACCCGCGGTCCAAGTGATAGACGCGGTTGACGACCGTCGTTCCCTCGGCCGCCATGCCCGCGAGCACAAGCCCCGCGCTGGCCCGCAGGTCGCTGGCCATGACCGGCGCGCCGATCAGGCGACGCACGCCTGACACGACCACGGTCGGCCCCTGCCGGAACAGCCGCGCGCCCATGCGCGACAGCTCGGCCACGTGCAGGAAGCGCTCGGGGAAGATCCGCTCGGTGATCACCGAGTTGCCGTCAGCGAGCGTCAGGAGCGCCATGAGCTGGGCCTGGAGGTCGGTCGGGAAGCCCGGGTGCGGCTGCGTCGTCACCTCGACCGGCTTGAGCACCCGGCCGCACGTCACCCGCACCGTCGCGCGCATCGGGTCGCGGGCGGGGCCGACGGTCGCCACCTCGACGCCGATCGCCTGCAGCCGGTCGATCACTGCCATGAGCGCGTCGGCCGGGCAGTTCTCGAGCGTCAGGTCGCCGTTGGTGATCGCCGCGGCCATCAGGAACGTGCCGGCCTCGATGCGGTCGGCGATCACGGCGTGGTCGGTCCCGCCGAGTTCCCCGACGCCCTCGATCGTGATGCGCGGCGAGCCGGCCCCCTCGATCCTCGCCCCCATGGACGTGAGCATCCGCGCGAGGTCGACGATCTCGGGCTCGCACGCCGAGGACTCGATCACCGTCGTTCCCCGCGCCAGGCACGCCGCGGACATGACGTTTGCCGTTCCGAGCACCGTCGAGCCGAAGGGCCCGCCGAGGAAGATCGTCGCCCCGCGGAGCCCGCCGCGCGGCACGCGCGCGATGATGTCCCCGGCGTCCATCTCGATCTCGGCGCCGAGCGCCGCCAGGCCGCGCAGGTGCAGGTCGACCGGCCGGTCGCCGATCGAGCACCCGCCGGGCATCGAGACCCGTGCCGCGCCGCGCCTGGCGAGCATCGGGCCGAGCACGCAGATGCTGGCCCGCATGGTGCGGACGATCTCGTAGCGGGCGTGGCTGCACGACGTGTCCGAGGCGTGCAACGTCATGACGCCGGCGGGCTCGTCCTCCTCGTTCACCCGTGCGCAGCCGAGTTCGGCCAGCAGCCGCAGCATGTTGCGGATGTCGGCCAGGTCGGGGACGTCCCGCAGCACCACCGGCCGGTCCGTCAGCAGGGCCGCGGCCATGAGCGGCAGGGCCGCGTTCTTCGAACCGTTGACCCGCGCGCGCCCCGAAAGCCGGCGGCCGCCGTGAATGACGAACGAATCCATAGGTAGAGCCCTCCGTGGACGCATGCCGCCGCGGGGGAGCCGTCCCCGGGTGCCGGTCCGATCATACATCGGCCACACCGTGATCCCGGCATCGATCTGGGGCGATGGTGGTTCCCGGCCCTCCCACCTCTCGCGTGCGGGCGGCGACCGGCCCCCCCGCTCGTCGGGACGGACCTTCTTCCCGGTCCCGACGCGGCCCGGTCGCCCCGGGCGGCACAGGCGTCGCGGTCGACCCTTGACGCGTCCAATCGTGGCTTGACGCCTTGGCACCGCGCCGGCGGTTTTCCACCTTTCGGTGTGAGTCGGACCATTCCTCGGGGACGTTCCCCGGGGGCGCGCTCCGCGGCCGCGGCCAGCACCACGCGTGGCCCCGAGGCGGGACGGTCCGGTGAATTCCGTTCGGAGGTTTACCATGTCGAACAGTCGCTCGAAGGCCTTTCACAGCTCGCTGGCGGTGGTGATGCTGGCCGGCGGGCTGTGCACCCTTGCGTCGGCCCAGGACGGCGCCATGCAGGGCACCACGGCCGATCCTTACAAGAACATGCCCAGCCAGCTCGTGCTCAACGGCGTCGTCCGCGATTTCGCCGAGAAGAGCGTGACGGGCGGCCACCCCGATTTCGAGCAGCAGCCCACGGCGGGCTTCGGCCACTACATGGGCCAGGTCAAGGACACCCTCGACGCCGAGGGCAAGCCGCAGTTCAAGAGCCGCGGCTACAAGGTCAATTCCCAGTGGAAGGACAAGGCCGGCCGCCAGATGATCAACCCGCGCGAGTACATCGCCGCCAAGCAGGGCGACGTGGCCGGCTCGCTGGCGAGCAGCGAGGGCGGCTCGATCCTGAACGCCGAGCGCTTCGCCCAGTGGTTCCGCGACGTCCCCGGCGTGAACGTCTCCAAGCAGATGTCGATCTCGCTGACCCGCCAGCTGGGCACCAACATGTACACGTTCAACGACAAGACCGACGACAGCTACAAGAACCTCGGCGGGTTCTTCCCGATCAACGGCGACCTCTTCGGCAACTCGAAGAACGAGGCGAAGAACTTCCACTTCACGTTCGAGCTGAACACGGAGTTCGTGTACCGCAAGGACGCGGGGCAGGTCTTCACCTTCACCGGCGACGACGACGTGTGGGTGTTCATCGACGGCAAGCTGGTGATCGACATCGGCGGCGTCCACTCGGCGATCACCCAGTCGATCAACCTCGACCGCCTGACCTGGCTCGAGGACGGCATGACCTACCAGCTGCGGTTCTTCTTCGCCGAGCGCCACCGCACGCAGTCCAACTGCCGCATCGACACCAACCTGGAACTCAAGTCGATCGACCCGCCCGCCACCACCGCCCTGTTCGACTGATCGATCGGCCCGACCGATCCCGCCTCGCCCCGCCGGCGAAGCGGACGACTCAGGGGAGCGTCGCGGCCCGCCTTGACGGTGGGCCGCGGCGTTTTTTGGCGGGCGGACCTTCTCGGCCCCATTCGTGAGCCGCGTGCCCGTTCGCGCCCGGGTACGGGCTGGCCCGGTCAGCACCAGCGGGTCAGTACCACCACCAGGGCCGGCCCGGGCCGGGCGAGAAGTAGAGCACCGTCTCCGCGTTCCGCGGCAGGTACAGCCGGCGGGCGTTGGCCAGCCGGTTCGACGGGTCGGGGTACATCCCGATCGGGTACACGCTCCCACGTTCACGCCCCGCCAGGCGTGCATCGAGCCGGGCCCGTTCCCCGCCTGCCGCGCCGGACTCGGGGGCGAGCACGAGCGTCCATCCATCGCCGCCGCCGGCCTGCGCGGCCGCGCCGGCCGGTCCCACGAGCCCGATCTCGCGCCGCTCGACCTCGGCGGTGCCACCGCAGGCCGCGACAAGACAGGCCGCGATCGCGAGGCCCGAGCAGAGGGCACGATGGGCCGTTCGTACGAACACGATGAATAGAAAGTACAGCCGTTATGCGCGTCACCCCACCAAACTCGTCTGTGAATTGATGGTGAGAACGGCTTATCGGATTGCCGGTTCTAGGGCGGGCCGGCGTCGTCCACGCCGTTCCTCCCAACACGCTCGGGCAGACTCGAACTGCCGACCTGCGGTTTAGGAAACCGCCGCTCTATCCAGCTGAGCTACGAGCGCACGCGGGATCGTAGGAACCACGGCCCGGCGAGAGACCCGAGCCGCGGGGGTGACGAGGGGCGGCTGGCCCCGGATCGCGCTGGGTGCACGTCGGACTCGCCCGGCGAGAACCCTAGAATTGTCCGTGACCACCGCGACCGCCCAGGTCCGCGCCGCGGCAGCCCGAACCGTCCGCCGCGCCTTCGCCGGCTCGCTGCTTTCGCGGGCCGGCCTTTGCTCGGCGATCGGTGCCGCGTTCGGACTCGCCGCCGTCGGCGCATCCAAGCTCGCGTGGATCGGCGCGGCCGCGCCGTGGCTTCTCATCGCGCTCCCCGCCGCGGCCGGCCTTGTTGCCGCGGTCGCCTGGGCCGTGGCCGAGCGCTGGTCCACGCTCCGCGCTGCCGCGTGGCTGGACCGCGCCCTCAACCTGAAGGACCGCCTCCGAACCGCGCTCGAGCTCGAGCCGCGTGCCGCCGCCGACCCGTTCATCGACGCCGCGCTTGCCGATGCGCGCGAGATTGCCGCGAACGTTGACATCCGGGCGGCGCTGCCGATCCGCGCCGGGCGCGCGTGGTGGTGGGCCGGCGCGCTCATGGCCACGGCGATTGCTGGGGCCGTCTGGCTCCCGCAGCGCGGCACGGGTTCTGCCGCCGGCACGCCGCGCGAGATCGCCCGCGAGCGCGACCGCGCCGCCGAGCAGGTCCGCGCGGTCACCCCGCCGCCCGATGCCGCACCGATCGCCCCGTCCGTCGAGCGCGAGCTTCAGGCCGTGGATGAAATCGAGCGCGAGCTCGCCCGCGGCGAGGCCACCGCCGACGAGGCCCGCGCCAGCGCCGCCCGGGCCCTCGAACGCGCCGCCGCGGCAGCCGAACACGAGGCCCGGCGCTCGGGCGAGCGCGCCGATTCGCTCCGCAGCGCCCTCGCGAAGTCCGCGCAGGCCGGCGCCGGCTCCGGTGAAGGCCAATCAAGCGGCATCTCGGAGTCGCTCCGGCGCGGCGACATCGACAGCGCCGCCCAGGCTGCCGCCGAACTCGCCGAGAGGGCCGGCGAGATGTCTCCCGAGTCCCGCGAGCGCGCCGCGCGCGAACTCGCCCAACTCTCGCGCGACCTCGAAGAGATCCGCAACCGCGAACGCGCCGCCCGGCGTGCCGCCGAGAGCACGCCCAGCACGCTCACCGAGGCCGAGGAACTCGACGCCGAGGATGATGACCAGCCGCTCGACGCGTCGCCGCGCAGTGGCGACGCGACCCCACAGGCCGGTGTCCGGCCCGATCGTGCGGCTCCCGCGCCGAGCGAGTCGCGCGATCCGCCGGCCGCGCCCGCGCAGAACGCCCCCGCCGACACACCGCCCCCGCCGCACGACCCGACCGACCCGGCCGTTCCGCGCCCTGAGCCGCGGCAGTCTGACACCAATGACTCGAACCGGCCGCAGAATCCCGCATCACCTTCCCGGCCCCCACCGGAACAACCCGGCGCGGAGCGCGATCTTGAGGACCTCGCCCGCACGTTCCGAGATGCCGCCCGTGAGCTCTCGAAGCCGGTGGAGCGCAAGCCGGAGCAACCGCCAAAGGATTCCGCCGATCCACAGCGCCGCACCGAATCTCAGCCGAGCGCCGACAAGCCCGAGGGACGCGAGCAGCGGCAAGACCAGCGCCCCGCAGAGCAACCCGAGCCGCAGCCGGTTCAGCCGCGCCCGGATCCATCGCAACCGGCCAATCCCCAGCCCGGCCAGAAGCAATCCGGCCAGAACCAGCCCGGCGACCAGCCCCGTGCAGCGCCGCAGGACGCCGACCAGCCCGCGGATTCCTCACCCCGCGATTCTCAGGGAGTTCGCCCGACCCCTTCGCAGACAGGCACGCCTTCTGATCAGCGCCCACCGAGTTCTACCCAGCCCGGACGCCAGGCCGATACGGGCAAGTCAAAGCAGGGCCCGCCCGACCCTTCGAAGTCTGACGCATCACAGCAAGATCAGGATCAGCCCGATCACACGCAGCCACGCGAGCAATCCGGCGCCGACGGAGGCCAGAAGGCTCAGCCCGGGCAAGAGCCAGCGCAGGACCGCGCGGATACGCGCGAAGAAGAGCGCGGCGATCGTTCCAAGGCGCCCGATCAGTCCGTGCCCGGCGAAACCCCACCCACACCCACGGGCGCTCAGCGCCCCGAGGAAAAGCAAGGTCAGACACCGGACCTCAAGGGGCGGCAGCCCCCCGATGCACCACGCGACGAGCGTGCCGCCGATCCGAAGCGCGATCAGAACTCACAATCTCAGCCCTCACCCCAGCCCCCGCGTCTCCCCGACGTGACGCCGCCCGCGAACCCCGAGGCGCTCCGCTCCCTCGCCGAACGCCTTCAGCGCCTCGCCGAATCCTCGAAGGACGTGCAGAACCAGCGCCAGCTCTCGCGCGAGCTCCGCGAGCAGGCGAAAAAGATGCTCGAGAACGCCAACCCCGAGGACCTGCGCCGCCTCGCCGAGATGATGCGACGGCAGGGCCTTGACCGCGGTTCCGAGCGCGATCGCGAGCGCGGTCTCGATCGCGGGCACGATCCGCGCGCCGGCGACCGCGCCGGGCTGGAGCACCCGGACCTTCCCGGCTCGCCCCGGGCCGAAGGTATCACCGGTGACGAAGAAGCGGCCCCGCGCGGCGCGCAACGCGAATGGGACGGCGCGACCGAACTCGTCGACGCCCGGCCGAAGGACGGCCCGCAGGACGGCGAGCGCGCCCGCGAGATCTCACGAATGTCCGGCGATCCCGGGAAGGGCGCGGCGCTCCCTGAATCGCCCGCCGAGGCCGCGTCGCGCGTCCGCGCCGCCGCGGCAGGCGCCGAGCGGGCCGTCGAGCAGCAGGTCGTCCCCTCCCGCTATGGCCCATTCGTCAAGCGCGTCTTCCGCAAGTACGTCGAGCGAGCCTCCGGCCCGCCCGCCGCGGCGCCCGACGCCCCGCGCCCCGTCATCCCCGACGCCCCCGACGCCCGCCCTCGCTGACAATCCCGCACTCCCCAACAATCCCCCGTGGAATACCGCCTCGAACACCCCGAGTGGCTCTGGGCCGCGCTGGCGGCAGTGCCCGCGGCGATCATCGCGCTCCGCTTGTTCGACGGCATGAGCCGCGCCCGGGTCTGGTCGGCGATTCTCTTCCGGGCCGCGCTCATCGCGCTCCTCGCACTCGTGATCTCGGGCCTGAGCACCGTTCGCCGCACCGACAAGCTTGCCGTCGTCGCCGTGGTCGACGTCTCCGATTCGGTGCGCCGCTTCGTCCGCGACGAATCCGGGCCGACGCTCGACTCGGTCAAGGGCTTTCTTGCCGCGACACAGCGGGCCCGCGGTCCCGATGATGTTCTGGGCGTCGTTGCCTTCGACGGTCGCGCCGCGGTGATCGCGACGCCGGGCCGGGCCGGCGTCGCCGACCGTTCGCTCGACGTGCGCCTCGCCGAGGGCAGCGACATCGCCGGCGCGCTCTCCCTCGGCGCGGGGCTTCTCCCGCCCGACGGCGCGGGGCGGCTCCTGCTCATCACCGACGGCAACCAGACCTCGGGCGATGCCCTCGAAACCGCTTCGCGCCTGGCCTCGGGCGGCGCGGGTTCGGCGCGCCGAGCCGTCCCGGTCGACGTCGTCCCGCTCGAGTACCGGATCACCAGCGAGGTCGTCGTCGAGTCCGTCGATGCCCCGGCCCGCGCCACCGCCGAGGCGCCCCTCACCGTCCGCGTCGTCCTCTCGGCAACCGGGCCCGCCACGGGACTTCTTCGCCTGCTCGACAACGATGTGCCCGTGGACGCCAACGGCGACGACGAGCCCGGCCAGGCGCGCCGCCTCACCCTCGCCCCCGGTCGCACCGTCGAGCGCATCGAGCTCCGCCTCGGCCCCGAGCGCATCCACCGCTTCCGCGCCGTCTTCGAGCCCGAGCCGGGCCCCGCGGGCGCGGTGGGCGACACCCTGGTCGACAACAACCAGGGCGAGGCCTTCACGCTCACGCCCGGGCGCGGGTCGGTGCTCATCGTGGACGGCGCAGGCGAAGGGCGCGACGACGGCGAGGGCGCGGTACTGGCGCGCACCCTCCGCGACGCCGGCATCGGCGTGACGCGCCTCGCCGCCGGCGCCATGCCCACCGACGTCCTCAGCCTCCAGGAGTACGACCTGGTCGTTCTTGCCGACGTTCCGGGCGACGCGATGCCCGCACAGGCCCACGAGGCCCTCGCCGCGCACGTCCGCGACCTCGGCGGCGGCCTCATCATGACCGGAGGTCCGTCGAGCTTCGGCGCCGGGGGCTGGCGCGGCACTGCGCTCGAGCCCGTCCTGCCCGTCCGCCTCGACCTCCCGGCGCGCCTCGTCGTCCCCGAGACCGCCATCGTCTTCGTCATCGACAACTCGGGCTCCATGGGTCGCGGCGTCTCCGGCTCGCTCCGTTCGCAGCAGGAGATCGCCAACGAGGCCGTCGCCCTGGCGATCCGCTCGCTCGACGCCCACGACCTCGTCGGCGTCGTCACCTTCAACAACCAGTCCGACATCGTCGTCGCGCTCTCGCCCAACGCCGACCCCTCGCGCGCGGCCGAGCGCGTCCGCTCGATCGGCTCCGGCGGCGGCACCAACATGCTCCCGGGCCTCGACGACGCCCACGAGATGCTCGAACGCGCCGAGGCCAAGGTCAAGCACGTCATCGTCCTCTCCGACGGCCGCTCGCAGCGCGAGTCCACCCTCGCCCCCAAGGCCGCGCAGATGGCCGAAGACGGCATCAAGGTCTCGACCATCGCCATCGGCGACGCCGCCGAGCTCGAGTCGATGGACCGCATCGCCGAGCGCGGCAAGGGGACGTACTACCAGGTCGTCGATCCCAACATCCTCCCGCGGGTCTTCCTCCGCGCCGTCCGCGTCGTCCGCACGCCGATGATCCGCGAGGTGCCGTTCGACCCCGTCGTCCGCCCCGTAAACTCGCCCCTCACCGCCGGGCTGGGCGACCCGCCCGTGCTCGGCGGGCTCACGCTCACGCAGGCCCGGGCCGAGCCGACCGTCACGCTCGCGATGACCACGCCCGAGGGAGAGCCGGTTCTGGCGCACTGGCCGGTCGAACTGGGGCAGGCCGCCGCGTTCACGTCGGACCTGCGCCGGTGGGCGTCGGAGTGGCTGGAGTGGCCGGGGTACGGCCAGTTCTGGACCCAGGCCGTGCGGGTGATCGCCCGCCCCGCGATGCGACGCGGCTTCTCCGGCCGACTCGAGCACGAGTCCGGGCGACTCCGCCTCACCTTCGAAGCCCGTGAGGACGACGGTCGCCCGATCGACGGCCTCAGCGTTCCCGCGACCGTCTACGCGCCCGACGGCGCGCCGATCGAGATCACGATGGCCCAGTCGGCGCCGGGCGTGTACGAGGGCTCGGCCTCCGTGCAGGGCACGGGGACCTTTGTCGCGGTCGTCAAGCCCGCCGACGGCGCCAAGCGCCTGACCCCGGTCGTCTCGGGGGTGAGCGTCAGCGCCGGCGTCGAGAGCCGGAGCCTGACATCGGACCGGGCGCTCGTCGAGTCGATCGCCGCGGCTACCGGCGGGCGAGTGCTGGATCTCACCGAGAACGCTGCCGCGGCGGTCTTCGACCACGAAGGGCTCGTGCCGCAGGAGGCCCTGACGCCGGTCTGGCGCTCGCTCCTGATCGCAACGATCGTCGTTCTCCTGCTCGACATCGCGACGCGCCGGATCGCGTGGGACCGTTTCACGAGTCCCGAGTTTGGCGCCGGGATCCGTGAGCGCGCCTCCGAGGCGGTGCACGGGCGGGCCGGCGGCGCCGTGAGAACGCTCGAGGGCCTCCGGGCTCGCGCCGAGCGGGACGGCGGCGATCCCGGCCCGGCCCTCGGCGCGGACGAGGCCGAGTCACTGGCCCGAGCCGCGCGAGACCGCCGCCGCGCCGCGCGCCTCGCGGCCCTCCACGGCGAG
>CAZCPB010000072.1:0-16129 GCA_964500365.1 uncultured Phycisphaeraceae bacterium
CCCTCCCCGCGGCGTGGGTTCCTCACCCGGCTCGACGACAGGCTGGATCGGGGCCTCTTCCTTGGATGAAAAGACTCCGAACTGCCAGGCCAAGAGCGCCCCTGCGCCCAGGAGACACAGAAAGGCCAGCACGGCCTTGGCACGATCCTTGCCGCTCAAATTCGGTCTCCTCCCAGGCTACTTGCCCGAATACGGCCCGTACTCGAACAGGAGCGAGTAGTGCTCGGTGACGTACGAATCCCGGCCCCGCCCGGGTACGACCGGCAGGTACTTGGCGCTCCCGTCCATGAAGCCCATGATGCTCTTGTTGATCTCGTCGTACCCGTTCTTGTGCATGAACTTCTTGTCGGTGTTGTTGGTCACGACGTCGGCCGTCTCGTCGTGCACCCACACGAAGCGTGAGGAGTTGTAGCTGTCGGCGAGGCGTATCGAGCGGGTGCCGATGTTGAAGGCCTTGAGGTTGTCGTTGCTGTACTTGGTCATCTGCTGGAACCACTTCACGTTGTAGTGGTAGCTCGTCCCCACGTCGTTGTAGCTGGACTGCGTGTACGTCGGGTTCGGCCACGATCGCTGGTGCGTCGCCACGTCGCTGGGGTCCTTGAAGGCCGGCGCTTCGGAGGCGTAGCGGTCGGGGTAGCCGGTGGGCATCCGTGCCGCGCTGGTGGGCGGCTGCGGGTACTGCCAGTCCGGTGCCGGGTAGACGATGTCGGGATGCACATAGGGATTCAGCGGCCGGTCGGCGGCCTCGATGTCGTAGATCCCGCTGTAGTTCAGGTTCCACCACGCGTGGCTGTTCTTGCCGCCGAACTGCCACGTGCACCACGGGATGTTGAACGGCGAATGCTGGAGACCCGGCCAGGGCGTGAATCCCCGGTGCTGCGTGATCGTGACGGGCATGAAGCCCTTGTTGTCGTCGCGGTAGTTCGTCGCGCCGGTGTTGAGCTGCCTGATGTTCGAGAGCGAAACCAGCATGCGGGCGCCCTTGCGAGACCGGGCAAGCGCCGGGAGGAGCATGGAAATCAGCAGGGCGATGATCGCGATCACCACCAGCAGTTCGATGAGCGTGAACGCCCGTAGCCGGGAACGATGTTCCATCGCTGAGCCTCCCGAACTGAGGTTTTGCTTACAACCGGGCATGACGCCCGGTCCCCGCGAGAGCGCAGACCGCGCTTTCCGCCCGCCGAAGCGAGCCTCCTTCATTCGATCAGATCCGGCGCGTCCACGCAAGAGGGGCGCGGGCGCGTGAAATCGCCCACATGACCGTCCGGCGGGCCCTGATCGATGCCCGGATCGGCGGACCGGATGCCCGCGATTCGGGCCGCCTCGGGACCGCGCGGCGCGCCTAGCGCGGTCCGCGCGCGGTTGCGCGCGCGCGGTCACTGGCTATACTCGCCGCGTCATCGGTGCCCGCCTCGGCGGGCTGGAAAGGGAAGCGTGGTGCAAATCCACCGCGGACGCGCCGCCGTGAGGGGTGCTGACGCGGGAGCGTGAGGCGAGCAGCCTCGCGCCCGACGAGGCGTGATGAACGCCGGGTCGGGGGCCACTGCGGGACGATCCCGCGGGAAGGCCGCTCTCGCCGAGCCCCGAGCCGGAAGACCTGCCGACGACCGCCGCGTGGCGCCCCGAGAAGTGGCGCTCCGCGGCGCTGGCGGCCCTCGCGTCTTCGGGGCTTCGCCGGCGCGGCGTCCGCCTTCGGCGGCGTTTCCGCCCGGGGAATCTCGAAGAAGGGTTGTCGGCTCGGCGTGCGCCACGTCCCCGGCGCTGCGCCCCGCTGACGTTTCCACCCGGCGCGACGGCCACGACCGCAACGGTCGGGGACCGCCCCCTCGCGAATCGGGGCGAAGGGCCCGGCGCCGCGTTGTTCCCGCGACGCCGGGGGGGAGTTGAGGCATGATTTTGCGATTGGCAGTCGGCGCCGCGGCAGCGGCGGTGGTGATCGTTTCGCACGCGGGCGCGGGCGTGTACGGCGCGAGCGTGGACTCGTACGCGGCGGGCACGGGATCGAACCCGTCGTACAACGATCCGACCTCTTCGCTCGGTGAGCCCACGCGCTACACCGGCGTGGGTGTCTTTCCGGGCGCGGTGACGCCGTTCAACCCGGCGTACCTGTCGAGCGAGGTCGTGCAGGTCGGGCGCGGCGGGCATCTCACGGTGAAGTTCGATCACGCCGTCACCGACGACGCGGCGAATCCCTTCGGGATCGACCTGCTCGTCTTCGGGAACAGCTTCTTCATCGACGCGAGCTACCCCAGCGGCGTCCCGGCGGGCATTTTCGCGGGCGGCGGGAGCGTCGAAGTGAGCGAGGATGGTGTGGACTGGCGGCTTGTGCCCGCCACCCTGGCCGACGGGATGTTCCCGACGCTCGGGTACAGCGATCTGAGCGATCCGTACGCGCTGGTCCCCGGGAGCGTGCCGAGCGAATTCACGCGCCCCGTCGATCCGTCGTTCGACCCGATCGGGAAGAACTTTGCGCAGATCGTCGCGGGGTACGCGGGGTCGGGCGGCGGAACGGGGATCGACCTCGCCACCGTCGGGCTGACCAGCGCGTGGTACGTGCGGGTCAGTGCGAGCGTGAACTCCTCCACGATCCCGACGATCGACGGGTTCGCGGACGTGGCGCCGGCGCCTGCCGGGCCGGCGCTCCTCGGCGCGCTCGGGCTGCGCGGCACGCGGCGGCGTCGCGGTTGATCGGTTCGTGTGTGCTCGCGGCGGTGCTCGCGCGCCGCCGCGGGTTTCTTGTTCTCGATCGGAGGAAACCATGAAACTCGCGATCACCGTGCTGGCGGTGTCGTCAGCTGCCGCGTCCGCACAGCCGTCGATCTCATCCAATTGGCCGTGCCTGAGCGGTGACGGTGCCCGGGCGTCGGTCCGCTCCGGGGGCATCGTTTCCATGGCCGCGCCGCGCTGGATCGTCAGTCACACGGCGCAGGGGCAAGAAATTTCCTTCGTGGGTCCCGCGGGCGTGGTCGGGGCGTACATCACAAATTCGGTGTCAACGGTTCCCGTGCTTCCCGGCGGACGCACTTACCTGCCCGGCCCCAGTCCCACCCTGGCGGGGCGTGTGAGGCCGGCGCCGCGCCTCTTCGCGGCGGCCACGATCGGGGGGGAGAGCCGGGCGCTGTCGATCGACGCCCGCACGGGCTCGATCGTGTGGAGCAGCCCGATCCCGGACTTCGCCTTTGACTCCTGGTCAACCCCCGCGGTGGATGTCGAGTCACGCGTTGTGCTGGTGTCCAGCGGTTCGGAGCTCACCGCGCTCCGGGTTGAGGACGGATCGATCGCGTGGCAGGCGTCCACGGCATCGATCGCGGTCAACGCCAGCCCTGTGATCACGAACGACCTGGGGTCGCGGAACCGCGCGTTCATCACCGACTACGGCGGGTTCGGGGGACCGAGCTTTCTCTACTGCATCAACGTCTCGGCGCACCATCAAACGCTCAACCCATTCCATCCCGGCGACATCGTCTGGGCCGCACCGATCGGTTCGGCGTCGGGGGCGACGCCGGCGTACCTCGACGGCGTGGTCTACGTGGCCAGCACGGGACTCGACACGCTGGGTTACGGAGAGATCCGCGCCTTCGATGCCACCGCGACGGCCACTCCGGCACCGTTCTGGACGTTTTCGAACCCTGTCCAGGAAGGGTTCTTCGGCGGCGTGTGCGTCCGCGACACTCCGTCCGGCCGCTTCGTGTACGCGGCAACGTACGCGTTCTACGGCGGCTTGGATTCGGCGAATCTCGTGAAGGTCGATGCGCTCAGCGGGGCGCTCGAATGGTCGGTGCCCAGCAACCGGACCGATTCGGTCCCGGTCGTTCTCCCCGACGGGCGCATCGCGATCTCCACCGGCATTCATGGCTTCGGGAGCGTGCCGTCGGTGCAGATGTTCCGGGACGATGGGGTCTCGGCGACGATGCTGTGGGACACGGCGCAGGAGACGTGGGACGATGCGAACGGGAACGGCGTGATGGAACTCGGCGAGTTTCTGCTCGTCGGCGGGCGGACTACGCACCCGGCGCTCGCGATCGGGCCCGGGGGCGTACCGAAGCTTCTGGTCGGGGCGATCCCGACCCAGGACGACCACTTCGGTCCGTACACCGTGTTGTTGGAACTCGACCTGAGCAAGCCGCCCGATCACGCGGGGTTCGTTGTTCAACAGGGCATGTCGGGCGGCTCGACGCCGGCGATCTTCGCCGGGGGCGTGTACACGGTGGGCACGTCGGGGCTCGCCGCGTTCGGTCCGCCGCTCCCGTGATCTGCCTGGAGATGCCGCCGCGTACAAGAAAGGCCGTGCTGGATGAAGCCCGGGCGTGACACAGCGAACCTGAGAGGGCGGTGCGCCGGGGGGCGGCGCGTGGGCCGGCGCGCGCTCTTGCAAGGTCGCTTCTTCGGCGTTCGGGCTTTCTCGCTCGTCGAACTCCTGGTGGTGATCGCGGTGATCGCGGTGCTGATCAGCCTGCTTTCCCCGTCGCTCTCCGGAGCGCGCCACGCGGCACGCACAGTGAAGTGCTCCTCCAACCTGCGTCAGATGATCGGCGCGTGGAACCTCTATGCCAACGACCACCGCGACCGTGCGATGCCGCTGGCGTACTGGTCGATCGAGGACATCGGCTCGGGCCAGCAGGTCTTCTGGTGGGGTAGCCACGGCACGCTCGCCACGCCGCCCGAATACGCCCGGGGATTCATCGCGCCGTACATGGATTCGACGCTCTTCGACGGTTCGGCGTTCGAATGCCCGGGCCAGAAGTGGGGGACGTATCGTCCGCAGGGGCCCTCGCGGACGGTCACCAGCACCTACGGCTACAACGGGTACTACCTGAGCCCTGCCAAGACCCCGGGGTGGGCGCTCTCGATCGGGCACCGGCCCTGGCAGAGGCTGAGCCTGCTTCAGCGCCCCACGGAGTTGATGGTCTTCGCCGACGCGCTCCTGCCATCCGCCGGCGCCGCGCTCCCGGGGAACACCGCGCTCCTTGATCCCCCGCTCCTCTTCTCGCGGAGCGGGGGCGGCGCGTGGCGGAGCAACCCGAGCCCGACCACCGCGTTCCGACACGCCCGGGCAACCGACTCCCGTGGGATCGGCGCGGCCGTCACCGCCTTTGCTGACGGGCACGCGGCGCCGGTCCGGGCCGAACCCGAATGGCTCACGCACCCCGGCCAGGCTGTGGGTTCTGCAGGGGGCGGCGCGAGCAACGGCCCCGGCTACGTGCCGGACTGGGAGCGTTGGCGGTAGGTCGCGTCTGCAGATTCAGACCCGCGTGCCCGCCATGTGCTCGCACGATTCGGCGCAGCGTCGGCACGCCTGCGCGCACTCCTGCATAGTCCGATCCCCGTCGCCGATGCGATCACAGTCGGCGGCGCACGCGCGGCAGACCTCGGCGCACGCACGGCAGGTGTGCACGTGCAGGGAGGACTGGCGGTGGAGAAAGTTGTGGGAAACACCGCAGATTGCCGCGCAGTCCATCAGGATCGTCTGGTGTTCTCTGGAGGCGTGCGGTCCGCCCATGTCCAGGCAGTGGACGCTCGTGCGGAGGCAGGCGTCCTGGCATTCGTGGCAGTGCTGTGCGCACGCTTCCATTGCTTTGGTGTCGGTCCTTGTGGTTGCCATGGGCTTGATTCCTTGAGTGCGAGTCGTGGGCGAGCGTCGCGTAACGCCCGCCGACTTCAGTAGTTGCCGGTCCGTCTCTTCCACGGGGGGTGAGGGCCGCGTGAAACGGGGGATAGGTCGCCGTGCGGGCCGGGATTTCCTGGAATCGGGGTAAATCCGCGGTTGACATATGCTCTAAATGGAATATATTGAGCTCATGGCCCGCTCACCGACCGCCTCCGACGCCTTCGGTGCGATCGCTGAAGCCCGTCGGCGCGAGATCCTCGACGCCCTTGCCGCGGACACCGGCGGTGTCGCGGGCGAAGGCGGGGGGCGCGACGTGACGTGGCTGGTGGAAGAGCTGGGCTGGCCCCAGCCCTTGGTTTCCAAGCATCTCGCGGTGCTCCGCGAGGCGGGGCTGGTCAGCGTGGTGCGGAAGGGGAGGCGCCGCGTGTACAGCCTCGACGGTGAAAGGCTCCGGTCAGTTTTCGAGTGGGTCAAGGCATTCGAGCCCTTCTGGGATCACCAGCTCAGACGGGTCAAAGCGAGAGCAGAGCGATTGGAACGTGAATCAAGGCTCCGAGGGCGGCCGTCGGGCTTCCCCCAAACCTGAAAGGACCTGTCATGGCCGTTGCCACCGCCGGCACCGAGAACGAGGCCGTCCACACGATCGACATCCGCAGGGAGATCGTGATCTCCGCGCCGCCCGAGATCGCGTTCGAGGCTCTGCTCGAGGAGTTGGGCCCGGGGAGCGAGCTGCCCGACGGCAAACCCTTTCCGATGAAGATCGAGCCCTGGCCGGGCGGGAGGTGGTACCGCGACCTCGGCGAGGCCGGCGGCCGCCCGTACGGCCACCTCTGGGGACACGTGCAGGTCATCAAGGCGCCAACGCTCCTCGAACTCGCGGGACCGATGCCGATGTCGTTCCCCGCGATCAACCACGTGCAGTACCGGTTGAAGGCCGAGGGACCGCGCGGGACGCGACTGTCGCTCGTGCACCGGTCGATGGGCCTGATCCCCGCCGAGTTCCGCGAGGGCATGCCGGAGGGGTGGGAGCACGGGCTGAAGCGGGTCAAGCAGATCGCGGAGCGCCGGGCCTGATTCCACCTGTCACGTTGCATGGAGCACTGTCCGGATCATCCACGATGATCGCGATGTGCGTTTCCGCGCCGGCCGCTCGGGCATTCCGTGCCGGGCCGAGGGTTGTCCGGCGGGCGCACGGCTCTGAGCGAGTAGGACGCAAACACCCGAAAGCGGGGATCATCGCCTTTTCGCGGGCGTATCGGCCGCGACGGGGCAGGCCAGGCTCTTGCTGTACATCCCCGAGCGGTCGAAGCAGCAGGGGCGCCTCTTTCCCTTGGCAAGCATGTCGCAGGCGGTCTCGATGCGCTTGGCGCGAGTTTCGGGCCGTTTGGGAGAAGTAATCCAGTGAATGAAATCTCGGCGCGCGGCGGGCGTGATGTCGGACCATGCCTCCCGCGTTTTCAACGGTGCGGCCCCGAGCGCCCTGCGAAGATCGGGCGGCACCGCGGGCTCGGGCATGCTGTCGGGAGCCACGGGCACAATCGCGAGCGCAACGATGTCACCGACCTTCGCGCCCGCGGCCTTGCGGAGTTTCTCTTCCACCCTGAACCAGTGGCCGCCGTCACCGTCGGGCTCGAGTGTGGCGGCGAAGGGCGAGCCGTTCAAGGTGCCTTCAACCGGCACCAGCGCCCGGGAGGGGAGGCTCACGCTTATATCGATCGGAATCCGGAGAAAGGTCCATTTCGGCGCGGCGCCGGACCGGGGGACGGACTTGGCGTTCGGCGCGGGTCTGTGAAGCGTCGCCTTGAATTGAACCGTGGGAGTGACTTCAGCGGACCGATTTGAAGTCTTGCCGGCCATCGCGGTCGCTCCTCCCTTCGTTCCGGCTCCGCCGGTCTCACGCACTCGGGCCCAAGGGTCGCGAGACTCCACCAGGAACAGTAAGGCCGGGCCGGGCGAGCCGCTGCCATCAGTGCCGCTCGTGCGCCACCGGTGTGCACGATTCCGCGGACACGAACTTGGGAGCTGCACATCCGGGTCGTGCCGGTCAGCCGGGGAGCCGAACCGACAGTCACTCCTTGCCGCAGATTCCGGCGGCGCGGCGCCATTGCTTGAGCTGGCCCAGATGATGCGGCGGATGGGCTACGAGCAGCGTGACAGCGATGTGCCCGATGGTCGGCGAGTGAGGGTGGAACTTCTCCGGCGCGGGTCTCGGGAAGTAGTCTGAGTGCTTCTCGGCGACGACCGCGGCAAGGCGCGCGTTCCGGTCTTTGAATCGGTCGAGGAGCTCGCGCTTTGTCGCGTAGGCCGCTGGATCGGGCACGGGCGTGGTGCCATACCCGAACCGCTCCATCTCGGCATCGGCCGTGGGCACGCCCGGGTCGTCGAGCAGCGACAGCAGCGCTCCTGCGTACGCGTTGAGGTGCGAGATCGTCCACGCCGGGTGATTGGCGATGGTGCCCGGCTGCTCGGTCATGCGGGATTCCGGAACATCCTCGACGGCCTCGAGAAGGAACCCATGGATCATCGCGTGGATATCCAGGATCGAGCCGACGGCATTGCAGCGGTCGCCTGCGTTCATGCGATGAATGCTACACCACGAGGCTTCGTGTCGGGCATCGCTCTGGGGGGCGGGCCGCTGCGTCGAGCGCACGCGCACCTTGGCTCATCGGTCGGCTACTCGACAACTGCTGTCATGTTCACGTGCGTGAGGCTCCGATCTCGCAGCAGACCAGGCGGTACCCCACATCCAGCGCATCCAGATCCAGCAGGCGACGATTGCGCTCGGTCCAGAGTCCGCTTGAAAGGTCGGCACGCAACTTTCGCAGGCCCGGCTCGGCATCGATTCGCGCAAAGCTCGAGATGGCGCTTCGTCTTTCGGCATCGAGGTAGCACTCGGGCCTGCGCCAGTATGCACACAGGAAGCCATCGCTGCAATCAAATGGGATAGGAATGGGCATCATACGCGCCGGCCCGATCATCCGTTCCAGCAACGCATTGAGGGCTGCGGTACTCGGGAAGATCGTGCGGTCGTGGGCCAAGATCTCGGGAAAATAGTCTTCCGTCAGCCAGAATGGAGGGGCGTCGGGAACCCATGTGAGCAACACGACGCGATCACGTGCGACCCGCTTCATCTCCCCGAGACCTTGCTCAAGATCTGCCCAATGATGAGCGCTGAGAATGGCCATTGCCGCATCGACCGAAGCAGTGGCGAGAGGCAACGCTTCTGCCGAACCTCGCAGGCAAGGCGCGGCCGTTACGGGGCGTTGCTGGATCATCACTTCGGACGGTTCCACCGCGAGTACCGATCGGCCGGGCGGTTCATACGAGCCGGTCCCGGCGCCAACGTTCACGACAGTGACGGCATCTCCCAGCGCCGCATCGATGACCGAGGCGATCCGTTGATCCGGTCGTCGGAGGGATGCGTAGCCGCGACCGATGCGGTCGTAGAGAGCCATGTATCGCTCCCAAACCAGCGTTCCCGCGAACATTCACTGGCGTGATTCTGGTTGCAGGTCGTTGGGTGCCAAGACGCGCGATCGTGTCCAAATCGACCGCAGCTCCGTAGCAGATGACTTTGTACCGAGAGCGCTGAGAGCACACGGTTGAACTGCTACGTAAACACCGATGGCCCCGGCAGTTGCCGGGGCCATCTGGTTTGCCGAATCGGGGTGATAGGATTTGAACCTACGACCTTCTCGTCCCGAACGAGACGCGCTACCAAGCTGCGCTACACCCCGTCAATCGGAGCCAGTATAGGCCGCCCGGGCGACCCGGCGGCGCCGCCCGCCGCGCGTCAGGTCTGATCGGCGGTTTCCTTCGGGAACTTCGGGACCGTCGTGTAGACGTTGTCCTTGCGCTTGCCCGGGTCGCCGTCCTCGCCGGCCGAGTAGAAATAGACGCGCCGCGAGGGGCAGATCCCTTCGTCGGCATCGCCGACGGGCTGGCCCGCGGCGCTCGGGTTGAAGGGGCGGGCCGAGCGGCGGTAGGGCTCGTTGTCGACCTGCTGAGTCGAGGACTTGTAGGACACGAGAAGATTGTCCCGCGTCTTCATGCTCGAGCCGTCGTGGTACCTGCCCCAGCCGCCGTCGTAGCCGGGCACCACCGCCCGGATGGGCTGTCCCCACGCGTCAAGAATCTCCTGCCCGCGGACATCGACGTTCTTTCCGTCCACGGTCACGTTCGCCTCGATCAACGAGTCCCGCAGGTAGGACTTGCCGGAGGAACCACGCGACGCGATCCCCGCGATCGCGGCCTGAGCCTGGGGCACGGCGGCGAGCGCGGCGGTGAAACGAACGATCGAGTTCACCGGGGGGTTGGCCACCTTGTCCACGCCTGCGCTCTCGAGCCGGGCATCCAGGATGGGGTACTCGACGCGGTTCGACCCGCGTCCCAGCGTCAGGCGCGACGGGGGCAGTTCGCTCTTCACCGCCTCGTACTCGACCACCGCCGAGTCCAGAGCGCGGATGATGTCCTGCGTCAAACGATCCTTGCCCCCCGACGAGACCTTCTGCCCGACGACGAGCCCGATGGCCATCAACAGCCCGATGATCCCCACCACGATCAAGAGTTCGATCAGCGTGAAGGCCGTGCGGTGGCTGTTCCGGGTGCGGCGCGGCAGCATGAGATGACTCCGGGAGGGACGATCAAGCGTATCGCGCTCGCGCCCCTCGCATGGCGTGACCATTCAGATACGGGCCTTGGACGGTCGGGGATGCAGGGCGTTCCGGGCCCGGTCGGGGCGAACTCCCGCCCGGGCGGGGCTTGCCGCCTATGCCGCGGGCGGTGCCGGGGATGACGGATCTGCCTGAAGCGAATGTCAAGTATGTACGCAACGGCGCCGGTTTGGTTGACAGAGGTCCCGGGTCGTACTACAGGTAACAAGCGGGGGGCGCTCGAACCAAGGCTCAACGACGAGCCGCTCGCCCGTCCGGACGGAATCGACCGGCCGGGCACGATGCAGGACAAGCAGCATGACGAACCAGCCGATGCACGGTTTGCCCGAGGATCTTCCGTTCGACGGCGGGCGGCCGATTGAGAACATGTCACTGACGGAGATCGCCCAAGCGCTCGAACAGGTCACCGGCTGGATCGAGGCGCAGCGCTCGATCGAGCGTGACGCGAGGGCGCAGTGGCAGGCGATCGCGCAGGAAGTCGAGAGCAAGGTCTCGAAGATCCGCGAGTACGCGCAGGAGCTGGTGCGGCACCAGCAGCGGCGGATGGCCTCGTTCGACAGCTTCCTGGGCGCGAAGATGGAAACCAAGCCGCAGTCGCCGCACGGGCACGGGTCCGCGGGCCGGCCGGCGTCCAAGGCGCCCCCGCGGAATCTCGCCCAGGCGATCGTCGAGGTGTGGGGTCTGGACAAGTTCAGCGAGCCGCTGACGACCGAGGAGATCGCCGCGGCGCTGCCGGAGGTGGGGTACAAGACCGACGCGGCCCCGGCGTCGCTGCGGTCGAGCGTGAACCAGGCGCTGGCGAAACTCTGCCGCGTGGGCACGATCGTGCGGCTGCGGGCCGACGGGAGCGTGATCCCGCCGAAGGACAAGACGAGCCGGGCGCGGAAATACCTTGCCGCGACGCGGTTGCCGGAAGACCAGGTGCTCTGAAGCGGCGGGCCTGGCGCGCGAGCCGGCGTCTCAATCGTCGAGGCGGAGCGTCAGGGTGCGCTGCACGCCGACGTCCTCGTTCTCTTCGAGCACGACGATCTCGACGGGCTTGCCGTCGCGGATGCCCAGGTCGACGAGGGCACCGTAGAAATCGTCGACGGACCGCACGGACCGGTCGCCGACGGACACGACGCGCTGACCGACCTTGAGTCCCGCCCGCGCGCCCGGGCTTTCGTCCACCACTCGCCCGACCGTGAGGTCCCCCGAGCGGCGCCGGTTGTAGACGTCGAAGCCCATCCGGAACGGCAGCGCCCGCGCGGCATCGTCCACGATCGCGGTGCGCGGCCGCTCGCGGAGCGTCACGCTGAAGTCCCTGAACTGATCCTCGCGCCACACGCGGAGGCGGGCGACCTCGCCCGGCCGCAGGGCGCTGATCTCCGCGCGCATGACCTCGGGGTCGTCGATCTTGTTGCCGTTGACGCTGACGAGGATGTCGTTGGTCCGCACCCCGGCGTCGAACGCGGCGCCGCCCTCATTCACCTCGGTGAGACGGACGCCCATGCCGACGAAGGACCCTTCCCGCACGATGCGCTCGGGCTCGTTGGAGCGGAACACGACCCCGAGAAACCCGCGCGAGACCGTGCCCGTCTCGATGAGCTGAGGCACCACCGACTCGATCGTCGCCAGCGGGATCGCGAAGCTGATCCCGGCCGACTGGCCCTCGACCGGCGAACTCATGCCCGGGCCGCGCGTCTCGCTCGGGGCGTTGGCGATCGCGACGTTCATGCCGATGACGCGCCCCTTGATGTCCACCAGCGGCCCGCCCGAATTGCCCGGGTTCACGGCCGCGTCGGTCTGGATGAAATTGGAATAGCCGCCGAACTCGACCGCGGCCCGGGCCGAGCGGCCCAGGCCGGACACGATCCCCTCGGACATGGAGAACTTGAATCCGAAGGGCGACCCGAAGGCGTACACCCGTTCGCCCTGCTGGGGGCGCGAGCCCGTGGCGCGTCGGGCCGGGATCAGTCCCGAAGGATCGGAAGCCTTCAGCACGGCGATGTCGGTCAGCGCGTCCATGCCCGCGACCTCGGCCTGGACCAGCCGGCCGTCGTAGCACTGCACGTGGATGACCCCCGCGCCGCGAACGACGTGAGCGTTGGTGACGATGTGGCCATCACCGTCGTAGACCCACCCCGAGCCGGTCGAGCCGCGGAGGAATCCGCGGAGCCCCTCGTCCGAGCCGGCGTGCGAGCTGTAGACCTCGAGGTGCACCACCGAAGGCTCGACCGACGCCGCGACGTTCCGCACCGCCCGGTTCAGCTTCTCGAGGATGTCCTCGTCGTCGAGCGCCTGGCGCGCCAGCACAACGCGGGCCTGCATCGTCGCGTGGCCAGCGCCCCGGATCGCTGCCGGCACGCCGATCATCACCGCGACCGAGGCGAGCAGCACCACGAGGGCCGGTCCGAACGTAAGCACTCGTCGCATGCCGATCCTCCGTCGTCTTCGTGGGGTTCGCGGTCCCTCGCGCCCACGGATCACTTACGAGTCCCGCACGCCCGCGTTCGCGAACGCTCCCCCATCAATCCGATGCCGGGTGTGAACCGGATGCTGCCCGGCGCGGAATCACGATCTCTTTGCCGGTGGCGTGTTCGGGCACAGGGGGACTAGGGCGTTCACCCGGGAGCTTGGTCGCCTCGGACTCCGGCATTGTGTACCTTCGCCCCCCGATGTCGCGCCGGGCCACGCGCTCAACCCAATCGCGGCCGGCCCGGCGGATCTCGTCTCCCAGGCGTGCCGCGGGCTCGGCGAACCTCGGGACGCTATCGGTCATGCCGAGCAAGTCCTGAAGGACCAGCACCTGGCCGTGGCAGGCCGTGCCGGCGCCGATGCCGATCAGCGGCACCTTCGTCGCATTCAAGATGCGCTCCGTGACCTGGTCCGGCACGGCCTCCACCAGGAGCAAGACCGCCCCGGCGTCTTCCAGCGCGACCGCGTCATCGACGATCCGCAGCGCCTCGGCGGCCGTTCGGCCCGCGGGCCCATAACCACCGGAGAGCGCGGCGTGCTGGGGACGGCTCCCGACGTGGGCGCACACCGGGATCCCGGCGTGGGTCAGCCGGCGGACGATCGGCGCGTAGGTCGCGTCGGCTTCGATCTTCACGATGTCGGCGAGGCCCTCGACCAGGAAGCGCCCGGCGTTGCGGGCCGCGTCGTCGATCCCCGCCTGGTAGCTCATGAACGGCATGTCACCCATGACGACGGTTCGGGGCGCCCCGCGCTTCACCGCGGCGGTGAGCGCCAAGGCCACGTCCAGGGGCATGTCTATGGTGCGGGAGAACCCCAGCACAACCTCCGCGGCCGAATCGCCCACGAGGAGCACGTGCACGCCCGCACGTTCGAGCCAGCGGGCCGTGGTGGCGTCGTAACAGGTCAGGCAGGCGAAGGGCTCGCCGCGCTCGGCCATGCGGCGGAGCGTTCTGAGGGTCACGGGCTCGGACGAGGGAGTGCCCGCGGGGCCGTTCGAGGCGGGGGAAAGGCTCACGGGGAAGTATACGAGCGGCCCGGGGCGGCGCCAGCGTCCGACGAGGCGGCCCCCTACCCCGATCATCATCAACCCTTTACACTTGACTCCCCGGCCGGGCCTCCCGGGGCTGTCCCGAGCGAACCCGGCCGGCACATCACGACTACCCCGCCCGCCGGCGGCAGGAGGAATTGCCATGGCATCGCGCGCCCCATCGGACATCCGCAACGTGGCCTTGACGGGCGCCGGCGGCAGCGGCAAGACGCTCCTCACCGAGCGGCTGCTCTTCACCGCCGGCGCCACCAAGCGGATGGGGACGATCGAGGAGGGGAACACCGTCAGTGACTTCACCGAGGAGGAGAAGCACCACAAGCACAGCCTCCAGCCGAGCTTCGTCCACTTTGACTGGGAGAATCACGATGTGCACCTGGTCGACACGCCCGGGCTGGCGGACTTCGTCGGGCACGCGGTCTGCTGCTTCCCGGCGGTCGAGACGGTCGCGGTGGTGATCGACGCCGCCAAAGGCATCCAGAGCGTGACCCGGCGCCTCATGGCGATGGCCGGCGAACGACGGATCCCGCGGATGATCGTCGTCAACAAGATTGACGACGCGCAGGCCGACCTCGAGGCGCTCGTCGAGCAGATCAAGGAGACCTTCGGCGCGATCTGCCTGCCCATCAACCTGCCCGTGCCGGGCCGGGCCAAGGTGATCAACGTCTTCGAGCACGACGGGAAGGACGCCGCGGGAGACCAGACCGAGTTCTCGTCCGTGCACGAGGCGCACCAGAAGATCGTCGAGCAGGTGATCGAGGTGGACGACGAACTGACGGCGCAGTACCTCGAGAAGGGCGACGGCTTCGACGCCGACAAGCTCCACGCCGCGTTCGAGAAGGCCCTGGAATCGGCCCACCTCGTGCCTGTCTGCTTCTGCTCGGCCAAGACCGGCGCGGGGTGCGACGACCTGCTCCACGTCCTGGCCAGCCTGTGCCCGAGCCCCGTCGAGGTGAACCCGCCCGAATTCGTCAAGCGCGAGACCGAGGGCGGCGAGGAGCAGGAGTGGCACGCCAAGCCCGACCCCGCGGCGCCGGTGCTCGCCCACATCTTCAAGGTCGTCACCGACCCGTTCGTCGGCAAGCTGGGCATCTTCCGCGTGCACCAGGGGACCGTGAAGAGCAAGGGCGAGCTCTTCATCGACGACCAGAAGAAGGCCTTCCGGGTCGGCCACCTGTTCAAGCTCCAGGGCAAGGAGCACGTCGAGGTGCACGAGGTGGGGCCGGGCGAGATCGCCGCGATTTCCAAGGTCGAGGAGCTGAAGTTCAACGGCGTGCTGCACGACAGCCACGCGCTCGATTCGGTGCGGCTCATCCCGCTCCCCATCCCCAAGCCCATGTTCGGGCTGGCCGTCGAGCTGAAGAACCACGCGGACGAATCGAAGTTCTCGAGCGCCGCGCACAAGTTCATGGCCGAGGACCCGTGCTTCGTCGTCGAGCGCATCGCCGCGATCAATCAGACCGTGATGCGCGGCCTGGGCGAACTGCACCTGCGGATCGTCACCGAGAAGTTCAAGCACGCGGGGATCGAGCTGCTCACCAGCCCGCCGAAGGTCGCGTACAAGGAGACCATCACGGCCCGGAGCGAGGGGCACCACCGCCACAAGAAGCAGACGGGCGGCTCGGGCCAGTTCGGCGAGGTCTATCTGCGCATCGAGCCGCTGCCCGCCGACAGCGCCGAGCCGTTCGAGTTCGCGAGCGAAGTGGTGGGGGGGAGCGTGCCCCGCCAGTACTGGCCGGCGGTCGAGAAGGGCGTGCGACAGATCATGCAGGAGGGCGCGATCGCGGGGTACCCGATGACGGGGATCCGCTGTGCGCTCTACGACGGCAAGTACCACGACGTCGACAGCAAGGAAATCGCGTTCATTACGGCGGGGAAGAAGGCGTTCATCGACGCGGTGCAGAAGGCCCGACCGAAGCTGCTTGAGCCCTACGTGATTCTCGAAGTGACCGCGCCCAACAAGTACATGGGCGACATCACGGGCCACCTCTCGACCAAGCGCGGACGCGTGCAGGACACGCAGATCCTGCCCGGCGACCAGTGCCTTGTGCGCGCGACGGCGCCGGCGGGCGAGCTTCAGAATTACTCCAACGAGCTCAAGAGCATGACGGGCGGCGCGGGGTCGTACAGCATGGACTACAGCCACGACGAGCACACGCCGCCGCACATCCAGAGCGCGGTGATCGCGGCGTACAAGCCGAAGGCTGAAGTGGAGTAGACGGGAGGTGGTGCCGGGTTCTGCGTGCTGAGTGCCGCGCCAGGAACGATCAAGCGTTCTTGCGTGTAGGATTCCAGCACCCAGCACCCAGCACCCAGCACCCAGCACCCAGCACCCAGCACCCAGCA
>CAZCPB010000073.1:0-10949 GCA_964500365.1 uncultured Phycisphaeraceae bacterium
CGGGACGTCGAAGCCAGGCGCGCCCTCGCGGCCGGCGGCAAGCTCGCGGTCGAGTCGTCGGCCGACCCGCTCATTCAATTGGCGGTCGCCATGGATTACGAGGCCCGCGCACTGCGCACGAGGTTCGAGAACGAGGTCGAGGCCGTCGAACGCGAGAACTACGCCAAGATCGCCCGCGCCCGTTTCGCCCTGGACGGCGAGAAGAACTACCCCGACGCCACCTTTACGCTGCGCCTCAGCTACGGCCCGGTGAAGGGCTACGCCGAAGAAGGCCGGACGGTGCCCGCGTACACCACCTTCGAGGGTCTTTACGAGCGGCACGCGCAGCGCGCCGGCCAGAAGGAATTCGTCCTCCCCGAGCGCTGGCTCGAAGGGCGGGAGCGTCTGGACCTCTCCGTCCCGTTCAACTTCGTCTTCTGCGGCGACATCATCGGGGGCAACAGCGGCAGCCCCGTCATCAACACCCGCGCCGAGGTCATCGGGCTGGTCTTCGACGGCAACATTCACAGCCTCGCGGGGGCGTTCGCCTACGACGGCACGCTGAACCGAGCCGTGGCGGTCGATTCTCGTGCCATGATCGAGGCGCTGCGCAAGCTTTACGGCGCGACCGCTCTCGCGGACGAAATAACCTCCGGCCCACGCGCCGACGTCTCGAAGTAGTCCCCGGTTCGACCTCGGGATCAGTTCGATGGCCGGGTTTATCGGGCCGCCGAGGTCCGGGCGAGATTGCAGCACAAGACGCCGAACTTCGCGCTCGGCGGCGGCGATATACTCCTTCCGTGCACCTCAGGACCGTCCAGGCACTTCTCGCCGTCCTCTGCCTGCTGGGCCAGGCCGCGGCGGTCCTGCTGCCACGAGGCTCGGTGTTCTGCCTCGGGTGCTTCGACCATTCCCCCGCGGCCGTGTTCAATGACGGCGTTGCGAGCGGTGAGTGCGGGTGCTGCGCGACCGATTCAGACATCGCGCCGCACGATTCTGCCGCGCCCTCGGATTCGTGCTGCGATCAGCCGCCGTTCCACCCCGGTGAACATGGTCCCGTCCCCGAAGAGTGCTGCGGCGTCGAGATCCCCCCGTCGGACACCCAGCGCGGAGAGCTCCGGCTGGACGTTGAAGACGCGGGCCGGCCGATGGCCATGGCGCTCTCCGAGTTCGAGTCCGTCGGGCCGGGCCGGTCCCAAGGGGTGCGTCGTGCGCCCTCGGTCGCCCTTCCGCGCTGGCGGGAGCAAGCCGGTCTTTTGACCGCGCGATTGCTGATCTAGGCAACCCGGGCTTTCTCTTCTCGTGCGCCGTTCCGGGCGCCGAGGCTGCGCGCTCGATGAGCGCGATCCGTCACGTCCAACTGAGAGTACCCCGGGTTCGTGCCCTTGCGGGGCATGGCCCGTCGGAGCAAACGTTGGGTTTGCGAGCGATCACAATCCGCCTTGGGAATCTCGGCGTTGCCGCGCTGCTGACCGGGTGCGCTTCGTACGAGGCCAGGCCGCTGGACCTGCCGGCGTTCCGAGAGGCGTGGGCCGCGCGCGCCGCCGACACGCCCGGCGTTCGCGCGCTCGCCGCGGGGCTCGGGGCTGAGTCGGGTCACGCGGGCGAGTTCGATCCCTCCGACGGCCTTACGGTGCGCGAGGCCGAGGCCGTGGCCCTGTTCTACAACCCGGATCTCCGCGTCGCACGCCTGCGCGCGGGCGTGACCGCGGCGACGCTCGAACACGCCGGTCTCTGGAACGACCCGACCCTGTTCATTGACGCCAAGCGATTGCTCGAGGGCGTGGGCGAGCCGTGGAAACTCTTCGGCGGGATCGGCCTGACGCTCCCGGTATCCGGCAGGCTGGAGGCCGAGACGGCGCGGGCGGGGGCCGGGCACGCGGCGGAACTGGCCCGCATCGCCCGCGAGGAATGGTCGGTGCGCGCCGCGCTCTGCTCTGCGTGGACCGACTGGTCCGCGTCCGTGGCCCGCGCCCGGGCCGCGCACGTCTACCTGGAAGGCCTCGACTCGATCGTGGGCATCGTTGACGCCCTGCACGGCGCGGGAGAACTCAGTTCGTCGCAGACCCGTCCGTTCCACGTCGAGCGGGCCCTGCGGCGTGCGGACCTTCGCGTGATGGAAGGGGACGCCGCGGCGGGCGAGGCCGAGGTTCGCGCGATCATGGGCCTGACCGGCGCGGCGCCGCTCGCTCTCACGCCGTCGATCCGCACCTGGGAAGCCGGCGACCGTGCGAACGCGATCACCGAGCGCAGCCCGGACCTTCTCGTCGCAGCCGCGGAGTACGCAACAGCGGAGCGCACCCTGGCGCTCGAAGTACGGCGCCAGTACCCCGACATCACGCTGATGCCCGGGCTCGGGAACGACCGCGGCGACGACGAGATCGGGCTTGGTGTGTCGCTGCCGCTTCCGATCTGGAACGGCAACCGCCAGGCCATCGCCGAGGCCGAGGCGCAGCGCGAGTCCGCGCGCGGCGCGTACGAATCGGAGTTCGAACGCCTCAGCGGCCGTCTGGAGTCGGCCCGGGCCAGGCTGGACTCGGCCCGCGCGCTGCGCGCCACGCTCGAATCCGAAGTCTCCGCGCTCGTGGATGCTCAGTACGACGAGGCGCGCCGGATCGCCGAGCTGGGCGAGGTCGACACGTTCCTGCTGCTCGACACGCTTCGCACCCGCCACGACACGACGCTGCGGATCATCGACGCCCTCGCCGCGGAGTCGCGCGCCGAGGCGGGCGTCCGGGCGCTGCTCGGGCCGCCGGGGCGGGTCGAGGGCGCGTTGCCCACCGGCGCGGGGAGGTCACCGTGAGCACACCGGCGCTCTCATCACTGACACGTACCGGCGGCGCCGCGTCAACGACCTCGACCGCCGTCCCGGTCCCCCCGTCGCGGTGGAAAACGCGCGTGCTCCTCCCGCTCGTGCTGCTCGTGTCGGTCGCCGTGATTCTGGCGTACGCGGCCCGGGCCGCGCTGTGGCCGTCGGTCGAGGTGTGGGTCGTCCCGGCGGTCGCCGCGCCCAACTCCACGCCGGCACGGGAGGCCTCGCCCGGCTCGGCGCCCACGGTCGTCGCTCAGGCCCCCGGGTGGATCGAAGCGGACCCCTACTTCATCAACGTTCCGGCGCTGACTCCCGGTGTCGTGAAGGAAGTTCTGGTTCTTGAAGGTGAGCGCATCGAGGCCGGGCAGGTGGTCGCGCGGCTCATCGACGACGATGCCCGCCTGGAGGTCCGTCGCTCCGCGGCCGAGCTCGACATGCGCTCCGCCGAGGTCTCTCGGGCGCGTGCGGCTTTGGAAGCGGCGCAGGCGCGCGCCCGCGAGGTCCGCGACGAGGTGCAGCGAAAGCGGGAATTGGTGGAGGCGGGTGGACTCTCCGAGGGGCAGTTCGTGCGGCTCGAACTGCGACTCGACGCGCTCGAGCGCGACGCTGCTGCCGCGCGGGCCGAGGTCGTCGCGGCGGAGGCCGCGGAGCGGATGCACCGGACCACGTGCGACATCGCCGAACTGGCCCTCGAGCGCACCGAAATCCGGTCGCCTGCCCCCGGCGTGGTTGTCTCGCGGCTGGTGGAGCCCGGCTCGAGGGTCGCCATGCCGGCGCCCGGCGGCGAGGATGGTTCGATGGCCGGAGCGGTCGTCCGCCTCTACGACCCCGCGAAGCTCCAGGTCCGGGCCGACGTGCCCCTGGCCGACTTTGCCGCGATCGGCGTCGGGACACGCGCCGAGATCACCACCGAGACCCTTCCCGGGAAAGTCTTCACCGGCGCGGTCACCCGCATCGTGCACGAGGCCGACATCCAGCGGAACACCGTCCAGGTGAAAGTGGCCGTCGAAAGCCCCGACGCCGCGCTCAAGCCGGAAATGCTCACCCGCGTCCGGTTCCTCGGCGCGGCCGGCGCCGCACGACCGGCGGTGGACGCCGCACCGGCGGACGAGCGGGCGGTTCCCGTGCTCGTGCCCCGCGAAGCGCTGGTCGGGCTCGAAGGCGGACGCGGGCGTGCGTGGATCGTTGACCATTCGTCGCCCGGAGACGGCCCGTTGGCCGTGCTCCGCGAACTGGAAGTCGAACCCGGCGCGGGCCCGGGCCAGGGGATGGCGAGCGTCCTCAAGGGGCTGCGGCCGGGGGACAGGCTCATCGTGGCCCCGCCCCCGGACCTCACCGAGGGGACGCGGGTGCGCGTGCTCGGCGAGCGTGCGCCGCACGCCGCGCAAGGAGGTCGCTGAATGACCGCACCGCTGATCCAATGCCGCGCCTTGACGAAGCAGTACCACAAGGGCGACGTCACCATCACCCCCCTGCACGAGCTGGACCTCGACGTCGAGGCCGGCGAGTTCCTGGCGCTCATGGGCCCGTCCGGCAGCGGCAAGACGACCCTGCTGAACCTGATCGCCGGCATCGACCGGCCCAGCGGGGGCAGCCTGGCGATCGGGGGCGTCGACATCGCCACGCTCTCGCGCTCGAAGCTCGCCGACTGGCGGGCCGATGCCGTGGGGTACATCTTCCAGCTCTACAACCTCGTCCCCGTGCTCACCGCGTACGAGAACGTCGAACTGCCCCTTCTCCTGCACAGGATTCCTTCGCGCGAGCGGCACCGGCGCGTGGCGGCTGCCCTCGACCTCGTCGGCATCGCCGACCGGCACGACCACTTCCCCCGGCAGCTCTCCGGGGGCCAGGAGCAGCGCGTGGCCATCGCCCGCGCGATCGTGACCGACCCGAAGATCATCGTCGCCGACGAGCCCACCGGCGACCTCGACGCCGACTCGGCCCGCGCGATCATGTCCCTGCTCACGCGCCTCGCCGGTGAACTCGGCAAGACGTTGATCATGGTCACGCACGACGCCCGCTGCGCGGCGTACGCGCACCGCACGCTGCACCTCGAGAAGGGCCGGCTGGTCGAGGCGGACCGGCACGGGGCGCACTCCTCTCTGGCGGAGAACCTCGCATGATCCCCACCAGGCTTATCCCGCTGGCGGCTAAGCAGGTCTGGCGCCACCGCACCCGCAGCCTGCTCACCGTCGCGGGCGTGGCGGTCGCCATGTTCCTCTTCGTCGCGGTCCGGACGCTCCAGCACGCCGTGACGGAGGCGACGACCGCCGCCGCGGCCGACAGCACGCTCATCGTCTACCGCGAGAACCGGTTCTGCCCGGCCACCAGCCGCTTGCCCGAGTACTACGGCGACCGCATCGCCCGGATCCCCGGCGTCGCGAGCGTCGTGCCCATGAAGATCGTCGTCAACAACTGCCGCGCCAGCCTCGACGTGATCACGTTCCGAGGCCTGCGTGAAGAAGATCTCGGCGCCGTGGGAGCGGACTGGGAGCTCATCGAGGGCTCGCTCGATGAATGGCGCCGGCGCTCGGACGCGGCGTTGGTCGGAGAGCGGCTGGCGGCGCGGCGGGGGTTCAAGGTCGGGCAGTCGTTCGTCGCCGCGGGCGTGAACGTCAACGTCGCGGGCATCGTGCGCTCCGACGAGCCGCAGGACCAGAACGTGGCATACGTGAACCTCGAGTTCCTCCAGAGGGCCGCGGGCTCGAACGGCCTGGGCGTGGTGACGCAGTTCAACGTCACCGTGAGCGACCCCGCGCGGGCCGACGAGGTCGCCCGGGCCATCGACGACGAATTCCGCGCCGAGCAGGAGCCGACGACCACCCGCTCCGAGAAGGCGTTCATCGCCCAGGCCGGCGCCGACATCGTCGAGATCGTCGGGTTTACGGCGTACCTCGGGTGGGGGTGCCTGGCCGCGGTGCTCGCGCTCGTCGCCAACTCGATCGTGCTCAGCGTGCAGGACCGCGTGAAGGAGCACGCCGTGCTCCAGACCCTCGGGTTCCGGGCCGGGCTCCTGGCACGCCTGATCGTTTCCGAGGGCGTGATCATCGGCGTGGTCGGCGGCGCGTTCGGCACGCTTTTGGCCGGCGCGTTCGTGCGCTTCGGCCGGTTCACCCTGTCCACCGAGGGCCTCAGCATCAACATCACCCCCGACGCGTGGGTCATCGCCGCCGGGCTGGCGATTTCCGCGGGCGTCGGAGTCCTGGCGGGGCTGGTGCCCGCGTGGCAGGCTTCGCGCCGCGAGATCGCCTCGTGCTTCCGCGCCGTGTAGACGCATGAAACTCCTCCCCTTCGAATACTCGGTCAGGAACCTCGGGCGCTCCCGCCCGCGCCTGGCGCTCAGCGTGCTCGGGAGCGCGCTGGTGGTGCTGCTCGTCCTTGCCGCGGCGGCGTTCGTGCGGGGCATGGACAGGTCGATCCGTGCCACGGGGGGCGTGCACAACGTGATCGTGCTCGGCACCGGGAGCGAGGAGAGCATCGAGCGCAGCGAGATCTCCGCCGCGGCGCCGGGGATCTTCGAGGCCAGCGTGCGCGGCGTGCGGTCGGTCGCGGCGGTCCCGTACCTCTCGCCCGAGGTGTACGTGCAGCTCCCGGTCACGACGCACGCCGAGACCGAGGCGCGCACGGTGGCGGTCCGCGGCATCACGCCCCGCGCGATGCTCGTGCACGATCAGGCCCAGATCGTCGAAGGAAGGCTCCCGGCCGTCGGCGCCGAAGAGGTGTTGGTCGGCCGCATGGCCGCCTCGACGATCGGCGTGCCCGACGGGGACCTGGCCGTCGGGAAGTCGGTGCTGATCGACAACCGCCCGTGGACCGTGGTGGGCCGCTTCGTAGCGCCCGGCACCGTCATGGACGCCGAACTGTGGGTGCCGCTCACCGACCTCATGGAGGCGACCAAACGGACGACCATCTCGTGCGTGATCGCGACTCTCGACCCGGCTGTGGCCGAGTTTGCCGACGTCGCGGCGTTCACCAAGACCCGCCTGGAACTCGAGCTGGCCGCGATGCCCGAGCGCGAGTACTACGCCAAGCTCGCGGCGTTCTTCGGGCCCGTCCGCGCCGTGGCGTGGGCCACCGCGGGCCTGATCGGGCTCGGCGGGCTCTTCGGGGGGCTCAACACGATGTACGCCGCGTTCGCCTCGCGCGTCCGCGAACTGGGCACGCTCCAGTCGATCGGCTTCCGGCGCGGGGCGATCGTGGTGAGCCTGGTGCAGGAGTCGCTGGTCGCGACTGCCGCGGGCGCGCTCCTGGCGTGCGGGATTGGCCTCTGGACTCTTGACGGGCTCACCGTCCGGTTTTCCATGGGGGCGTTCGGGCTGGTTGTCGATTCGATGGCGGCGACCGTGGCGCTCGGCGCGGGCCTGGCGCTCGGGTTGTTGGGCGCGCTGCCGCCGGCGTGGCGATGTCTGAGACTGGAGATCCCTGTGGCACTCAAGGCCGTCTGACCCGGTGTCGCGGCCGCAATCTGGAGGTGAACATGTGGAATCAGAGCTGTCCGTGGGCCCGTGCGTGCGCAATCGCGGTGATGGTGGGGGCGGCGGGGCTGGTCGCCTGCGAGACCAGGGCAGAGAAGGGCACGTCGGCGCCCGTGAAGACCGCCGCAACGGTGCCGGACTCGGTGTTCCTCGCCTCGGCGCCCGAGGGCGCGCGCCAGGTCCAGGACGCCAAGCCGTCCGCGAAGGTCGGCGAAACCATCACGATCCGCGGCAGGATCGGCGGCAGCCACGAGCCGTTCGTGCCGGGACGCGCCGTCTTCACGCTGGTCGGCGACGGGCCCAAGGCGTGCTCCGACATCCCGGGTGATGCGTGCAAGACACCGTGGGACTACTGCTGCGAGGAAACCAAGCAGATCACCGCCCACTCGGCGACCGTGCAGATCGTGGACGGCGCGGGGAACCCGCTCCGCGCCGAGGTGAAGGGCACCAAGGGCATCAAGGAGCTTTCGGAGCTCGTCGTGGTGGGCACCGTCGCCTCCGCGGACGGCGCGGCGCTGATCGTCAACGCCACGGGGATCTTTGTCGCCAAGCCGTAGTCGGGGCGCAATAAAAAGGCGCGCCCACCTTGGCGCGCCGGGAGTGCCGCGGCTCGGAGAACCTGCCCCGAGCGGGCTACTCGTCGGTGCTCACGCTCGCCTGCGTCGAGGTCGGGCTCTCCGTGCGCAGGCGCGCCAGGAGCGGCGCATCCTTGAACTTCGCGCTGGCCTCGGCGCGCCGGCCCGAGGGCAGGCGCGTCATGTCCAGCCGCACCAGCAGCGTGCGGCGCCCGCTCTCGCCGACGGAGTTGAGCTCGAAGACGTAGTTGTCGTCGCCCGTCATCGTGAACGACTGCTCGATCGTCGCCTGCTCGCTGGTCGCCCCGCGCCCGGCCAGCGTCGCGCCGCTGCGGGCGCAGCGGTCGGCCTCGGCCCGCGCGAGCGACGTGCCCTTGTTGATCGTGTCGGACCACGAAGAAGAAACCTCCGGGCCAGTGATGCGAAGAACGGCGGCGCCCTCGAACGGCTTGGCGAACGCGAAGCCGGTCAAGCACGATGCCAGTCTCCGCTCGCCATCCTCGAGCCGGTTCGAGGCGCTCACCACTGAAGCCGACGTCATGCCGTCGGCCCCTCGCACCTGCACCTGCCCTTCCCATTCGCCGGCAAGCCGCCGCAACAACGCGGTCGCGCTGGAGTTTTCCCCGGCTCGATCGGTCGATGCCGGACGTGCCTGCGGGGCCTTCCGGGCCGGTGAGGCCTGGATCGCCTTGGGCCGTTGGGCCTGATTGATGTTCGTAGGTTCCTGCTGCCCGTACGCCCCTGCCGCGCCGATCAACGCCGCAGCGCACGCGATGCCATAGCCAGTTCGGTTCATTCGATCCTCCCTCAGCGGCGGCCGTCCTGCCTCGCGTCGGGCGAGGTCGGGCGGCACGCGGACGCTTGAGGGATCGGAGCCCTCCGACGGGGCATCCTGTAAATGCTGGAGTATCAAGAAATTGCGCAGCTTATCAGATCGGCGCATCCGCCCCGGACCGCGCCGCCCGGCGGGCCGTGGTTATCAGGCGACCGCCTGCACGCCGCGGACCTCCGGCACGTGCGCCTTGAGGTTCCGCTCGATGCCCATCTGGAGCGTGATCGTGCTCGACGGGCAGCCGACGCACGCCCCGTGAAGGCGGATCTGGACGACGCCCTCGGGCGTGATGCCCACCAGTTCGACATCGCCGCCGTCGGCCTGCACCGCGGGACGGATCAGGTTGATCACCTTCTCGACGCGCTCGCGCGTTTCGTCGGACTGCTCGGGGGCCTCGGGCGTGGCGGGGAGTTTCGACATGCGATCCGTGGATTATAGATCGGGTTATTCACCGGGATGCTTGCGTCCGGCGCACTTCCCGCGAGCGCACCGCCGTAGACTCACCCCATGATCTGGTGGATCCGATCCGGCGTTCTCTGGCTCGGCGGAGCGTCGCTCGCCGCGGGCCTGATCACGATCGCGCCCGGCTGCGGTTCGAGCGAGCAGGCTGTCGGCGCGGACCCTGTCGCCCTGGCGCTGCAGCCGGACCTGCCGCGTCGCGAGCGGATCGACGCCGCCGAGCGGGCATGGCGAGAGAGCGCCTCGAACCCGGACGAGCGCGCCAAGATCACGCCGTTCATGAAGGACGTCGCGTGGGACCCGCGGGTCCCGGCCGAAGTCCGCGGGCGTGTGCTCGACCTGTTCATCGACGACCCCGATCCGGCCACGGCGCGCGAGGGCCGCGCCATGGCACGCCTCATGCTGCCGCGCGAGCAGAGCCGCGCGATGGTCGCGCACCTGTGCCGGCGGATCGACGCGGGCAAATGGACGGAGTGCACGCCCGCGCTGGTGCGCAGCTACGCGCGGATCGTGCCCGGTGTTCCCGACGCGGAGCGTGGGGAGCGGGTCGCGCTCAGCGGCCTGTACCCCGACCGCGCGCCCGAAAAGGTCGTCTTCGAGATCTTTCTGAACCCGCCACCCCCCGAGCCGGACATCACGATCCCGGACTGGACCGAGCGGCTCCGCGCCGAGTCGTGGGAGCTCCTCGGACGGCTCGACGGCGAGGGGACCATCCGCGCCTCGGTCCTGACGGGTTCCGGCGGCGGGAGCGACAACGACCCGGTCGTTCGCGCCCTGCGCCTCTGCCGCGTCGAGCTCGGGTGCGTGCCGATCACGGGTGACGAATTGAACTGGCTGCTGGCGCTCGCGGATTTTTCGAAGCCCGGAAACCGGGAATGGTGGTCCCAGGCCGCCGCGGCGGTGTCTTCGATCCCCGAGTCGAGCCGGAACGGCATTCACCTCTGCCACGTTGAGCCGGTGCGCTGGGCTTCCCGCCAGCGCTCGGCCTGGCTCGCCGCGTCGCGTGAAGAGCTGCTCGCCGAACTGGGCCGGCGGCTCGACGACCGCACGCACCGCCGGCGCACCATCGACGCCAACGAGTTCCGCCAGCCCCTTCCAAACCGGCTGCGCGACTGGCAGGACCGCATGCGATGGGGCGACCTGCTCGCCGCGCTGGTCGCGGACGAGGCCGTTCACGCGCCCACGATCGCCCCCTCGCTCTTCCAGCAGGCCGAGCTCGACCGTCGCGATACCTCCACCGAATACGGCGGCGTGCTCGAGTGCCTCGCCGAGCCCGCCGGGGCCTTCCGTGTGCGGCTCTTTACGCCCAGGCCCGGCCAGCGCACGGGCGACGAGCGATTCATTGCCTCAGACGACCTGATCGCCGCGGCCGACCACGGCCTGGCCGTGTACCACTTCCACGTGCAACGCTGGCGCAACGAGGATTACGCGGGACCGAGCAAGGACGACCTGGCGTTCGCCTCCCGCAGCGGACGGACCTGCGTGGTCTTCACCGCCATCAACGAGGACACCCTCAACGTTGACTACTACCAGCCCAATGGGGTGACGCTCGATCTCGGCGATGTGACGCGCTGAGACTGACGACCCGTCGCATCCCGGTAACCGGAGCCGGACGCCGGCATCGAAGCAGGCACGCCGCCACCGCGGCCTGGAGTGACCGGCTATGACCTGGGCCCACGCCCTGCTCGGTGCCGTCGCCGCCTACGCCGTGATCGGGGGCGTCTTCGCCGCGCTGTTCCTGGCCCGGGGCATCTTCCGCACGGATCCCGCTGCGCGGGGCTCGCACCCGCTGTTCTTCGCGTTCATCGTGCCGGGCC
>CAZCPB010000073.1:10959-16020 GCA_964500365.1 uncultured Phycisphaeraceae bacterium
TGGTCGCGCTGTGGCCGGTCATGCTGCGCACCTGGCTCCGCGCCCGCCGGACGCCCGCCGGAGCGCCGAATTGACCCGCTCTGAACGAAAGGCGCACCTCCTCGCGTGGATCGCCCTGGCGGTGCTGCTGCCGGTCGGGATCGCGGCGGCGCTCCTGGCGCGGTCCGCGTCCGGGGCCGGTCCCGCGCCGCCGACGCCGACCGAGGCGCGACCATGAGCGTCTCCTATACCTGGATCGGCTGGACGCGCCACAAGCGCATCTACGACGCGGTGCTGGCGGGCGGCGTGCTGGCCTACCTCGCAACGTACTACGTCGTGTCGCGATGGACGTCGGCCCCGCCGCGCGATCCGACCGACGAAACGCTCATCATCCGCGCGCTGGGCACCTGCGCCCTGGTGATGCTCCACGTCGCGCTGTGGATCGGGCCGCTGGCTCGCCTCGACCCGCGGCTCCTGCCGCTGCTCTACAACCGCCGGCACCTGGGAGTCGCCACGTTCTTCGTGGCCCTTCTGCACGCGGTGTTCACGATCGCGCAGTTCCACGGGTTCGGCGACCTCAACCCGTTCGTCTCGCTGCTCACCGCCAACACGCGGTTCTCCTCGATCTCGGCGTTCCCGTTCGAGATCCTCGGCGTCGGCGCCCTGCTCATTCTCTTCCTCATGGCCGCGACCAGCCACGATTTCTGGCTCCGCAATCTCTCCGCGCGCACCTGGAAGCGCCTGCACATGCTCGTCTACGCGGCGTACTTCCTCGCGGTGATGCACGTCGCGCTCGGAGCGCTCCAGGACGAGCGGCACCCGCTCCTGGCCGTGGCGCTCGGGTGCGGCGCCGCCGTCACGGTCGTGCTCCACCTGGTGGCTGGCCGGCGCGAGGTCGCGAAGGACCGCGGCACGCCCGCGCCCGACGGCTGGATCGACGCCGGCGCGGCGGTCGACATCCCCGAGAGCCGCGCCCGGGCTGTCTGCGCTCCGGGCGGCGAGCGCATCGCGGTCTTCCGGCACGCCGGGGCGGTCTCAGCGGTGAGCGGTGTCTGCAAGCACCAGGGCGGGCCGCTCTCCGAGGGCAAAGTGATCGACGGCTGCATCACCTGCCCGTGGCACGGGTGGCAGTACCGGCCCGGCGACGGCCGCTCGCCCCCGCCGTTCAAGGAAACGCTCCAGACCTACCCGGTTCGAATCGTCGCCGGGCGCGTTCAGGTCCGTGCGATGCCCGCGGGCGAGGGCGTGGCCCTTGAGCCGGCGCTCCTCGCGGGCGATGCCAGCGCCCCGCCGGGCGGAGCACGAGAGGTGATCGATGCCCGGGCCTGACCGTGACGAGTTCTTCGTTGGCTACCTCCCCGCCATGCCGAGGGGTATCGGGCGCGCGACCTCACGCTTCGTCGCGGCTCTGGCCCTCTTCGTCGTGGGCACTTCGGTGCTTCTGGTGTCCCTCATGAACCCGCCCGCCGCGACGGACTGGGGCGTCGATCAAGAGATCTTCGAGGGCGTGCTCGTCGTCGACCCGTACCCCGCGTAGATCACCGGCGGCGAGGGGCCGGGCAGCGCCTTGCTCGTCGTCGGCACGCGAAAGTTCGGCGCCCGCGACCGGCTGCTCCCCTTCGACGGCGCGCTCGTCCGGCTCCGCGGCACGGTCCTGCGGCGGGGCGAACTGGCCATGCTCGAACTCGGGGACGAGACCGACGCGGTGGAGCGGCGCGGCACGGGCAGTCCGCCTTTCCTCGCCGACCTCGGAGAGGTCGTGCTGCGGGGCGAAGTCGTGGATTCCAAGTGCTACGCCGGGGCCATGAAGCCGGGAGAAGGGAAGGTCCACCGCGACTGCGCCGTCCTGTGCCTCAAGGGCGGCATCCCGCCGGCCCTCTCGCTCCACGACGCTCGCGCATCGCCGCGCGTCGTCTTGCTGGCCGGTCCTGAGGGCGGTCCGATCGGCGACCGGGTTCTCGACCACGTCGCCGAGCCGACGGAGGTTCGCGGCAGGCTCAAATCGCGGGGAGAACTCTACTTCCTCTGGGCCGACACCCACGGCCTTCGCCGGCTTGAGTGACGCGAACTGTCCGGACGGGTGCCGCGTCAGAATTTCAGCGGGATCCCCTCGTCCTTGTACTTCTGCACGAGCAGCTGGAGTTCACGGAGCGCCCGCTCGAGCCGGTCCGCCGCGTCCTTCATCGACACGTACAGGTCGGGGTTCCTGGCCAGTTGGCCCAGCGTCCCCTCGCCGCGGTTGATCCCGGCGGTGAGCGCCGTGATCTGCTCGGAAGCGTCAGAGACCCGCCGCAGCGCCGTCGCCGCCTCGCCCGCGGCGCCGTCGAGCTTTGCGGCAAGGCGCGTCGCCTCGGCGTCCACGGTCTTGCCCGTCTGCGTCCACGCCTCCGCCGTCGCGTCGGCCTTGACGAAGAACTCCTGGGCCTGCGCCACCAGCCCGCGAACGTCGGTGCGGAGGGGCTCGTCGCCGAGCCAGCGGTTCAGGTTCGCGGCAGCGCCGTCCATGCGAGCGATGACGCTGCGGATGTTCGGCGGCTTGGCGCCCGAGTCGACCTCGGCGGGCGAGCGAGGCGCCAGTTCCTCGCGGACTTCCTGCCCGATGTCGGCGTAGGTCGAGGCGAGGCGGTCGATGCTCTCGGCCGCCCTGGTGAACTTCTCCATCGGCTCCTTGAGCGGGCCGGTGATCAGGTCGTACAGGGACGAGGCCTCGCGCTCGTATACCACGCCGGGCCGAACCAAGGTCGATGCCCCGGGGACCCCGGCGGGGGTTTCGAGCTGAACCGTGGTCTGCCCGACGAAGCTGCGGTCGATGTAGACCGTGAAATCTTCGGGGATCTCGACGCCGTGGCGGATCGCGAGCGTCACCAGGACGAAGCCGCGCGACCCCGGATCGAGGCGCGAGTCGTCCACCTTTCCGATCCGCACGCCGTTGTACGTCACCGGCGAGCTGCTTGTGACGCCGCTCGCCGCGGCCAGCCGCAGGTCGAAGCGGTAGTACCGCTGGAAGATCTCCTTCACGTCTCCGATGAGCCAGAGGGTGACCATGAGGCCCGCCAGCCCGGCGAGGGTGACCAGGCCCGTGAGCAGGTCCCGTCCGAAAGGGGAGTTCATCGCGAGGTCTCCGTCGCGCGGTCCCCGAGCGGCACGCCCGGCGGGTTCTCCTCGTCGCGGGCTTCCGTGCCCGTCATGAACCGCCGCACGCGCTCGTCGGGATGGTGCTCGAGGTCATCGTACTCGCCGTCGGCGGCGATCCGGCCGCCCAGGAGGATCACGACCCGGTCCGCGACCTTTCTTGCCGACACCAGGTCGTGCGTCACCACCAGGCTCGTCACGCCGAGCGATCGGCGCAGCTTGATGACGAGGTTGTTGATCCCGTCCGCGCGGATCGGGTCCAGGCCAGTCGTCGGCTCGTCGTACAGGACGACCCGCGGCGAGAGCACGATGGCCCGCGCCAGCGCTACGCGCTTGCGCTGGCCCCCCGAAAGCTGCGCCGGCAGCTTGTCCTGGACGCCCGCGAGGTCCACGGTCTGAAGCGCCCGCGCCACCCGCTCGCGCCGCTCGGCGGGCGAGAGGGCCGTGTGCTCGACCAGGGGGAACGCGACGTTCTCCTCGACGCTCATCGAGTCGAAAAGGGCCGACATCTGGAAGAGCAGCCCGACCTGCAGCCGGACGTGGTTGAGGTCACGCTCGCGGAGGTTGTCGATACGCCGCCCGTCGAAATGGATCTCGCCCGCGTCGGGGCGCAGCAGGCCCACGATGTGCTTGAGCATGACCGACTTGCCGCACCCCGAGGGGCCCATGATCACGGTCGTTTCGGCCGGGAAGATGTCGAGGTCCACGCCGTCGAGCACGCGCTGCGGGCCGAACGACTTGCGCACCCCGACGAGCCGGATGATCGGCGACCGCGCGCCATCGCCGGGCCGCGGCGCGGGGCGCGGAGCGCCGTTCGTGATTGGGTCGTCCGCGCTGCCGGTCATCGCCCCGTGCCCGCCCGTCCCCTACGCTCCGCGCCGTGCGGGACGACGCGAACTGTACCCCGGGCGTCCGGCGCGCGGTGATCCACCGCGGGGCCCGCTTCGACTACGTGCAGGCCGCCTTTGCCGGGACCGACGGGCGCGAGGTGGTGCGCGAGTACATTCGCCACCCGGGCGCCGTCGTCGTCGTGCCGGTTCTGGAATCGCCCGGCGAGCCGGACCGGATCGTCCTCATCCGCAACTACCGGGTCTCGCTCGACGCCCCGATCTGGGAACTGCCCGCCGGCACGCTCGGCGACGGGGAGGACCCGGCGGCCTGTGCCGCGCGCGAGCTGCTCGAAGAAACCGGGTACCGGGCCGGGCGCATCGACACGATCGGGGGCTTTTACACGTCCCCCGGCCTGAGCGACGAATTGATGCGCGTTTTCGTGGCCCGGACGCTGCGCTTCGAGGGCCGCCGGCCCGAGCCCGACGAGCGGATGACCGTGCACCCGACGCCCGCCGCCGAGGCCGTGCGCATGGTTCAGCGGGGAGAGTTGATGGACGGCAAATCGCTCGCGGCCCTCTACCTCGCCGAGCGGGCCGGCGGATGGACGCCGTGACGGCGGCGCCCCGCAGGGGCCGGTGCGGCCGGCGCCGCCGAACTTCCGGCGCGCATTTTCCGAACGAGATTCAACGCCGGACCGCGCCCGCTCCGACCATACCATCTCGCGCCCAGGCGATCGGGCCGGGCGCGCACGGAGGCCGCCACCAGGATGGGAATCTACGACCGCGACTACCAGCGTCCGACGGCGCGCGAGGGGGGGATGCTCTCGCTCCGGACGCTCTCGTTCAACACGTGGCTGATCGTGGCCAACGTGGCCGTGTTCGTGTTCATGGCGTTCTCGCCGCGGCTCGCCCAACTCTTCTTTGACTGGGGGCATTTCTCCACGTTCATGCTCGTGCCCCGGCTGCAGGTCTGGCGGCTGCTGACGTTCCAGTTCCTGCACGCCGGGATGCTGCACCTGTTCTTCAACATGTTCGGCCTGTGGGTCTTCGGGGGGATGGTCGAGCGGCACCTGGGCTACAAGAAGTACGCGGCGTTCTACCTTGTCTGCGGGATCGCCGG
>CAZCPB010000074.1:0-15932 GCA_964500365.1 uncultured Phycisphaeraceae bacterium
GGCGCGCCGGCGGGCTCGGCGGTCGCGGGCGATGCCGACACGATCCGGCGCGTAGCCCGCTTCCGCAAGATGTTCGGGGGCACCATGCGCCAGTCGGGCGTGCTCGCCGCGGCGGCGCTGCACGCGCTCGACAACCATTTCGAGCGGCTCGCGGAGGATCACGTCAACGCGAAGAAGCTCGCGTCGGGGATTGCGGAGATCCCGGGGCTGGCGATCGACGCCGCGAGCGTGCAGACGAACATGGTCTTCTTCGACGTGGACCCGGGGATGGGCACCGCGGCGCAGGTGGTACAGAAGCTCAAGGCGTCGGGCGTGCTGGTGCTGCCGACGGCGCCGCAGCGGGTCCGCGCGGTGTGCCACCTCGACGTGCCGGCGGCGAAGATCGACGAGGCCTTGCAGCGGATCGAGCGGACGCTCGGGGCGGGCGTCGCGGCATGATCCCGCCGCCTACTCGACCATGACGGAGCGGACGATCCGCGCGCCGGTCTCGGGCTCGAGGACGGCGACCGAGACGCGCCGGCCCTGCATCGATTCGAAGGACCGCGCGTAGGGGAAGCGGCGCACCGCCTCGCGCCCTGGCGGGAGCTGCGACACCGGGGCCTTGGCCCGCGGCTGGTCGGGCGCGGTCGCGGTGAGGTCGAGGTCCATGGGGTGCGAGCCCCGGTTTGTGACGCGTGCCTCGATGACAACGTCGCGCCCGTCGCGGATCGCGGCCAGCTCGAGCATGATCTCGGGGAGGCCGAGCTCAACGAGCGCGGACGTGCGGATCGAGCCGTAGTCGTGGTCGGCCGTGATCTCGAGATCGAGGTCAAAGGTCTTGAGCCCGGCCTCCTCGGAAGCGGCGAACGCAACGGTGAGGGGTATCCGGCCCTCCTCGCCCGGTTGCACGACGGCGCGCCCCGCGCGGGGCGTGATCCGCCAGCGACGGTCGCGCGTGCCGTCGGGCGTCTCGTACCCGCCGGGGCTGGCGACGAACGACTTGACGTCAAGGGGCGTGGTCCAGGGGTTGGAGAAGACGATCGCGTGCTCGTGCGTTTCGTTGGTGGGCTTGAGGAGCGGAGGGTCGATCCGGACCGACGACAGGAACTTGACGAGCTTGGCGTCCACACCCTCGATGAAGACCGGCTCGGGCGTGAGCGGAACCCGGATGCCGGGTTGGCGCGAGGGCGACTTCGGACCCCCCGCCTCGTCGTCGGACGCGCGGCGCATCGGCCTGCTCACGGCGTCCTGCTCCGCGGGGCCGACGTTCCCGAAGAGGTCGACGATCGTGACCGGGCCCGGGCCGACGTACGCGCGGAGCGCCGCCGCGTCGTCCGGAGCCGATTCGTTCCACGCGACCAGCGCGCCCGACGCATCGTCAGGGCTTCCGGGTGCGGCGGCGAGGATGAAGCATCGCAGGCCGGGGCCGGCCGGGAACTCGCCGACCACGCGCCGATCGCACAGGCGGCGCGCCAGCGTGCTCCACACGCCGAGCTCGGGGCGGGGCTGGAACTGTTCTCCCGATTTGCCGCCGATCGTCCACGGGCTTCGCAGCACCACGCCGATACCGGCCCTCCGGTCCCGCGAGTCGGTGTCCGCCACGGGCGAGGCGTCCGCGCGCCACGCTTCGACGGCCCGGCGCGCGAGATCGGCGAGCCCGCCGGCGCCGCCGTACACGTCCTCCAGCGTGGGCTCGAGCACGAATTCAAGTTCGGCGCCCGCGGGACCGGAGCGCCACGACTCGATCGTCGCCGAGATCGAGCCGGGGGGCGCATCGTGCGGCACGAGGACGCTCGCCCGCGTCCGGCCCGTGCCCGGGGCGTCGAGCTCGGGCCGCAGCTCACTCCCGACGCGCCACGGGACGGAGAGCACGGGCGCCGGGACCAGCACCGACAGGGCCCTGTCGGCGCCGAGCAGGTCCGCTTCGAGCGACTTCGAAGACATGGCGCGCTGGTCGGAGGCGCCGCCGACCTGCCACCGCCGTACGCGCTGCCCGAAGCGCTCCAGGATCGGGTCGAGGAAGGGACCCCACGTCGCACGCTCACCCGAGAGCGCCCGCCACGGATCGTCCGGGTCGAGACGGGTGATGGCCGCCAACTGCTCGGGCATCCGCGGCAGGACGAGCGTGACGGTCTGGCCATGGTCGAGGAGGGGCTCGACGGCCGCGCCGAGGACGCCCGCGTAGTCGCGGGCCGAGTCGACCGAGATGTCGGCCGCCCAGGCCGGCAGGACCACGGCGCCGGCACCGACGCGTCGGAGCACGGGCTCGATCGCGGAGCTGGGCCCGCCCGCATCCCCCTCGACCATCACGCCGAACCGCGCGCGGTCGGCGGTGAGACGGCGTGAGGGACCGGTGCCGAGGGGATCGGCGTCAAGCCACAGGAAGTCGGCGTGCGCCTTGCCGACGAGCGAGTCGCGGTTGAAGACCCCGAGGGCCGCGCGGTACCAGCCGAAGCGGGCGATGCCGGGCTGCCACTCCAGGCTCGCGCGCCCGGCGCCGATCTCGCGCGAGAACCGGTCCACCACCTTTCCGTGCCGGTCGATCACCGTGATCTGCGCCGTCAATTCCTCGCCGGTGAGGTCGCGGATCTCGAGGCCCAGTGTCGGGTTCTCGGGCGCGACAAAGACGCCGCCCGGCGCACGGCAGGCGAGTTCAATCCTCGGAAGCTGCGCGACCGCGACCTCGTCAAACCACGCCGCGCCGGAGTAGTCCTGCGGCGGGGGCCGGTACCCGGGGATGGCGTCGCCCTGCTGCTCGGGCTGGAGGAGCGCCAGTTCGAGGCTCAGGAACGCGGCGCCGTTCGAGGTGCCGTGCATCTCGATCTCGACCGCGGACCAGTCGCCGCCCGGGTCCGCGGGCGGGCTCGCGACCCGGCTCGATTCGATCGGGTTCAGTCGCGAATCGAGGAAAACGGCCTCCATCCTCGCGCGGGCATGGCTCAGGCCCTGCGTGCGCACCCGGGCGGTGACGATGTAGTCCGCGTCCGGGAAGACGGGGATGACGCCCGGCTCGAGGCGCAGCGCCGTGCTGCCCCCCGACGTGGGCAGCATGACCGAGCCGACCCCCGCGAAGGCCGGCGTGTCGTAGTCGAGGACGGCGAGGTTCCACGCAGGAAAGCCGGGGCGATCGAACTCGACGACCTGCCCGCGCTCCGGCCGTGACTTGATTCCGTCCTGGGCTCTCATCCAGTGGCGGGGCCACTCGAACGGATTGGTGCCGCGCTCCTCGAAGTCGAACACGCGGACGACCCGTCGCGCGGATTCGGGGCGCGTCGCCGTCCCCGGCTCGTCGGCGGCATCACCATCGCCGGGGATCGTGATTCGGGGTGCGTCGGGCGCGACCTCCTGCCCCGGGGCCGCACCCGCGGCAAGTCCGAGCGCGAGGGCGGCGCACGCCGCGGAGCGGCCGGGGTGGCGGGGCGCGCGGGGGTCTCCTGCCGCTCGGTGCATCGGGGCAATTATCGGAAGAATCGCGGGGAGGCGATGAACGCGGGCCGCCGATCCGGGCGCGGGCAGCGCGGCCCCCGCCTACATCGCGAATATGCGATCCATCTTCTCGCTGATCTGCTTCATCCGCGCGGCGTCGCCCCCGGCGATCTCGGCGGTGGCCCAGCGGCTTTCGCCCGAGCTGTAGCCGGTCTCATCGAGGGCCTTCATGGTCGCGGGCCAGTTGTTGGTGCCTTCCAGCAGGTCCACGAACCCCTTCCAGCGGCCCTCATCGTCGAGCTTCTTGCGGCTGTACTCCTTGATGTGGAGCTTCCAGACGCGGTCGCCGAGGATCCTGACCCACTGGTCCCCCCAGCCGTAGGGCTCGAGATTGCCGAGGTCGAGGTGAAACTTCACCCACGGGCTCTTGAACTGGTCCACGTAGCGGGCGGCCTCGACCGGGCTCATGAGGAAGTTGTTCCAGACGTTCTCGATCGCGATGCGGACCTTGAGCTCTTCGGCGGTGGGCAGGGCCTCGCGGATCACCCCGGTCGAGAGTTCCCACGCCGTGTCGTAGGGCATGTTCTCGCGGACGACGCAGGGGACCAGCAACACGCTGCTGGCGCCCCACTCGTGGGCGTCCCAGATGGCGGTCCTCAGGTCGGCCAGAGCCTTCTGGCGCGCGCCGGGGTCGGGCGCGTTGAGCGGGATCTTCCAGTGCGTTGAATCGACCACGCCGTGCACGACGATCCCGGTTTCCTCGCACGCGCGTCGGACCGTGTCGGTCGTTGTGCGCGGGTCGGGGCTGTCCATCTCGACGCCCTCGAAGCCCGCCTCGCGCAGGACCTTGAACTTCTCGACGAGGGTCGAGCCGTCGTGGCACATGCCGAGCATGACGGCCTTGCGGAGCGTCCGTTGCCGGACCGGCCCGGCGGCGCGGGTGGTCGCGAGGCCGGCCCCGCACGCCGCCGCGGCGGCAAGCCCCGTCATCATGAACTCGCGCCGGTTCATCGTTCTGTTCCCTGTTTCGAGGGCGTGTGGACGCGGAGCGATCTGATCACGCCAGCGCGGTCTTGCCGGGCACGGCGAGTTCGGGCGTGGGCATGGGCCCGAATTCGAGGTGCGCGGGCACCAGGCTCTCCTTGCTGTTCAGCGCCTGCTCCCATGTGACGGTCTGGCCCGTGTACGCGCCCATCCGCGCCATGATGCCCATGAGCGTGCTGCGGGCGCCGCGGGCGCAGTCGTTGATCGGCCTGCCCTCGCGGATGCTCTTGAAGAGCGCATCGTGCTCGTTCTGGTACATCTCGGAGGCCTCCTCGCTGGTGCCGGCGCCCTTCCAGGCCACGGCGCCCTTGAGGTCGCGCATCTCGTACACCGGCGTCCACCCGTTGATGACGGCGCGCCCGCCCGTGCCTTCGATGTAGTCGGTGTTGTCGCTCGGGCAGCCGTCGATCTGGCGGCAGGTGTGGTGGGCGCGCAGGCCGTTCTCGTACTCGTAGGTCGCAGCGAAATGGTCGAAGGCGTTCCCCGACTCGGGGCCGGTCCGCGCGGCGCGCCCGCCCAGGCAGGTCACGCGCAGCGGCACTCGGTCGTTGAGCGCCCAGGCGAGACGGTCGATCGAGTGCACTGCCTGCTCGACGATGTGGTCGCCCGAGATCCACGTGAAATGCCACCAGTTGCGCATCTGGAATTCAGTGTCCGACCACTCCGGCCGGCGTGGCCGCTTGCCGAGCGTGCTGGTGAGGTACGTCGTGTGCACGTTGGTGACCTCGCCGATCGCGCCGGAGTGCACCTTTTCGAAGGCGGCGCTCATGCCGCGGTTGTACCGCCAGCAGAACCCGATGAGGCACGCGAGGTTCTTTGCCCGGGCCGCGTCACCCGCCGCGAGCACCTCGCGGATGCCGGGGCCGTCCACGGCGAGGGGCTTCTCGGCGAAGATGTGCTTCCCGGCGTCCACCGCGGCCTTCAGGTGGGCGGGCCGGAAGGCCGGGTAGCTCGTCAGCAGGACAACGTCCACCCCGGAATCGATGACCTCCTTGTACGAGTCGAATCCGAAGAAGCGGCGTTCCGGTGGGACCTGCAACTGATCCGCCGAGGGGACCCGCGGGCGGGCCCCGGAGCGACCGGCCTTCTTTGTCCCCCGTGCGGGAGGGGGTTTGGTCGGGCTGTAGACCTCTTGGTCATCCTTTCGGTCAGCATCACCGGCTTTGTCCCAGTCTGCGGCGTCCTTGGCGGCGTCGGCGATGCCCTGCTCGAGGCCCCCGTGGCTCGCGTCGAGACGATCCTTGAAGACATCACCCATCGACCAGATCACCGCGCCCGGGTCGGCGCACATCGCCTGCATCGCGGCGCCGGTCCCGCGACCGCCGCAGCCGATCAGACCGACCTTCAGCCGGTCGGAACCCGCGGCGTGAACGGCGGGCCAGCCGAGCGCGGTCCCCGCGAACGGCAGCGCCGCGGCCGCGGCCGAGACCTTGACAAACTCGCGACGGGTCAGTTCGCTCGACATGGAATCTCTCCCCTACGCGCCGTGGCGCATCGTCACTTGGACACTTCTTCCCCGCCCGGCGCGGCGGGCTCGCACACGACCCGGAAGCCGACGAAGCCGCCGTCGGCGAGCCACCACACGCTCTTGGGGATCTGCGGGTCGCTGGCGTTCCAAGCCCTCGAGGGCTCCTCGCGCGAGGTCGCGGTCACGTCGGCGGCCTCATCGCGGAACGTCCCGCCCGCGGTGGTCGGCTCGCCGTCGGCGCCCGTCACCCACTCGCTGGCGTTCCCCAGCATGTCGCGCAGGCCCCACGCGTTCGGGCGCTTGGTGCCCACGGGGTGCGTCGTCTGTTCGGAGTTTGCCGCGTACCACGCGTGGTCGCCCAGCTTCGATGCGTCGCCGAAGAAGTATTCGCCTTCGGTGCCGGCGCGGCAGGCGTGCTCCCACTCGGCCTCGGTCGGCAGCCTGTACTTCTTTCCCGTCTTCTTCGAGAGCCACGCGCAGAACTCCGATGCGCCTTTGTAGGAGACCGAGATCGCGGGAAAGCCCTGGTGCCCGTAGCCGCGGTCCATGAGCAGGTACGGCTTGGTGGGGCGCGTGCTCGCGTCCGCGGCGCCCTCGGGAACATCGAGCGAGAACACCCAAACGTCGTAGACGTCCCACGGGATCTCGGTCGCGCTCATGTAGAAGGGCCGGAGCGGCGCACCGCCGGAGGCGATCCCGCCGGGGACCGGCACCATGGCAATGCTCACCGTCGTGCCCTTCACTTCCTCGGTGTAGGGCGTGAAGGCCACCGTGCCGGCAACCGGGTCCGGCGGGGGCGCGGGCTTCGGGGCCGCGGTGGTCTGAGCGCTCGCCGCTCCCGCGATCGCGGCCTGGAGGGCCGCCGCCATGAGCATCCCCGTCCGCGTTACCTTGTTCGATCTCGCCATGCTCGTGTTTCGCCTCATCGTCGCTTGTGCCCTCGGTGCCTCTCTCGGGTGCTCGGGTCCTGCACTCGAACGCTTCGACTACGCGCAGGTCATCATGGGTGTGCGTGTGAACATCGCAGCGTACAGCGCGAGCGAACAGGAGGCGAGGGACGCCGCCCGACGCGCCTTCGCCGAGATGGCCAGGATCGATGCCATTCTTTCCGACTTCCGCCCCGACAGCGAGGCGATGCGACTGTGCGACGCGGCCGGCTCGGGGCCGGTTCCCGTGAGCCCGACCCTCGCCGATGTTCTTGGCCGCTCCCTTGAGTTCTCACGGGCCAGTGATGGCGCCTTCGATGTCACCTCGGGATCATTGGTCCGGCTCTGGCGGGAGGCGCGCCGAAACGCGGTACTGCCGGGTCAGAATCAGCTGAGATCGGCGCGCAGTACCGCGGGTTGGCGCAAAGTCGCGGTACTCGAAGAGCCCCGCGGTTGCTTCCAGGCGGACCTCGGCACCCCGGGGATCCGCCTGGACTTCGGGGGGGTCGGCAAGGGGTACGCCGCGGACGCCGGGCTGGCGGAGATGCGGAAGGCCGGGGTGGGCTGTGCGCTGGTGGCGGTGGCCGGGGACATCGCGGCGGGGGAAGCGCCGCCGGGGAGGTCGGGCTGGCGCATCGAGATCCCGGAGGGAGGTACGCGGGGCTTCATCGAGGTTGTCAACCGGGGCGTTTCGACCTCCGGGGATACGGAGCAGTTCGTAGAGATCGACGGTGTCCGGTACTCGCACATCGTGGACCCGAGAACGGGGCTCGGCATGACGCGCGGGCTCCTGGTGACGACGGTCGCCCCGGATGCGACAAGCGCGGACGCGGCGGCGACTACCCTCTGTGTCCTTGAGCCTGCCCGCCACGGGGCGTTCCTCGGGGCGTTTCCCGGGGTCGAGGCGCGCGTCCGCTTCGCGGGGGGCGGACCCTCGGACGATCGGAGCACGCCGGGGTTTCCGGCGATCGTGCGTGAGCGGCCGCTTCCCCGGGCGAGCGCCGCGGAATAGACGCAGAACGAGCCACGGGCGTACGGAATTCACGGAGAAGGTATGAGCGCGCGAACCAGAACTACTTCGGTGCTCGGCGCGGTCCTTTGGCTGGGCCTGATGTATCCGGCGCTGGCGCAGGACAACACCCCGCCGCCGAACTTCACCGCGTTGTTCAACGGCAACGACCTGGCGAACTGGAAGGGCCTGGTGAAGGACCCGCCGGCGCGGGCGAAGATGACGCCCGAGCAGCTCGGCGCGGAGCAGAAAGCCGCCGACGATCGCATGCGCGCTCACTGGTCGGTGGTCGATGGCGAACTTCGCTTCGATGGCAAGGGGGACAACCTCTGCACCGCCGAGGACTTCGCCGACTTCGAGCTGTACGTGGACTGGAAGATCAACCCCAAGGGCGACAGCGGGATCTACCTGCGCGGTTCGCCGCAGGCCAACATCTGGGACAACCCCGAAGGCTCGGGCGCGCTCTACAACAACCAGAAGCACGCTCGCACCGCGCTGGTCAACGCCGACAGGCCGCCCGGGGAGTGGAACGCGTTCCGGATCCTGATGACGGGCGAGCGGGTCACCGTGTACACCAACGGCGCGCTGGTGGTTGACGACACGGTGCTCGAGAACTATTGGGAGCGCGACAAGCCGATCTACCCGACCGGTGCGATCGAACTTCAGAATCACGGCGATGCACTGGCCTTCAAGAACATCTACGTCCGCCGGCTGCCCGCGGCGGGGCAGGCCGTCCGGACCCCCGAGCCGGGGCAGAGCACACTGCTGCGCCGCGGCGACCGGGTCGCGGTGGCCGGGGACTCGATCACCGAGCAGCGGCTCTACAGCCGCTTCATCGAGGACTACCTGCTGATGTGCGTCCCCGAGCTGGAACTGCGGGTGTTCCAGCTGGGGTGGAGCGGCGAGCGGGCGCCGGGCTTCCAGGCGAGGCTGGCCAACGACCTGCTCCCGCTCAAGCCGACGGTGGTCACGCTGTGCTACGGCATGAACGACGGCCAGTACCGGCCGTACGAGGCTCGGCTCGGCGACGCGTACGCCAAGTCGCTGCGCGAGATTGTGAAGCAGGTCAAAGCCGCGGGCGCGCTGCCGGTCGTGGGCTCGCCGGGGGCGGTCGATCTCAATTTCTTCAAGCGAGATGCCGTCGACGCCCCCGGGTACAACGCGAATCTCGCGCAGCTCCGCGACCTGGCCCGCGAGGTTGCGCGCGAGGAGGGCGCGCCGTACGCCGCGGTGCACGACCACATGATTCTCGCCCAGCGCAAGGCCAAGGCCGCGCACGGCGAGACCTTCGACGTGTGCGGCACGGACGGTGTTCACCCGCGCGCGGGCGGGCACCTGGTCATGGCGTACGCGTTCCTGAAATCACTCGGGCTCGACGGGCAGATCGCGGCCGTCACGATCGACATGGCCGGCACGAACACGGCGAGCCCGGGCCACAAGGTCCTCGCGTCGTCGCCGGGCGCCGTGGAGCTCGAGAGCACGAAGTACCCCTTCTGCTTCTTCGGAGAAGCGGCCAAGCCCGACGGAACCCGCGGGATCGCGCCGTTCGTTCCCTTCAACGACGGGCTGAACCGCTTTACGCTCACCGTGAAGAACCTCGCGAGCCCGAAGGCGTCGGTCACGTGGGCAGACCAGCAGAAGAGTTTTTCGAAGGAGCACCTGGAGGCGGGCGTGAACCTCGCCGCGGAGTTCGGCATGACCCCTTTCGACGGGGCGTTCTTCGAGGTCGACAAGCTCGTGGGCCAGAAGCAGGAGTACCAGACCGCGATGACCAAGGGCCTCGTGACGCACTTCCGCCTGGGGCGGCAGCTCCTCCCCGGCGACCAGGGGGCCGAGGAGGCGATGAGCACGCTGCGGGCGAAGCTGCTCGCACGCGACGATGCGCTGCACGCGGCGGTGCTGGCGGCGCTCAAGCCGGTGAAGCACAAGATCGTGGTCACTCCGGAGAACTGACCTCTGTTCAGGGCCGCGGTGCTGCGGCCGCGGTATGCTGCGGGCATGATGACCCTCGCCGCCCCGGCCGCCGCGGTGTTTCTCGGCGTTTGCGCCCAGCCCTGGTCCCCCGCCCCGTGCCCGATCCCGACGCGCTGGAGCGCCGCGGTCACGCCCGACACCGTCCTGCCCGAATACCCGCGCCCGCAGATGGTCCGTGATGAATGGATGAACCTGAACGGTTTGTGGCAGTTCGCGCCGGCCGCGAGCATCGACGACGACCCGCCGTTCAAGCGGGACCTTGCCCGCCGCATTCTCGTTCCCTTCCCGATGGAGAGCTCGCTCTCGGGCGTGGGGGAACACCACGAGTTCGCGTGGTACCGGCGGACGTTCAAAGTACCGGACTCGTGGCGCTCGCGGCGCGTGATCCTGCACTTCGGGGCGGTCGACTGGCAGGCCGACATCTACGTCAACGGGATCCCGCTCGGCACGCACCTCGGGGGGTACGACGCCTTCGAAATCGACATCACCGGGGCGCTCCTGCCCGAGCCCGCGGGCGTCGAGCAGGAACTGGTCGTCGGAGTGCATGACCCGACGGACAAGGGCACGCAGCCGCGCGGCAAGCAGGTGCTGAAGCCCGAGGGCATCTGGTACACGCCGGTGACGGGCATCTGGCAGACGGTGTGGATCGAGCCCGTCGGCTGCGGCGCGATCCGATCGCTCACGATGACGCCCGATGTCGACGCCGGCGCGGTGCGCGTGCGAGTCCAGGCCGACCCGTGCACGCCCGAGGGCGCGACGGTGAGCGTGACGGTGGGCGATGGCGTGCCGGTGAAGGGCACGCCGGGGTCGGACATCACGGTCCCCGCGCCGGGGCGGAAGCTGTGGTCGCCCGAGGATCCGCACCTGTACGACCTGGTCGTGAACCTCCACGCCGCCGGCGCGGGTGAAGCCGATCCGGCTCTGGACCGCGTCCGCTCCTACTTCGGGCTGCGCTCGGTCGCCGTGAAGCCCGACGATCGCGGCATCACGCGCCTGTTCCTCAACGGCGAGCCGTACTTCCAGGTCGGCCCGCTCGATCAGGGCTGGTGGCCCGACGGCCTGTACACGGCGCCGACCGACGAGGCGCTCAAGTACGACGTCGAGATGACGAAGAAACTCGGCTTCAACATGTGCCGCAAGCACGTGAAGGTTGAGCCCGCACGCTGGTACTACTGGTGCGACACGCTCGGCCTTCTCGTGTGGCAGGACATGCCCTCGGGCGACAGGTACATCGGGCCGCAGGACCCCGACATCACGCGCGCGCCCAGGTCCGCCGCGCAGTACGAGGCCGAACTCAAGGCCATGATCTCGACGCACTACAACAGCCCGTCGATCGTGATGTGGGTCGTGTTCAACGAGGGATGGGGTCAGTTCGACACCTGCCGGATCGTGGAGCTGACCCGGTCGCTCGATCCGACGCGCCTCGTCAACGCCGCCAGCGGGTGGACCGACCGGCCCTGCGGCGACGTGCACGACATCCACGTGTACCCGGGTCCGGGCTCGCCGAACCCCGAGCCGACGCGGGCCGCGGTGCTCGGAGAGTTCGGGGGCCTCGGCCTCGGCGTGGACGGGCACACGTGGACGAAGAAGCATTGGGGGTACCAGGGAACTTCCAGCCGCGATGAGCTCACGGAGAAATACGCCGGGCTGATGCGGCGCGTGCACCGGCTGAAAGAGAGCCCCGGGCTTTCCGCGGCCGTCTACACCCAGACCACGGACGTCGAGACCGAGTGCAACGGTCTGCTCACCTACGACCGCGCGGTCATGAAGGTGGAGGGGGCGAATGTGGCGTCGGCGAACCGGGGCGAGTTCCCCGAGTTGCGGACCGTTGTCGCGAGCGCTGAGGACTTCGCGCCCGGGCAGGGCCCGAAGTGGCGCTACACGCTCGACAAGCCGGCCCCGGGATGGGAAGACCCGGTCTTCAGCGATTCTGAGTGGCGCGACGGCGCCGCGGGGTTCGGCACGCAGGGCACGCCGGGGGCACGGGTCGGCACCGTCTGGAACGGCGGGGAGATCTGGCTGCGGCGAACGTTCGACCTCGCGCGGGGCTTCACGGCGGCGTCGTTGAAGGATGCCGCGCGACTGTCGGTGCACCACGATGAGGATGTCGAGGTGTACCTCAACGGCGTCAAAGCGTTCGAGGCCAAGGGTTACACAACGGACTACCAGCTGCACCCGATCCGGGCGGAAGCGATCGCGGCCCTGCGGCCGTCGGGGAACGTGCTTGCGGTGCATTGCCGGCAGACGCGCGGCGGGCAGTTCATCGACGTCGGGATTGTCGCCGAGCAACCCTCGAAGTAGGCGGCTACCCGGCCAGGCGGGCGCGCGCCTGTTCGTATTTCGCGAGCGTCGCTCTGACGATGTGCCCGGGAAGCTCCGGCCCGGGCGCTTGCTTGTTCCACTTGCCCGCGGCGACCAGTTCCTCGAGGTACTCGCGAAGGAACTGTTTGTCGTAGCTCTTCTGGGGCCCACCCGGCTCGTACGTGTCGGCGGGCCAGAACCGCGAACTGTCGGGGGTGAGGGCTTCGTCTATGAGGACGGGCGTGGTCGGGTCAGATTCGGCCCCCGCCGCGATGCCGAACTCAAACTTAGTGTCGGCGATGATGATGCCGCGGGCCCGGGCGTGCTCCGCGGCCTCGCGGTAAATGGCCAGGGAAATGCGGCGGAGCGACTCCATCAGCGGGGCCCCGACCAGCTCGCACGCCCGTTCGAACGTGATGTTCTCGTCGTGCTTGCCGCCGTCTTCCTTGGTGGCGGGCGTAAAGACGGGCTCGGGCAGCCGTTCGCACTGGCGCAGGCCGCGCGGCAGCGCGATCCCGCACACGCTGCCACTCTCGCGGTATTCCTTCCAGCCCGACCCCTCCAGATACCCGCGGACGACGCACTCGATTGGGATCACGCGGCAGCGGCGCGCGATCATGATGCGGTCCTCGAGATCGGTCCGCTGGGTGGCGCCCCGCAGAGCCCCCTCGGGGACCTGGTTCGGATCGGTCGAGAGCAGGTGGGTGGGGCAGATTCCCCGGGCCTCGATGAATCGCAGCCAGAAGACGGCCATCGACGTGAGCAGGCGCCCCTTGCCGGGGATCGGCGTGGGCATGACGACGTCGAAGGCCGAGATGCGGTCGGTCGCGACGATCAGCAGCCGATCCTGATCCAGCGCATAAAGATCGCGGACTTTCCCCTGCCGCCGACTCGGTAGCGTGAGATCGGTTTGAAACAGGGCCACGCCCGAGGCGGGTGAACCGGGAGCGGGCGGGTGGAGTGCGGCGTCACGCGGCATCGCCCTAGCGTACACTCGGACCCGGGCTCGGGGTCGCCGGCGCCGTTCATGGCCGGCGTTCAATGAGGATCATTCGGTGGCGAGGCCGGCGGCCGCCCAACCGGATCCCGCGGAGGGTTCGCCTCGGTATGTTGAGCTTCGCCGTCTTCGACGAGAAAGGGCCGGCCGCGTCCTGGCCTCAGGGTCTGGCGCACCTCTTCGGCGGTGGCGACCTTCCCGTGCAGGGATCGATCCGGTTCGAGGACGGGCGGCTGGTCTGCGAGAAAACGACGACGGACACGGTGGGGCTCGCGGTGCAATTCCCGGTCGGGGCGCCGACGCTGGCGCTGGCTCACGGGAACGGCCACGGCGCGCCGCTGGGGGTGCTGGCACTCAAGACGTGCCTGCTCCCCGACCGCGAGCAGCCGTACATGCTGAGCCTTGAGCTGGCCCGCCACCGGATCATGGAGTTCCTGAACAAGCTCGAGGACTGGGGCCTCTTCGACCTTCCCACCGAGGACGGGATCCTGCAGGAGTTCGAGCTTGCCCGCCGGACGTTTTCGGCGGCGCTCGTGGCCCAGCGGCACGGAGTGCCTCCCGAGCCGCCCTCTCGCGCGAACGGGTGGGGATTCTCACAGGAAGCCGACGGGCTCGCGCGCGCGGCCCTGGCGCAGGCGATCGACGCCGGAGAGAAGCTGGCGCTGCTCCATGCCGAGCGCCAGCTTTCGGGACGGCTTTCGGGGGACATGTACGCCAAAGCCCAGCAAGCAATGGCGGCCGTCACGCAGGAAAAGCCCCCGTCGGGCGCGCCGATTCTGGTGCCGAACGCTCCGAGTTGCGTGGTCCCGGGTCCGCCGGCGGTCGGCGTGGCGATCGCGCCGGACCAGTTCACGGAAGGTCTTCAAAGGGCGGCCGCGGCGGTAAGCGAATTCGTAACGATGCCGATGCGCTGGATCGACCTCGAGCCGGGCGAGGGCAAGTACGACTTCGCCTCGACCGACCGTTGGATCGAGTGGGCGGTGCGCGTCGCGAAGGTGCCGATCACCGGCGGGCCGCTGGTGGACCTGCGGCCGACCGGCATCCCCGAGTGGCTGTACATCTGGGAAAACGACTACGAGACGCTGCGCGATCTCGTGTACGAGCACGTGAATTCGATCGTGACCCGCTACCGGCGGACGGTGACGCGGTGGACGGTGTGCTCGGGGCTCCACGTCAACACCAACTTCAAGCTCAGCTTCGAGCAGATCATGGACCTGACGCGCCTGTGCGTGCTGGCGGTGAAGAAGCTGCACCCGCAGGGGAAGATCCAGGTCGAGATCGCCCAGCCGTGGGGCGAGTACCACGCCGAGCACAAGCGGTCGCTGCCGCCGCTCATGTACGCCGAGGCGGTGGCGCAGTCGGGTCTCCCGGTCGATGCCCTCGGCGTCCGCGTGCAGATGGGACGCAGCGCCCCGGGACAGGCGACGCGGGACCTGATGGCGATCTCGGCGATGCTCGACCAGTACGCGGCCTTTGGCAAGCCGATCGCCGTTTCTTCCTTCGGCGTTCCGAGTACGCCCGGGGAGCCTTTCGAAGGCCGGGTGGGGGGCGCGTGGCGGGCGGGGTGGAACGAAGCGGGCCAGGCCGACTGGCTGGCGAAGGTGGCGTCGATCTGCCTGGCAAAGCCGTATGTGCAAAGCATCTGCTGGCAGGACCTGAGCGACGCCTCGACGAAAGCCGAGATGCCCTCCGGGGGCCTGCTTGGCTCGGCGTCCCAAGCCAAACCCGCGCTGAACGCGATGAGCCAGTTGCGTCAGAGCGTCCGGGCCGGCAAGGCATGGGCTGTTGGCGGACTTTGATAGACTGGCCCGGCGATGGGGACTCAATCGGGGCGAGACTGGACGGAGGGGCCGGCGAAGTGGGCCGCCGTGGCGGTGCTCGGCGGCGCGTCGCTGACGGGGATCGTGTGGTCGATCGCCACGGGGCCACGCCGGGGAGCGACCGAGACCGTCGTCGTGCCGCGCGTTCAGCACGTTGAGCCGGGCGCACCCGACTACGGGCGCGGAGCGGCCGGCGAGGAGGCCCGGGTATCGCCCGCGGCCACGGGCGCGCCGGCGTCCGCGGCCCAGAGTTCCCTGCCCGCGAAGATCGACCTGAACGCGGCGACGCGGGCGGAACTCGAGGCCCTCCCCGGCGTGGGGCCCGAACTTGCCAAGAGAATCATTGAGTTCAGGGAATCCCGCGGACCGTTCAAGAGCGTCGAGCAGCTCGACAACGTGAAGGGCTTCGGGCCGAAGTTGATGGAGAAGATCAGGCCGCTGGTCAAGGTCGGGGCGCGAGGCACGTAGGAATTGCTCCGGATGCCGGCGGAGTAGGATCGGTTGAAAGGAATGCCGTGCCGGGTCCGGGGCGCTTGCCGCCCGGACGGGCGCGACGCTGCGCGCTCAGCGACGATGACGATCGATCTGGTGAACCTGCTTCGTGAAGAACCCGCGGTGCGGGGGCTCGGGGACGCGCTTGCGCGCGGCCGGCGGGTCGTCGCGACCGGAGCGTCGGGTTCTTCGACCGCGCTGGTGTGCGGCGCGGTGGCCGGAGCGATCGAGCGGCCGGTCGTGCTGGTCGTCGCGCACATCGACGACGCCGAAGAGGTGATCGACGAACTGGGCAGCCCGAGGGCGCTGCGGCTGCCGGCGCTCGAAGTGCTTCCCGGCGAGACCGGCGTGAGCCTTGACCTCTTCGCCGAGCGGCTGGCGGTCGTGCGCGAGTGCATCGCCGGCGGCGGGATCGGCAGCGGACGGGTCATCGTGTGCCCGGTCCAGGCGCTCATGCAGAGCGTGCCGCGCCCAGACCGCATCGAGCGGCTGGTCC
>CAZCPB010000075.1:0-15778 GCA_964500365.1 uncultured Phycisphaeraceae bacterium
TGAAAAGCTGGCCGACGCGGGTTACATCCATAAGCTGACCGGCGTGGCCCCGACCGTGCTGGTCGCGATCATCCTGTGCATCGCGTACGACCAGCGCGTTGCCCTGGCCTTCGGGACGCTGCACGGCGTCCTGGTCTGCATCGCCCTCGACCGCGGCGTGGGTCCCTACGCGACCGTCGTCGCCGGGGTCGGCGCGGCGGTGGTGATGCTCGGCGAGGTCCGCGACCGCGGGACGATCGTCCGCATGTCGCTGGGCGTGGCCGTCGCGCTGGCGGCGGCGACGGCGCTCGTCGGCCTCATGGAGCGCCCGATGGTCGTGCAGGCCCTTCGCGAGACGGCCCTGGACTCGGGCCTGGCGGCGGGCGGCGCGCTGGTCGTAGGTGCGTTCACGCTCTTCATGCTCCCCGGCATCGAGCGCACGTTCGAGATCACGACGGGGATGACGCTCGTCGAGCTCCGCGACCCCAAGCACCCGCTGCTGCGCGAACTGCAGCAGCGCGCCCCGGGCACGTACAACCACGCGCTGAACGTCGCCGCGATCGCCGAGGCCGCGGCCGACGCCGTCGGCGGTGACGCCCTGCTCACCTACGTCGGCGCCCTCTACCACGACATCGGGAAGATGAACAAGCCCGAGTACTTCGTCGAGAACCAGTCCGGCGGGCCCAACAAGCACGACAAGCTCAGCCCCGCGATGAGCCTGCTGGTGATCGTCGGTCACGTCAAGGACGGCGTCGAGCTCGCCCGCGAGTTCGGCCTCCCGCGCACCGTCCAGCACTTCATCGAGAGCCACCACGGCACGACGCTGGTCGAGTACTTCTACCACCGCGCGATGAAGCAGGCCGGCGAGGGCGGGGGCCACGAGCCCGAGACCGCGCAGGTGCCCGGCGAGATCGAGTACCGCTACCCCGGCCCCAAGCCGCGCACCATGGAGGCCGCGATCGTGATGCTCTCCGACGCGATCGAGTCGGCGGCGCGGACCCTCGCCGAGCCGACGCCCAGCCGCATCGACGCGCTCGTGCGGGCCCTGGCCAACAAGCGCCTGATGGACGGGCAGTTCGACGACTGCGAGATGACGCTGCACGACCTGAACCTGATCGTCGAGTCGATCAGCAAGAGCCTGGTCGCGATCTACCACGGCCGGATCTCGTACCAGCCCGTCGAGGTCGAGCAGAAGCGGGCGTGAGCGGAAGCCGAGTCGGCCCCGTGGTTCCTGTGTGCAGGAACTATGAGCCCCGTCGCCGACCCCCGTCGCGCAGGTTCAACGCGAACCATTCGCAGCTCAGCTTTGCCGCGGCTTCCAGCGACCCCGGCTCATCGAAGGCGTGCCCCGCGCCTCGGACGACCGCCAGCCGAGACCCCCGCGGAAGGCCGCGGTGCGCCGCGCGGTTGATCTTCACCACCTCGGCGTCGTCCCTGCCGACAATGAGGAGCACGCGGCAGGCGACGCTCTTCAGGGCGTCGTGCGCCAGGTCGACGCGCCCGCTCCGGCACGCCAGCGCGCTGATCGACCCGGGCCGGCCCGCCGCCACCCGCAGCGCCGCCGCGGCACCCGTGCTGGCCCCGAACAGGCCCACCCGGAGCCCACGCGTCACCCTGGCACACGCCGCCCACCGCACGGCGCTGTCAAGGCGGCGTGCCAGCCGAGCAATCCCGAACCGCGCCCGTCGCGTCCGCTGGTCCCGGGCCGCCTCGGACGGCGTGAGCAGGTCGACCAGCAGGACCCCGATCCCGGCTCGTCGGAGCTGCGCGGCGATGAACCGGTTGCGCGGGCTGCGGCGGTTGCTCCCGCTCCCATGCGCGAAGATCACCAGGCCCTGCGCGGACGGCGGGAGCGCCATGTCGCCACGGATGTGTTCGGCCCCGGACCCGATGCGCACCGCCCGGGTGCGCAGGCCGACCGGCGCGCGTGCCGCGCGTCCGGCATCGCGCGAGGCCAGCACCGCGCGCACGCGGGCATCGGAGAGTTGCGAGAAGTCCTCGTACCAGTGCGCGACGCAGTGGAACGGGCGGGGCGTATCGAGGCACACGGCGCGATCGGCCGCGCGCTCGACCTCGCCCCACGCGCGCCGGTCGGCGATGGGCACCGCCGCGATGATGCGCTCGGGATTCCGCCGGCGCGCCCACGCGATCGCGGCGAGCATCGTCGCGCCGCTGAACAGGCCGTCGTCCACGAGCACGACCGTTCGCCCGGCCAGAGACGTCACCGGCCGGGGACACCGGTAGCGACGCGTCAATGCCGGCAACGCCCGCGCGGCCTTCCGCGCTCCCCGCTCGATCACCCAGTCGGGGATGTCGAGCGCGCGCACGATCCAGCCGCTCCGGGCGACGATGCTGCCGGGCGCGACCGCGCCCATCGTGATCTCCTCGTGCCCCGGCACGCCGAAGCGCGCCGTGACCACGGGACCGAAGGGGGCGCGCAGTTTTCGCGCAATCGGAGCGCCCACCTCGACGCCGCCGCGAGGCAGCGCAAGCACCACGGGACGGGTGCCCGCCAGCGTCCGCGCGAGCGCACGGGCCAGCAAGCGGCCTGCCTCGACGCGATCGGCGAAGGGGTCCAGCATGCGGCCAGCGCGTCACCCGGACGATGGCGGGGCGCCGCGCGCGGCGGACTCAGTTGGCCGCGAGCTTTCCGAGCGGCCCCTTCCCGCTCGAACCGGCCTTCCCGCCGGCGATCTTCGCGAGCTTGTCACCGTCCACCTTGAACTTCTTGCCTCCGACGGGAGTTCCCGATTTCCCGGAGGTCGTGGACTTGCCGCCGCGAGCTTTCTTGGTCTTCATCGTGTACTCCTCGTTCGGATGTGCAGGGGGAGGTCGGTGAATCGCCCGCCCGCCCAATATAGCGTAAAGCGAAGCCGCGCTGTCACCCCGGGAGCGGGGAAGCCGCTCATTTCGAACTCCCGAGTGCGCACGGGAGCGTCGTCCATGCGGTTCGCGAGCGCCCGGCCGCGCCCTGCCATCCCGTACCATTCCGCCCTCATGCCCGGCCCCCTGACACGACGCGCCCACGCGAAGCTGAACCTGGCGCTGTGGGTCGGCGGGCCGCTGCCGCCCGGGCACCCCCGCGCGGGATTTCACCCGGTGTGCTCGTGGATGTCGTGCATCGACCTCTTCGATGAAGTAACGGTCGAGCCGCGCGGGCCGGGCGATCCGACCAGCCTGGCCGTGGAGTGGGCGGTCGACGCGCCGCGTCCGACGCCCATCGACTGGGCGCCCGAGTCCGACCTCACGGTGCGGGCGATGCGGGCGCTCGAAGCCCGCCGCGGGCGGCCGCTCCCGTCGCGGGTCCGCGTGGTCAAGCGGATCCCGGTCGGCGCCGGGCTGGGCGGGGGCTCCTCGGACGCCGCCGCGGCACTGATTTCGGGCAATGCCGCGTGGGGACTGGGGCTCAGCGCCGCCGAGCTGCGCCAGATCGGCGCGAGCCTGGGCAGCGACGTGCCGTTCTTCATCGATGACGCGGTGCCCGCGCGTCCCGCGATCGTGTCGGGCGTGGGCGAGGGCGTCGAGCGGATCGCGCGGGTCGCCGCCGACACGGTCCTCGTTATCCCGCCGTTCTCGTGCGCGACCGGGCCGGTCTACCGCGCTTTCGACGAGCTCGAGCAGGAGGTCAAACGGGCCCGCGCCTCAGGCGGGCTTCCTTCGCCGCAGCGCGGCGAGGTCGAGGACGAATCGCTGGTCCGCCGGCGTGCGGCCCGTGCCGTGGAGCGCCACCGCGTCGAGGGCCGCTTTCTCTTCAACGCCCTCACCGCCGCCGCGGCCAAGGTCGAACCCCGCCTCCGCGAGGTGCTCGGCGCGGTCGCCAACGCCACCAACTCCCACACCCGCCTGACCGGCTCGGGCAGCGCCGTGTTCCTGATCGCGGAGCCGGGCCGGCTCGATCGGACGCTCGACGTGCTGGTGCGGGCGGTCGGCGCGGGCGGGCCGCTCGAGGGCTGCCGCGTCGTCCGGACGCGCCTGGTGTGAGGGGCTGATCGCCCTCACACGGCCTTCACAAACGGCCGATAAGCGGGGTGCGGCGCGGCGCCGCCGCTACACTCGCACGAGCGCCGCGGCGCGGCCATCGGAGTTTCGCCCTCATGCCCAGCGGCAAGGTCTACATCGGGATCGACCTCGGCGGCACGAACGTTCAGATCGGCGCCGTGAGCGAGGAGTTCAAGCTTCTGGCCTCGACCAAGCGCAAGACGCGGGCCGAGGAGGGAATGGACTCGGTGCTCGACCGCGTCTGCGACGGGATCGACGAGGCCTGCCGCGGCGCGGGCGTGGCGGTCTCGGACCTTGTCGCGGTAGGGATCGGGGCGCCCGGGGCGGTCGAGCCGCACGAGGGCGTGGTGCTCGAGGCGGTGAACCTGCGGTGGAACGACGTGCCGCTGGCCTCCATCCTGAGCAAGCGTCTCAAGGTGCCGGTCTTCCTCGACAACGACGTGAACGTCGCGCTGCACGGCGAGAACCGCCTGGGCTCCGGGAAGAACGCGGAGAACCTGCTGGGCGTGTGGATCGGCACAGGCGTCGGCGGCGCTCTGATCTTCGGCGGGCGGCTCTACTACGGCCACAACTGGACGGCCGGCGAGATCGGCCACATGACGCTCTTCCCCGGCAACCCGCCGGGCTCTCGCTCGCTCGAGCACAACTGCTCCCGCACCGCGCTGGTCGAGCGGCTGGCCCGCCTGATCAGCGGCAACCGCAAGTCGTCGATCATGGCGATGGTGGACGGGGACGTGACGCGCATCAAATCGCGGACGATCGGCAAAGCCTTCGCCGACCAGGACCCGCTGACGGTCGAGGTCGTGGAGAACTCCGCAAACCTGCTGGGCATCGCCATCGCGGGCGTGGTGACGCTGCTGAGCCTGCCGCGGGTCGTCCTGGGCGGCGGGCTGACCGAGGCGCTCGGCCAGCCGTACGTCGACATGGTGCAGAAGAGCGCCCGCAAGCACGCCTTCCCCGATGTATGCCGGAAGGTGGACATCGTCGCCAGCAAGCTGGAGGACAACGCGGGGGTGCTCGGGGCCGCGATGATCGCGGCGGAGCGCTTCGACGAGGAGAAGCGGAAGAAGAAATGAACCGGCGAGGGCCGATGTTGGTATCTTGAGCGGGAGGCAAGGAGGCCCCGGGGCGACTGCTCCGCGAAACAACCACATGCGACCGACCACCCGACCGAACATCAAGACGCGTCCGACTTCCAGCCGCACGGTTTCAGGCCCGGGGCGGGCCCGGGGCGAGGCCGACCACGACGGGCCGGGCACCTCGGGCAAGCCCGGATCGCCCGACGGGCCGGGCGCGCTCGACGCGCCGGGCCACGGCGTTTCGGTGATCGACCCGACCATCGACACCACGGTCAAGCACTTCGTGATCGACACGAACGTGCTTTTGCACAACCCGAACGCGATCTTCGTATTCCAGGACAACCACGTCGTCATCCCCTTCGCGGTCATCGAAGAGCTCGACAAGATGAAGCGGAAGGACGACGACCTCGGGCGCAACGCCCGCGAGTGCATCCGCCACCTGGACAAGCTCCGCAACCAGGGGAGCCTGACCGCGGGGGTCGAATGGGGGCAGTTCTCGCCCCGGGTGGGTGCCGCGGCGAGCACCGGCGCCAACGGCCGCACCGGGACCGTCCGCATCGACGTCAACGAGTATGAACGGCCGAGCGCGATCCGCGAGGACATGCCCGACAACCGCATCATCGCGGTGGCGTGGCACATGCACCGGCGGGGCTACCGCACGGTGTTCGTCTCGAAGGACCTCTCGGCCCGCATCAAGTCCGACTCGCTGGGGATCAAGACCGAGGACTTCGAGAATCAGAAGGTCGACGCCGACCGGCTCTACAACGGCTACCTCGCGCTGACCACCGACGGCGAGCTGATCGACGAGCTGTACCGGGACCGGCTGCTGCCGCTGGAGCGGCTCGAGCTCGCGCTCCGCGCGACGGCCCCGGACGGGGAGGTCTACCAGCGCGAGGTGTTCCCCAACCAGTTCGTGGTGCTCAAGGACGAGGCCGACGAGAACCACACGGGCCTGGGGCGGCGCCTGGCCGACACCGAGCACATCATCCCCGTGACGGGCCCGCGCAAGCCCGTGTCGGGGATCATGGCGCGGAACGTCCAGCAGACCATGGCGCTGGACCTCTTGATGGACGACGAGGTGCGGCTGGTGACGCTGCTGGGCTCGGCGGGCACGGGCAAGACCCTGCTCGCGGTCGCCGCGGGCATGGCCAAGACCTTCAGCGAGCAGCGGTACGACAAGATGCTGGTCGCGCGCCCGATCATGCCCCTGGGGCGCGACATCGGCTACCTGCCCGGCGACAAGGACGAGAAGCTGACGGCGTGGATGCAGCCGATCTTCGACAACCTGGCGTACCTGCTCTCGACCCGCGGCGCGCACCTGCAGGCCGCCGAGAGCCACACGACCGAGCAGCGCGTCGAGAAGCTGGTTGCCGACGGCAAGCTGGTGCTCGAGCCCCTGACCTACATCCGCGGCCGGAGCATCCCGCACCAGTTCATGGTCGTGGACGAGGCCCAGAACCTGACGCCGCACGAAGTGAAGACGATCGTGTCGCGCGTGGGCGAGGGGACCAAGCTGGTGCTGACCGGCGACATCGGGCAGATCGACAACCCGTACCTGGATTCATCGAGCAACGGCCTTTCGTACACGGCCGAGAAGATGAAGGGGATCCGGTTGTTCGGGCACGTGACGCTGGCCAAGAGCGAGCGGAGCGAATTGGCGAGTATTGCGGCGAGCAGGCTGTGATTGCCTTGGGTGCTCTCATGCCCGCGAGTCTCCCGTGCACCCGTGTCCGCCACTCACGCGGCGGGGCCGAATTCACGGAGGCTCAGGGGCTGTTGATGGACCGCGCCTCCCGATGAGATCCTTGAGTGTCGCTTCCGCGGCGACCGTCCGGTCGTCCCGTGCCCCGAAGCACTGGCGCGCCCGCTCCACGGACGCGTTGGCGAGCGGGATCGCTTCTGCGATTCGGTTCTCCTGGACCAGCAGGTCGATCAGGGAGTTCACGTCCCTGATGGTGGCCGGGTGCGAGGGCCCAAACGTTCGATCCCGTCTTTCGACCAGGTCCCGCGCAACCGCGAGTGCCTCCTCGGTGCGACCCTGGCGCGAGTACTGCCGCCGAAGATAGCGACGGGCATAGAGCGTTTCAGCATGATCGGGCCCGAGCGTCCGTGCCGAGCGTTCCAGCGCCTCACGCACGAGCGGTTCTGATTCGTCGAACCTCTTTAGTTCATGCAGCAGTGCCGTGAGGTTCATAATCGCACGGATCGTCTGTTCGTGGTCGTTGCCGAGCACCCTCCGCATGCCTTCGAGTGAGTCCTTCAGTAGAGTCTCGGCGCGCGTCCGACTGCCGTAGAAGGTCTCGATGTTCCCAAGCGCATTCATCGCCCAGAGGGTTTCTGGGTGCAAGGGTCCGAGCGTGGCGAGCGCCGACTCGAGCGATTCCTGGGCGAGAAGCTTGCCGTTCTCAAAGTCGTCGCACACACGGTAACAGATCGCGAGCCGGCTCATCGAGTGGATCGTGTCCCGGTGGCGCGGCCCCAGGCACGAGCGCCGGAGGTCTACGGCCTCGGTCTGAAGCTCCAGCCACTTGTCCCGAAAGCCGATCGCCTCGTACGCGTCGGCGAGGCTCTGTACGAGCGAGGCCAGCACGGCGGGCTCATCGGAGAAGGCCTTCCGCGCGGAGGCCTCGACGCGCGACAGCAGCGACCGGTCCACTGTTGCCGCGGCGACGGTCGTGATGCTCAGGGCGTCCAGCGCGCCTCTCACGTCCCGCTCTGCGGCCTGCTGCTCCTGATTCGACAGCCCGCGCCGCGCCGCCGAGGCGCGGGCCTCGGCGACGACCTGCTCCACCAGCTCGCGCCCCACGCGCTCGGGAGCCAGGTCGTTGTAGACGGCGCCCTGAAACTCGACCACGCGCTCCAGCTGCGCCAGCCGGTCATCGGCCAATCGCCGCTGCTCATCGGCGGCGTCGCGCTGCCTGACCGCCTCCCGGCGCTGCGATACCGCAATCGCCAGCCCGGCGCCAAGCGTCAGCGCCACCACCGCCGCCGTGCCGACGGCGCCGCCGTTCCGCGCCACGAACTTGCGTGCGAGGTACGCGCGTGATTCCGGAGCCGCCTCCAGCGGTCGGCCCTGCAGGTAGCGGCGGATGTCGGCTGCCAGAGCCTCGGCCCCCGCGTACCGACGGGAACGGTCCTTCCGCATGGCCTTCAGCGGCACCCACTCGAGTTCACGCTTCAGCTCCGACGTGATGCGCGCCGTGTAATCATGACGGGCCGTCGCGATCATCTCCGCCGTCGCGCGGTCCACGGTGGCCAGCCTGGTACTGGGCTTCGGCGGCTCGGCATCCCGGATCATCCGCCGGATCGCCTCGTGCCCTGCCGAACGGAGTGTCGCGGAATCAAACGGAAGCACGCCCGCCAGAAGCTCATACAGCACCACCCCCAGCGAGTACACGTCCGTCCGCGTATCGATGTCCAGCGCCCCCATCTCCGCCTGCTCCGGGCTCATGTACTCCGGCGTCCCGATCAACAGCCCCGTCTCCGTGAAGATCGTCTTGTCCGTCAGCGTGTGGCTGATCGCCTTGGCCACGCCGAAGTCGATGACCTTCACGAGCGCGGTGCTGGGTGCTGAGTGCTGGGTGCTGGGCGAGGAAGTCCCTCGCTCGCGCGTCGGGCCCGTGTCGGTGCTCGCCGTGTCCACCGTGCTCACCAGGATGTTCGACGGCTTGATGTCCCGGTGGATGATCCCCTTCATGTGCGCGTGCTGCACCGCCTCGCACACGGGGATGAAGAGTTCCAAGCGTTCTCGGATCGTCAACCGGTGACGGTCGCAGAACTCGGTGATCGGCTCGCCCTTCACGTGTTCCATCACGAAGTACGGCCGGCTCCCCATCTCCGGCGGCGTGATCCCGCCGTCGAACACCTTCGCCACGTTGGGATGGTCCATCACCGCCAGCGCCTGCCGCTCCTGCTCGAAGCGGGCGATGACCGCCTTGGAGTCCATGCCCGGCTTGATGATCTTGAGCGCGACCCGCTGCACCATCGGCTCGCGCCGCTCGGCGAGCCACACGATCCCGAACCCGCCCTCGCCGAGTACCTGCAACAGCTTGTAAGGGCCGATGTGATCGCCGGGGTGGTTGGCGAGCGGATCGAGAGCCCGCGGGGACGCCGGTGCGCCGGCCGCTGTCGTCATTTCGTTGCGGGTGATCTGGTCGTCGGCCCCCATCGGTTGAAGTCTACCTGACAGTGCCCCGGATGGGCGCCTCCGATTTGTATCGGCTGGCCCTGGAATACCGAAGGACGCGTTTGCCTTCGCGTTCCGCCGGTCAGACGGCGGGGCGCAGTCCGCCCGTCCGCTCGACGCCCGCCGCATCGGTGACTCCGCGGCGAACGGGAACGCCGGCTAGCGTGGAGCCGTAACATCGCCCCGATGAAGCGCCGCCCGCAGAACTGCCCGTACGCCGACGGCGGTGGATTCCACCGGGCCCTCGACGCGGGGCTCTACGAAGTCATCGAGCGCGACGAGCGCGGTGGTCCGGCCGAGGACGCGTTCAACGCGGGCGTTCACGCGTACGCGTGTTCCGACATCGAGGCCGCGCTGCGCGAGTTCACCCGGGCGGTGGCCCTCGCCCCGGGGGAATGGTCCATGCGGGCCAACCTCGGCATCGCGCTCGTGCAGGCCGGGCATCACGAAGAGGGGACCGAGCAACTCCGGGTCGCCGCCGCGGCGTCGAAGGGCTCGCCGCGGGTTCTTCGCAATCTGGGGGTGGCGCTGTGGGCCTCGGGACGCCTGGACGAGGCCAGCGAACAGATCGAGCGTGCCGCCGGAGCGGACCCGGGCGAGGGCGAGTACTGGTTCCTGCTGATGCGCGTCCGTGACGAGATCGGGGACCGCGAAGGGGCGATCGAGGCGATGCGCCGGGCGACCGAGGCCGAGCCCGACAACTGTGCCGCGCACGACAACCTCGGGCAGATCCTGCACGCCGCGGAACGACACGAGGAAGCGCTCGACGCCTACGACCTGGCGGTCCGCGCGGACCCATCGCACCCGCTCCCCCACTACAACCGGGCGCAGGCGCTGGCGGCGCTCGATCGATGGGAGGAGGCGGTCGAGGCCTACCGGGAGCATCTGCGTCTCGAGCCCGGCCACAGCTGCCCCCACTGGGAACTGGGGCGGGCGCTCTCGAAGCTCGACCGCAACGAGGAAGCGTTCCGATCGTTCGCCCTGTACACCGAGATGGAGCCCGACGACCCGCGCGGGTTCTGCTCGCTGGCCGTGGAGCACATGACGGCCGGACGGCTCGACGACGCCGACCGCGAGCTCGATCGCGCCATGGGCCTGGACGGCTCGGACGCGTGGCTCTGGCACGTTCGTGGCGGGATCGCCGAGCGTCGAGGGGACGGCGCCGCGGCCGTCGCCGCCGCGGCCCGCGCGGTCGAACTGGAGCCGGGCGACCTGTACTACGTCGAGCGGTGGATCGAGCGTCTGGCGGACGCCGGACGCCTGCCGGAAGCCGAGGCGTACCTCGACGCCGCCGAGCCCGGGGATCGACGCGTGCGCCTCGGGAGCGCTCTGGCCGCCCACCTGCGGGACGCCGATCGCGCCGCCGAATCAGTTCCGGTCGCGCGGCGTCTGGCCGCGTGGAGGCCCGACGAGGCGTGGGCGTGGGGCTCGCTGGGTCTCTCGCTGCGCGGGGCCGAACAATGGGAAGAGGCCGCGGCCTCGTTTGCGCGCGTGGTAGAGCTCGATCCTTCCGACGCCGACGCGCGTTACTACCGCGCCGAGTGTCTGGCCCGCTCCGCGTTGCCCGGAGAGGCTCTGCGGATCATCGAGGAGTGCCTGGCCATGGAACCGGGCTACACCAGCGCCCGCGAACTGCGGATCTGGTGCCTGATGCAGCTCGACCGATGGGACGAAGCCGAGCCCGCGATCGAGGAACTGAAGGCCGACGACCCGGGCAACGAGTTCGTGCGCGGGCTCCTCGAAGCGGCGGATGAAGCCGAAGGCCCGCCCGACGGGCGTGACTGAGCGCCGGGCGCGATCCGTCGGAGCAGAACGGCGCCGACCGGCCCGTCGGGATCAGCGTTCCAGCTGGAACGCCCACAGCGCTTCGATCGCCTGCTCGAACTGCTCGACCGTCGCCAGTTCGGGCTTGAGGTCCGTGCAGAGCCTGACCCTCACCGCCGACCACGGGTCCTCGTCGTGTCGCGGGTCGAACCCCATCGCGCCCAGCCCGCCCTCGGCCAGGACGACCCGGTAGTCTTCGCCGTCGCGAGACTCGGCGAGCAGCCGGAGTCGATCGAGGCGGTCGACGATTGACCGGACACGGAGCATGTCGGCGCGGGCCGATCTGCACGCCTGCTCCTCGGCGACGAACCGGGCGAACCCCGGCCCGGTCGGCTCGGCGAACGCCAGCCGGTCCCGGTAGAGCTCCCACGCCTCGTCGATCCGCGTGCGGACGGCGAAGGCCGCCGCGGCGATGTCCTCGGGACGCGCCGCCCCGAGGACGCCGCGCCGGTACTGCTCGGCCACCCGCGCCGCTTCACCGCCGAGCATCGCCGAGAGCCGGTCCCCGCGCTGCTCGGCCACGGCGCGGGCGTCGGCCGCGCGGGCGGATTGCCAGGCCCCGATGGCGATCCCGGCGAGCATGACGGCCGCGGACGCGCCCGCGGCGAGCGCCACGGCACGGTGCCGCCTGACCGCCTTGGCCAACTTGTAGCGGAGCGTCTCGGGCCCGGCGATCAGTGGCCGGTGCGCGAGGTAGTTCCGCAGATCGTCGGCGAGTTCCGCGGCCGACTGGTACCGGAAGCGCCGGTCCTTCCGCATGGCCCGCAGCACGATCCACTCGACCTCGCGCCGAAGCACGCGCGAGACTTCATCGACCGTGGCACGGCGCGCCCCGGCGATCCCGCCGGTCCCGGCGCGCGCCGTGCCCGGCGGCGCGTCGGCCTGGCCGCGGTCCTCGAGGGCCGCCTGCGCGAGCAGCCGGCGGCTGGGCGCGAGCGGCTCGACCTCGCGGATCACGCGCTGTGCCGCGGCAAGGCCGCGCCGGCGGAGCTCGTCGGGCTCGAAGGGCAGCAGCCCGCAGACCAGCTCGTAGAGCACCACGCCGAGCGAGTAGATGTCGGTGCGGGTGTCCACGTCCAGTTCGCCCATCTCGGCCTGCTCGGGGCTCATGTATTCGGGCGTACCGATGAGCTGCCCAACCTCCGTGTGGATCGTTTTGTCCGTCAGGGTGTGGACGACCGCCTTGGCGACGCCGAAGTCGATGACCTTTGGAATGGGCGCGCCCGCGCGGGGGTCCGGCGATCCGAGCGGCACGGCCTCCGGGACCGAGACGAGGATGTTGCTCGGCTTCAGGTCCCGGTGGATGACCCCTTTCATGTGGGCGTGCTGCACCGCTTCGCACACGGGGATGAACAGTTCGAGCCGCTCGCGCACGGTCATCCGGTGCCGGTCGCAGAAGTCCGTGATCGGCTCGCCCTTGACGTGCTCCATCACGAAGTACGGGCGGCTGCCCATCGGCGCCGGGGTGATGCCGCCGTCGAGGATCCGCGCGACGTTCGGGTGGTCCATGAGCGCGAGCGCCTGGCGCTCCTGCTCGAAGCGGGCGATCACCGACCTGCTGTCCATCCCCGGCTTGACGACCTTGATCGCGACGCGCTGCACCATCGGCGTGCGCCGCTCCGCGAGCCAGACGATGCCGAACCCGCCCTCGCCGATCACGTGGAGCAGGCGGTAGGGTCCGATGAACGCGCCCGATCGCTCGGGCGGAGGCTCCGCCGCCCCCTCATGCCCCGATGAAGAGATCGCCCCGGGCGGGGTGAGCGCGGCGGTGGGCTCGAAGTCTGCCCCCATGGGCGCAGTCTATCAGACGCAATAAAGGCTCCCGGGCAGCGTTCGGCGCGCGGGGTACATGTTGGCGCGCTCGTCGAGCCAGATGCGACCGGCAAAGGATGCACAAATGAGGACCCCCGCCCTGGGCGTCGTTGGCTTTTCGGTCGCCCTCTTCGCGGCGATTCCAGCGCTCGCTTCTGACTGCTCCAAGACATCGGTCGGCCTGGTGCCGCTCACCGACCTCGGGCCCGGCCTGTACCTCAACCAGTTCCAGGGGGGGCTCTACCCGGGCGGATCGAACGTGGTGCCCGCCCCGCACCACGCGGTCGGGATGCAGCACGCGGCACAGATCGTGCCCCGCGATTCGTCGGGCAATCCTGCGCCCGGCGGCAGGGTGATCCTGCTCTCGATCGGGCTCTCGAACACGACGCAGGAATTCTGCGGGGCGAACTTCCCCAATTTCCAGCCCTTCTCGTTCATGGGGCAGGCCGCGGCGAGCCCGGGCGTGAATCACTCGAGCCTCGTGATCGTCGACGGCGCCCGGGGCAGCCAGACCCCGCCCACGTGGGACTCGCCCACCGACGCCAACTACGACATCGTGCGCGACCAGCGACTCGCGGCGGTGGGCGCGACCGAGGCGCAGGTCCAGGCGGTGTGGATCAAGCTCGCCAACCCGCAGCCGCAGGTGTCCCTGCCCGGCGCGAACGCCGACGCGTACGTGCTCGAGGCGGGGCTCGCCGACGTCGTGCGCGCCTGCCGCGTGCGCTACCCGAATCTCAGGATCGCGTTCCTGTCGTCGCGGATCTACGCCGGGTACGCCAGCTCGGCCCTGAACCCCGAGCCGTACGCGTACGAGTCAGGCTTCAGCGTGAAGTGGCTCATCGAGGCCCAGATCAACCAGGGGGACGGCGCCGGCATCGACCCCCGCGCGGGCGACCTCGACCCATCGACCGTCGCGCCGTTCCTGGCGTGGGGCCCGTATCTCTGGGCCGACGGGCTGAGCCCGCGCGGCGATGGGCTGACCTTCGCGTGCACCGACCTGACCAGCGACGGCACGCACCCGGCGGTCGGCGCCCGCACCAAGGTCGGCGGCGCCATCCTGGGAACGCTGCTGGCTTCGCCGTACGCCGCGAACTGGTTCCGAAACCCGGCCCCCGCGTGCCCGTTCGTGTTCGCCCCGCCCGCGCCGCTCAAGGTCTGCGGCGGGGGGAGCGCGGCGTTCACTATCGATGCCGGCGGGCAGGCGCCGCTCGGCCTCCATTGGCGGCGCGACGGGGTCGCGATCCCAGGCGCGACCGGGCCGACGCTGACGATCTCCGGCGCGGGGCCGTTCGACGCCGGCGCGTACGACTGCGTGGTGACCAACGGCTGCGGGAGCGTGACGAGCGCCGCCGCGGCGCTGACAGTGTGCGTGGCGGACTACGACTGCGACGGCTTTGTCAGCGGGGACGACTTCGATTCGTTCGTCGGCGACTTCACGGACGGGAACGCGGCGGCCGACGCGGACCGGAACCAGTTCGTCAACGGTGATGACTTTGACCTCTTCGCCGCGGCGTTCGTGCGGGGGTGCTGAGCTTTCCGGCGTCTACGCCCCCTCCGCCGCCCGCTCCTGCGGCGTCAGCCCGCTGGCCTCTTCCATCTCCAGGATCCAGCCCTCGAGGCGCGCGTGACGGTACAGGTCGAGCGTCACGGACTTGCCGCCCAGCGTCGGGTGCTCTGGCCTGATGCCGAGGGTCACGAAGAACTTGTGCCACTTCCGCTTGTCGATGTCGGCCAGGTCCGAGGGGACGATCGAGGCCCCACCGGGCAGGCCCAACTTCCGCTCGACGGCGTTCCAGGTGAAGCGGGTGCCCTTGACCTTCAGGAACAGCCCGACCAGGTACAGCGCGATCAGGCCGCAGACGCCGAAGATGCCCCACTGCACGGGGATGTCCCACGCCGAGAGCGAGGACGGCTTGGTCTGCCCCGGGTTCTTGGCGAACTCGGCGTCCAAGGAATCGCGCAGCGCCGTCGGATCGTCGATCGTCGTGTGCGTCGGGTCGAGCTCTCCCACCCTGTGAAGGGATTCGAGCCACTGGAGCTTCGCCTGGTCGAAGGCGTTCACCGGCTTGCCCACCGAGAGCCGCTCATACTCCTTGGTCGGCTCGGGCGTGCTGACCTGGTCGAGCCTGCGGTCCTGCTCGGCGACGCGGATCAGTTCGCGAAGGTCGTACCTGGCGACCGTCCTGCCCCGGTCCGGGTAGGCCACCATCGCGTCGTACAACCCCCACAGCGAGAACCCGCCCGAGGCGATGATCATGATCACCATCTTGCGGACCCAGCGCGGGTCCAGCGACGTCGTCTCGACGCCCGGCGCGGGCGTCGGGCTCGGCGCGGCGGCGGGGCTCGGGCTTGGCTCGGGGCCGATCTGGGTCAAGGCAACTCTCCCGGGGGATCGCACAGAGTATCGGCCGAACCGCGGCGGGAATAGCGATATCCGGCACCCCCCCGGCTCAGCCCCACAGCGGGAGCTGCCCGTCGGGCGCGCGGGGCGGGCGAAACGCGCCCGTGTTCAGGCCCCGCCGCCCGGTGTCGAACCCGTGGCGGCGCTTGAAGAGCGCGTGGGTCCGTGCCACCTGTTCGGCGATGGCGCCCGTGCCGCGCATCCGCGAGTGGAAGCGGGGGTCGCTGAGCGCACCGTCGCGTGCATCGCGCAGCAGGCTCTCGACGTGCGCCGCGCGGTCGGGGAAGTGGCGCGCGAGCCACTCCAGGAAAAGCGCCTTCACCTGGTGCGGCAGGCGAACGAAGGTGTAGCCGGCGCTGACGGCGCCTGCCTCCCTCGCGGCCTTGAGCAGGGCCGGGATCTCTCGGTCGTTGAGCGCGGGGATGATGGGGGCGGTCATCACGGTCACGGGGATCCCGGCGCGAGAGAGCTCTTCGATCGCGCGGAGGCGGTCGCGCG
>CAZCPB010000076.1:0-15680 GCA_964500365.1 uncultured Phycisphaeraceae bacterium
ACCTGGGGATCGCGGCGGTGCTCGCCGAGGGCGCGGCACGCTCGGCGGTGTGGAACGTGCGCGTCAACATCGTGGGCATCCCGTCCCCCGAGGGGCCGGGAGCGACGCTCGCCGAGGCCGAGCGGCTGCTGCTGGACTGCCGCGCCCGCGCCGCGCGGGTCGAATCGCTCTGCGCGGGCTGAGCGAGCACCGACCCTATCCTTGCCCCGTGAAGATCACCGACGTCTCAACCGAGCCGGCCGTCGGGGTCATCCTCGACCTGCTGCAGCACATCACCCGCGCCGCCACGGCGCAGGAGGCCTTCGAGGCGTTCGTGCAGCGCTACTGGCGCCTGCGGCCGGTCGAGCACTTGATCGGCGTGCAGCCGCTGGCCGAGGGCGGGTACAAGGTCATCTTCCACGCCGACAGCGAGGCCATCAAGCTCGGCGGCGCGAGCCCCGCGCGCAACCCCGCGCCGGCGATACTCGAAACTCTGCCGACGCACCGCGGCGGGCTGATCGGCGCCGCGACCGCGACGCCCTCGCCCAAGTGGGTCACCGACCTCGACCTGCGCGACGACCCGGCCCTGCGGCGGATCGCCGGCGCGCGGACGTGCCTGGCGATCCCGCTCTATTCCGGGCGCGACGTGAACCAGTGGATCTTCGGCTTCTCCTCGCAGATCCCCGAGATGTCCACCATCGAGGTGCAGCAGGCGCTGATGACCGCCAACCTCATGGGCATGAACAACGCCAACCTGCGGATGGTCGAGGAGATCCGCGGGCTCAACCGCCGTCTCACCGGCCAGCTCGAAGAGGTCGCCCAGATCCAGCAGTCGCTCCTGCCCGAGCGGCTCCCCGAGATCCCCGGGCTCTCGATCGCCACGAGCTACCTCACCAGCGACCAGGCGGGCGGCGACTACTACGACTTCTTCCCGCTGCCCGACGGGCGCTGGGCCATCCTGATCGCCGACGTCTCCGGGCACGGCGCCGCCGCGGCGACGGTCATGGCGATGCTCCACGGCATCCTGCACTGCTACAGCGGGCCCGACTCCGGGCCCGAGACGATCCTTGCTTACGCCAACGCCAAGCTGCTGCAGGCCGGGATCAGCGGCAGCTTCGTGACGGCGTTCCTGGCGATGTACGACCCGTCGGACGCGACGCTCGCGTACGCCAGCAGCGGGCACAACCCGCCGCGCCTGAAGGAAGGGCGGACGGGCGCCGTCCGTGCGATCGACGAGCCGGCCTCGCTGCCCCTGGGCATCGTCGAGCCGTACGAGATCGCGGCTGGCACCCTGCGTCTGGGCCCGAACGACACGGTCGTCATGTACACCGACGGCATCACCGAGGAGTTCAACGGAGCGCGCGAGATGTTCGGCGTCGAGCGGCTGGACGCGGCGCTCGACGGGTGCAGCGGCGACCCCGAGTGCGTGGTGGGCAGCGTGCACGGCGCGCTCTTCGAGCACACCCGCGCGCGGACCCGCGCCGACGACCAGACCATCGTCGCGTTCCGCTACGTGGGGCCAGAGGGCGGGCTGGGGAGGAACGCGCTCACGCGGCGCGTCATGGCCGATGCCGCGGCGGCGCTCGCCGGGGTCGCATCGTGAGCGGGCACGAGACCGGGCGCGGCGAGGAGTGGTTCGCGCGGCCCGACCCCTACAGGGGGACGCCGGGGCTGCGGTTCTCCTGCACGATGTGCGGCAACTGCTGCACGGGGCCCGAGGGGTACGTCCTGGTCAGCGACGCCGAGGCGGCGGCCCTCGCGGCGCGCCTGTCGATCGGCGTGCCCGAGTTCCTCGATCGCTTCACGCATTCGACCAGCGCCGGCCGCTCGCTCACCGAGCGTCTGACCCCGCATGGGCGCGACTGCGTCTTTCTCGACCGCGAGAAGATCCCCGGCAAGGCCGTCTGCGGCGTGTACGAGGACCGGCCCGTGCAGTGCCGCACGTGGCCGTTCTGGAGGAGCATCGTCGCCAGCCGCGATTCGTGGGATCGCGCCGGACGCACCTGCCCGGGCATGGACAAGGGCACGCACTACAGCGTGCAACAGATCCGCGTGATGCGGGACACCATCGAGATGTAGGCCCGAGGGGGAGTTCGCGCCGCGTCAGTCCTTCGGCGGCTCGATTGTCGCGGTGTACACGGGCTTGCCGCCCTTCATTTCCACGATCACCGCGGCCTTCTTCGCGTCACGGTTCTTGTCGATCGAGATCGACCCGGTGACGGCCTTGAAGTTCTGGGTCGCGGCGATGGCCTCGCGCAGGTCGTCGCCCTTCAGGCTCTTGGCCCGCTTCATCGCGTCGGCAAGCACCAGCGCCGAGTCATAGCCGAGAGCCGCGAGGCCGTCGGGCACCTGGCCGCCGTACGCCGCCTTGTACTTCTCGACGAAGTTCTTCACCTCGGCCGTCGGCTGGTCGGGGGCGTAGTGGTTCGAGTAGAAGCACCCCTCGATCGCCTCGCCGCCGATCTTGGCGAGCTGCTCGCTGTCCCAGCCGTCGCCGCCGAGGAGCGGCACATTGAGCCCGAGCTTGCGGGCCTGGAGCGCGATGTTGCCGACCTCGGTGTAGTACCCCGGCACGAAGACCGCGTCGGGGCCCGCGGTCCGGATGGTGTTGAGCTGCACCGAGAAGTCCTGGTCGCCGCCGGTGTACGCCTGGTCGGTGACGATCGAGCCGCCCAGCTTCTCGAAGTGCTTCTTGAACTCGTCGCGCAGGCCCTTGGAGTACGCCTGGGCCTGGTCGTACAGGATCGCGACCTTGTTGTACCCGCGGTCCTTGGCGAACTTCGCGACGGCGTACCCCTGGAAGGGGTCGATGAAGCACACGCGGAAGATGAAGTTGCCCTTGCGCGTGACCTGCGGGTTGGTGCTGCTCGGGGAGATCATCGGCACCTTGTACTGCTGGCACACCGGCCCGCCCGCCAGCGAGCGGCTGCTGGCGACCTCGCCGAGCACCGCCACCACCTTTTCGGCCGTGATGAGGCGCGTCACGCAGTTGCCCGCCTCGTTCGAGTTGCTCTTGGTGTCGAAGGTGATCACCTCGATCTTTTTTCCGTTGATCCCGCCCGCCTCGTTGATCTCCTTGACCGCCAGCTTGATGCCGTTGTCGGTCGAGACGCCGAAGGTCGCCTCCGAGCCCGTCAGCGACGCGAAGTGACCGACCTTGATCACGTCGTCGTTCCGGGGTCCGGCGGCCGCCAGCGCGAGCAGCGCCGCGGCTCCGGCGCCGAGGCTCAGGATCGAACGGGCAAGGAGAGACTTCATAGGGTGTTTTCCTTTCGTGTGCGGTGGCTTACCCGCGGCAGAGGCTCGGCGCGAATCGCGGGCCGGTGAGAATCGTGCGATACCCGGTCAGACGGTCCGGAAGGGCCCCGGTTCCGTGGCGTGTATGGTCCGGGAGCGGGCTCGAAAGGTCAAGTTGATCCCGTGCACGCCCCGAACATGCCCGGTTTCACGCCGGATCTCTTGATCGCCGTGCGCCGTCCCGGGATAAATCAAGGTTGGAACCGATGCGCGAGGTCGCGGCACGCGATGTGCCCGCGCCCCCGCCAACCGAAAGCGATCTCGATGATGTTCACCCGCACGCGACGCGTCGCCCTTGGCCTTGCCGCGCTTCTTTCGGCCGCCTTCTCCGGCGCGGCGTCGGCCCAGCCCGCTTCGGTCGAGCACGCGCCATCCTCGCAGGCCTTCGGCCAGTCCCCGGGCATCACGCAGCGTGAGCCCGACGTGCCGCGCGAGGACGAGGCCGTGGAACTCTATTTGCGCGTCTCGTTCCAGTTCACCTACGACCGCGTGTGCGTCTACTACACGACCGACGGCAGCGAGCCCTCCGGATCGTTCGGCTCGCCCGGCGGCACGACGCAGGTGCTCCGCAACGACCTGGGCAGCGTGACGTTCGTCACCAACGAGAACTCGGGCGGCGTGCGCGACTGGTGGAAGGCGACGCTGCCCGCGCCGGCACGCCTCTACGGCGCGACGGTCCGGTACAAGGTGTCGGCGTGGCAGCAGTTCGTCGGGGGCGAGGTCTTCGCCAACGGCGCCGCCGCGTACGCCTTCACCAACAAACTCGCGTGGCCCGGCGCGGGCGCCGGCCAGGCCAACCCCGGCGCCGGTTACCCGCCCGTCTCGTTCTGGAAGGAAGAGGCCGTCATCGGCAACACCTACTGCGCCGCGATGCTCGACCAGAACGGCACGTGGTACGACTTCCACTTCCCCACGCCCGGCTGCGTGCAGGGCGTCGCGACAAAGAACGAGGGCTACGTGGACGGGCCCGACACGTTTCCGCCGCTGCTCCCGCCGGGGTGGCGCGGCCAGATGCACCTCAACCAGGCCATGGTCGGCCTGCGCGTGGACGGCCTCACCCACTGGCTCAGCAACCCGGGCGCCGTCTCCTTCGACCAGGTCACGCAGGTCTACGCCAGCGACGAGACCAACACCGTCGCCACCTCCCAGCGGCTCTTCGCCGGCGGCAACAACATCGGCGTCGTGCAGATCGACTTCGCGCCCTACGGCGTGACCTTCCCGGACAACGCCGGCGGCCAGCCCGAGCGCCACGCCGCGATCAAGCGCCTCATCCTCACCAACAACAGCGGGAGCGCCGAGACCGTCAACGTCTACCTCTACATGGACCCGGCCGTGAACGGCGGGGACAACTACGACGCGATGTTCTTCGACGGCGCGCGCGGCGCCATGACCGCCTACGACAAGACTACGCGCGATGTGACCGGCACCGGTGCGTTCTTCAGCGACCCCAACGAGTACAACCCGACGACGTTCGGCGCGTACCACAAGAACATCGCGCTCTACCTCTCCGCCGCGATGAAGACCCTCGCCAGCGTCGGCGCCGCGGGGGGCACGCCCGCCGCCGAGTCGTGGCGCGACACCTCGACCGACAACGGCCGGGGCTGGATCGGCCAGCAGGTCACGCTCAACCCCGGCGTTCCCGTGGAGATCAACTTCGCCCTTGTCGGCGTCCATTTCCGCCCGGCCAACCCGCTCACCGACCCGATGCCCGTCGACGACGGCGTGTACGACGACAAGTCGTCGCCCGCGCTCGACTGGTTCCTGGGTTCCTCCGCCGCGGCACTCCAGGCGACGACCGACGCGGCGTGGGCGTCGTGGCTCGGCTCGGGCGTGACGGTGGACACGCCCGACGACACGTACGACACGCTCATGAAGCGGTCGCTCCTGGCGACGGCGCTGCACGTGGACGGCGTGAACGGGGCGATCATCGCGGGGTTCCACAACGGCGCGTACCCGTTCTCCTGGCCGCGCGACGCGGTCTACGCCGCGATCACGCTCGCCCGCACCGGCCACCTCGCCGAGGCCGCGAACGTCTACGAGTGGATGCGGGACACCTGCTACCGCGACGACGAACCGGCGTGGGGCTTCAACGCGGCGGCGGGCCGCAACTACAAGGGCTTCTGGAAGCAGAAATACTCGACCGACGGGTACGTGATCTGGGGCGCGCCCCAGATCGACGAGACCTCCGCGTACCCCTGGGGCCTGCACTACCAGTACAGGATGACCGCCGACGCGGCGTTCCTGAACTCGCACTACGTCGTGATGCGCGAGGCCGTCCGCGCCATGAGCGAGGATTCCTTCGACTCGCGCCTGTACTTCGTGGACCCGCCCGGCACCGGCCCGGGCACCCAGAACCTCATGCACTCCAACAACGTGTGGGAGGACTCCTACTCGGAGTTCCTCTACTCCAACGCGAGCGTGTACCGCGGGCTCGACGACGCCCGCGCGATCTCGACCGCGCTGGGCAACGCCCCCGACGCCGCCGACGCCGCGGGCCGGCGCGACACGATCAAGAGCGGGCTCGACGGGCGCCTCGCGGCCGACTTCGAGAACAGCGACATCTCGTTCCTGGGCGTCTCGTACCCCTTTGAGGTCTACGCGCCCGACGATTCTCGCGTCGCGCACCTCGTGGACCGCGTGAACGGCGTCGCGACCGACACCTTCGGGAACAACCGCCCGCTGGTCAACTTCGCGGGCGAGCACGAGGGGACCATCAACCGCTACTGGGGCGACGGGTACTGGAACGGCGGGCCGTGGTTCCTCTCGACGCTCTGGTACGGCCTGTACTACGCGCAGCGCCAGAACGTCACGCCCGGAACCGCCGACATCGACAACCACAAGCACCGCATCGACCTGTGCGTCGACCGGCTCGGGCCGGCGGGGATGGGCGCCGAGCAGATGGCCTTCTCGAATTCGTACATGTACCCCGGGCAGGGCGACTTCGTGCTCCAGACCGCGTGGCCCAACGCGTGGGAGTCGATGAGCACGTTCGTCGATTCGGTGATGGCCTTCCTGGGCTACATCCCAGACGCGCCGGCGAACACCATGATCTTCAGGCCGAACCTTCCGTCGGCGTGGGGCTCGATGACCTTCAAGAACGTGACGCTGGTGCACGAGCCCACGGCCCGCACCCACAAGGTGGACGTGACGGTCGAGCGCGCCGACCGGCGCGCGACCGCGTCGTTTACGAACACCAGCGGGCACGACCTCGACGTGTACATCACGCTCCGCGTGCCGCCGGGCTCGTGCATCCTCGACGGCTTCGTCCGGCGCGACGGCGAGCCGATCGCCGGGTGGACGTACAACAGCGTGCTGGGCACGGTGATCGTCGGCCCGCAGCCCCTGAACAGCGGGGCTCTCGCGGTGACCGACTTCGAGGCGTGGTACCCGACGGCGGACTTCAACGACGATACGTTCGTGACCGGGGACGACTTCGACGCCTTCGTCGAGGCCTTCTTCTTCGGCCTGATCGAGGCGGACTTCGACGGCAACGGTTTCGTCAACGGCGACGATTTCGACGCGTTCGTGGCCGTCTTCGAGCAGGGGTGCTGACGAAGCCGGGTACCGGCGCGTCAGGCGGACCCCCGGCGCCGTGAGTATGTCCGCGTATGTGCGCAAATCGGTGGTACTGCGCGCGGATTTCTCTTCGATATCGCGAGCGCGGGTCCAAAACCCGTAGGAGGATTTCACGCCCCGTCGTAAACTCTCCGGTCGTGCTTCGAATCGCCGGAAGGAGAGAAAGCATGCGTGCGTGCCTCGCCCTCGCGTCGTCACTGTTCTTCGCCGCGGGCGCTCCCGCCCAGGTCGTCTCCCTCGCCGACCGTTCCGCGGACTCGCCCGACGGCGCGCCCGGCGTGCGGACCGTGGTCGCCTCGTTCCCTCAGGACATGGACAAGCTGTTCGGCGGTTCCGCCGGCGGCACCCGTGCGACCGGCGCGTTCATCGAGACCGGCACCGCGCCCGAGGCCGACGGGCACGCCAAGGCCGTCTTCACCGCCGACGGCGCCGCCGTCATCGTCGCCAACCGCGACGGCCGGAACCTCACCATCTTCGACATCACGACCCGGGCGCTCGTCCGCGAGGTCCCGCTCTCGGGCGGCCCGCAGCACCTGGCCCTCTCCTCCGACGGCGTGCACGCCGTCACCGCCAACTTCCACGAGGCCACCGCCTCGATCGTCGACGTGAACACCGGGGCGGAGCTCTTCGTCGTGCCCGTCGGCGCGTTCCCCGGGCGGGTGACGATCACGCCCGACGGCCTGACGGCGGTGGTCTCGAGCGCCGGGACCGCGACCTGCGCCGTGATCGACATCGCCACGGGCGTCGTGCTCCGCACCGTCCCCGGCGGCACGGTGCAGGGGATCTTCTCGGTGAACCCCGAGACCGCGGCGTACGGCTACCGCACCAGCGGGCCGGAGATGGCCGACAACGTCAACATGGTCTTCCCCGACTATTCCAACAGCCGCGTGCGGGTCGTGGACATCACGACCGGCGCGGTGACCGACCTGCCGACGGCCGCGAACCCGACGGGCCTGGCGATCATCCCGGGCGCGGGCAAGGCCGTGGTCACGCACTACGGCGCCGCCCGGCGCATCACGATCGTGGACGCCGTCGCCAAGGTGATCGACTCGACGATCGTCTCGCCCGTGGACCTGGACGGCGCGGTCGCGGTGAATCCGACGGGGTCGCACGCCGCGGTCTCGATCCTGAACGCCTGCCGCGTGGTGAACCTTTCGACGGGCGTCTTCTCGGCGGACATCGCGACGGCGAGCGTCGCGGAGATCCACACGACCGCCGACGGGCTGTACGCCCTGTGCACGGGGTACAACGGCAGCCTGATCTCGTACGCGACGCAGTCGCTGGTCAAGCACCTGAACCAGTTCGTGTCGGCGCCGGTGGGGGCGGTCTCGCCGGTCTCGGACCGCGCGGCACTCTTCTCCGACACCTTCGGCGAGGACATGGTGATCCTGAACACCAACGGCGCCGCCGGCTCGCGCCTCTCGGCAGGCCCCAGCGGCCCCGCGCCCGAGGCCGACCGCTCGCGCACGTGCGCCGTGACGCCCGACGGCTCGAGGGCGGTGGTGGTGTGCCAGAACAGCCAGACCGCCGTGGTGGTGGACGCGCTGACGCGTGAGGTGCTCGCGACGGTCTCGGTGGACCGCAGGCCCGGGCGCGTCGCGATCACGCCCGACGGGACGAAGGCCGTGGTGACCAGCCGCGACGGCGTGAACCTGACCGTCATCGACCTGGCGACGTACACCAAGACGGACATCCCGATCTCGACCCGCGCGGACGAGCTGTGCATCTCCCCGGATTCGCAGTTCGCGTACGCCGTCGTGATCACCGGCGGCGACGGCGTGTGGCGGGTGAACCTGAACACGCTGGCGGTGCAGGGCGCCAAGCTGGCGACCGGCGACATGGGCTCGATCGGCATGGCCAGTCAACCCTTCAGCGGGATCGCGCTGAGCCACGACGGCGCGACCCTGGTGACGTGCAACTCCTTCACCAACACCGTTTCGATCATCGACACCGCGGCGTGGGCCGTGGTGAAGACGCTGCCGACCGGCGCGTTCCCGGTCAGCGCGGCGTTCTCGCCCGACGACCTGAAGCTCTACGTGGTGAACCGCGACGGCGAATCGGTGACGGTGATCAACGTCGCCGGCGCGGCATCGGCCGTCGCCGGGACCATCGCCCTCGGCGGCGCCGGGACCGACTACCCGTACCAGATCGTGGTCACGCCCGACGGGTCGAGGCTGTACGTGGCGCTCAACGGCACGCTGAAGATCGCCGTGTGCGACACGGGCACGCTGACGCAGACGTCGATGCTCAACCTGCCGACCGGCCGCTCGATCAACGCCCTGCTCATGAGCCCCGCGGGCGACCGGCTCTTCGTCGGCTACTCGACCGGCGCGTGGACCTTCGGCGGGGGCGGGTACACCTACGCCGAGGACGGCACCTTCCGCACCATCGACACCGCGACCAACACGACGGTCGAGAACCTGCCGATCGGCCGGCTCTGCGCCTTCGGCGGCCTGAGCGACGGGGGCGGGCGTGCCGCGCTGGCCAACCAGTTCGGCGACGGCGTCACGCTGCTGGTCACCGGCTGCCCGTCGGATTTCGACGGCAACGGCTTCGTCAACGGTGACGACTTCGATCTTTTCGTGGCCGAGTTCGAGGCCGGGGGCGCGGGGGCCGACTTCGACGGCAACTCGTTCGTGAACGGCGACGACTTCGACGCGTTCGTCGCGGCGTTCGAGGCCGGGTGCTGACGGCGAACGGGGGAGGCGCCGGGCCTACTCGCCCGACCCGACCTCTTCCCACCGCACCACGCGGACCTTGTTGGCGATGAACGCCGAGGGCGGGATCACGCTCTCGAAGGCGTCGCCGGGCCCCTGCCAGGTGGCGACCAGGCCCTGGGAGTAGTTGATCTCGATGTACTGCACCTCGAACTGGTGTTTCCCTGCCGCGAGGGTGATCGTGCCGGGCGTGAAGCGGAAGGAGTGGTTCGCGTCGTCGTTGACGACCTGGACGCCGTCGATGAGCAGGCGCGCGCCCGCGTCGCTGCCGAGCTTGAACGTCCACAGGCCGGTCTCGGCGATGTCGATCGTCCCCGTCAGCCTGACGCCGAAGTAGTTGGTCGGCCCGCCGAGGTAGAACGCGTTGTTGGTGATGCGCCAGGAGACGCTGTCCACCTTGCTGGCGTGCGTGACGGCGTCCCAGTTGACCACGTCGAGGCTGGAGTGGTTGCCCGTGACCCAGCGGGCCGTGAGGCCCCCCGTCCCGGCCGCGGGCCCGCCGGGGGATTCGAGCGGCGCCGGGGTGAACGCGGCGGAGGGGATCACCTCTTCGAAGGGCGCGCCCGGGGCCTGCCACGTGACGAAGAGCCCCTGCGAGTAGTTGACCTCCATGTAGCGGACCTCGAAGGTGTGCGGGCCCTCGGTCAGGTACGCCGTCCCCTGCCTGAAGCGGAAGGAGTGGTTCGCCTCGTCGTCAACGATCAACTGCCCGTCGATGAAGAGGCGCGCGCCCGCGTCGCTGCCGAGCTTGAAGGTCCACAGGCCCTCGGCGGGCACTTCGAGCGCGGCAACGAACCGCGCGGCGAAGTAGTCCGTCGGCCCGCCGGTGTAGAACGCCGTGTTCGTGATGCGCCAGTTGATCTTGGGCACCGTGCCGGCGGTGTCGTACACCAGCCAGTCGATCTCGCCGAGGCGCGTGGCGTGCGAGGTGCCGCTCGACCAGTAGGCCCGGAGGCCGCCGCCGCCGGGGTCGGCGGGCGGCTCGTCCGGATCGGGCTGGAACGCGCCGGCCGGCACCACCTCCTCGTACGGCACGCCGGGCCCCTGCCACGTGAGGACGAGACCCTGCGAGTAGTTGATCTCGAGGTATCGGATCTCGATCCGGACGTCGCCGGCGGGGAGGTCCGCGGTGCCGGACGTGAACCGGAAGGAGTGGTTCGCGTCGTCGTTGACGACGAGCTGGCCGTTCACGAACAGGCGCGCGCCGGCGTCGCTGCCGAGCCTGAACGTCCACGACCCCGCCTGCGGGATGTTGATCAGGCCGACGAGGCGGCACGCGAAGTAGTCGGTCGGGCCGCCGGCGTAGAACGCGCTGGTGGTGATCGGCCAGCTCACGCCGGCCTCGGTCGTCACCTGGTCGTACGTGGACCAGTCCACCTCGCCGAGGCGGGTCGCGTGGTTCGCCCCGCTCGACCAGTACGCGCGCAGACCCAGCCCGGCGGCGCCCGGGACGAACGCGGCGGGGGCGAACGCGCCGGCCGGGATGACCTCCTCGTACAGCGCGCCCGGGGCCTGCCACGTCGCGACCAGCCCCTGCGAGTAGTTGATCTCGAGGTACCGCACCTCGAAGTCGTGCACCCCGGCCTCGAGCGTGACCGACCCGGATCGAAACCGGAAGGAGTGGTTGGCGTCGTCGTTGACGACGGTGGTCCCGCCGATGATCAGGCGGGCCCCCGCGTCGCTGCCGAGCTTGAAGGTCCATTCGCCCGGCGAGGGGATCGTGATCTGGCCCATGATGCGCACGGCGAAGTAGTCGGTCGGGCCGCCGGAGTAGAGGGCGTTGTTGGTGATCCTCCAGCTCACGTTGGGGACGGCGGTGGCGGTGGTGTAGTGCGACCAGTCCACCTGCCCGAGCGTCGCGGCGTGGGACGTGCCGGTGGTCCAGAAGGCGTTGAGGCCCGAACCGCCGGCGCCCCCCGGTGGCTCGACGGGCGCGGGCCTGAAGGCCGACGTGGGGATGACCTCCTCGTACGGCGCGCCGGGCGCCCGCCACGTGCACACCAGCCCCTGCGAGTAGTTGATCTCGAGGTAGCGGATCTCGAAGTCGTGCTCGCCGGCGGTCAGGTCCACGCTTCCCGATCGGAAGCGGAACGAGTGGTTCGCGTCGTCGTAGATCACCGGCTGGCCGTCGATGAGCAGCAGCGCGCCCGCGTCGCTGCCCAGCTTGAACTGCCAGTTCCCCGACTGCGGGATGTCGATCGTGCCCCTGAGGCGGAGCGAGAAGTAGTCGGTCGGACCGTCGCCGTAGAACGCGTTGTTGGTGATCGGCCACGAGACGCTGGGCTCGACCGTGGTCGAGTCGTACTGCGTCCAGTCCACCTCGCCCAGGCGCGTCGCGTGCGAAGTGCCCTGCGACCAGTAGGCGCGCAGGCCGTGGCCCGCGGAGGTGACGGTCGTCCCCGCCGGCTGGTGCGAGAGGGCGCTGGCGGGGATGGCCGTGACCGACGGCACACCCGGGCCCGTCCAGTCGAGCACGAGGCCCTGCGAGTAGTTGATCTCGAGGTAGCGGACCTCGATGCTGTGCACGCCCGCGGCGAGCGTGAGCGTCGCGGTCCTGCGGCGGAAGCTGTGGTTGGCGTCGTCGTTGACGACCAGCGCGCCGTCGATGAAGAGCCGCGCGCCCGCGTCGCTCGAGAGGCCGAGCGTCCACGAGCCCGTCGCGGGGATCGTCAGCTCGCCGACCAGCTGCAGCGCGAAGTAGTCGGTCGGGCCGCCGATGAAGAAGGGGTTGTTCGAGCTCGGCCAATTCACCGTCGGCTCGACGGTGATGTTCGTGTACTTCGACCAGTCCACCTCGCCGAGGGTGGTGGCGTGCTGGACCGAGTGCGACCAGAACGCCAGGAGGCCGGTCTGCGAGACGGGCGTCTCGGTTTCCTCGACCGGCTGGGCGCGGCAGATCGCCGCGGCGAAGAACGCCGTCAACGCAAGACCGCAAAGCCGGCTGTAGAGGCTCACGGCGGGCTGCCCCCCTCTGCGGTCGAGCGGACGATGCCGCCCCTGTCCGGTACTGATCGGACCTTCCCGGGGGGACCTTGAGGCGTGGATGGGGGGTGTCCGGTGGTGCCCGGGCGGCTCGACCTATTTGCGCGGTTCGTTCCACGCGGCAAGAACCGCCGGCCTGACCACGGCCTTCCAGCGCTCGTAGCCCTTCTCGTTCAGGTGCAGCCCGTCCTCACGGAAGATGGACGGGTCCGGCGAGCCATTGGGCGTCAGCGAGGGGGACACGGTGTCGAGGTAGGCCGCGCCCGGCGTGCGTGCGCAGTACTCGCGGACCAAGTCGTTGGCTCTTTGCATCGCGGGCCAGTTCTTCCAGCGTGCGAGGCTGGGCTTGATCGGGATGTAGAGCACGCGGACCGCAGGCCACGCGGCGCGGGCGCGCCGATCGAACTCGATGAAGCCGTCCGCCGCGCCCTGCGAGTCGGTGTTGTCGGTGCCGAGGTCGTTGTCGCCGCAGTAGTACACGATGATGCGCGGCTGATAGGGCAGCACAATACGGTCGAACACCGCGAGGACCTCGCCGGTCTTCGACCCGCCGAAACCGCGGTTCAGCACCGGCGCCGGGCTCATGTCGGCCGCGAGCGTCGTCCACAAGCGGATGCTCGAACTCCCGATGAACAGCACCTGCCCGGGCGGCGGCGGCGCGGCTTTGTCCGCCGCTTCGAACGCGGCGATCTCGGGCTCGTACCAGGGCGGCGCGGCGGGGGTGGCGTTGGCTGCGGGGGTCGGGGGAGAGGGCTGGGCGGGAGCCGCGGGTGACGGTCGTGCGTGATGCGGGTCGGTTGAGCAGCCGAGCAGGGCCGAGGCGATGGCGAAGATGAAGAAGGCGGGCGAGCGGAGGGTCATTGGTTCAGTGTACCGCGATGTACATTCTTCTCCGAAGAACGTGGATCAAGTCTGAGGCGGCTGCGCGGCGTTACCACATTCTGGGCAGGGTGATTCCGGCGCGAGGCCGGTCCGGTCGTAGCCGCAAGCGACGCACAAGCCTGAGCGGGCGCGGCGGAAGTGCCTCGAGTCGGTACGCCACGCAAAGGCGGTCGCAACGAGAGAGAAGAAGACGGGAACCCAGAGCGGGATGTAGAAGTAGAAGACGCGGCCGTAATCCCACGTGCCCGCCTCGAACCACCACCGCATCTCCCAAGAGCCGGCTCTCCACCATCGAAGTAGAAGTGGATGACGACCATCAAAAGGGCCGACCACAAGGAAGCGTCCCGCGCTCAAGCCGACGCCGCTCCTTAAGGCCCATCGCGGATCAAAGGTCCACCACCCGCTTCCAATCCACGCAACCACCAACAGCAGAGTGACCGCCAGCACCCCCCATTTCGCTGTCTTGCGGATGACGGACGAAACTCGGCGGGATGGGTGGGAACTTGTCAACGCTTCCCTTCCATCGCTGGGCACGCAGCCAATCCACACTCAGGGCACGGCGAGCCCGGCGCAAGCCCGCAGAGGTCGTAGCCGCAGGCTTCGCAGTGACCGGGTCCGGATCGACGGCGGGCCCACCAAAGCCACATCGTTGAACCGAGGAGCGCCGCCGCGCCCCACCACAACGGCACGGCGAGCACTTCGTAGGCAATGCGCTTTTGAGTGACAGTTCGATGTTCCCACTTCCAGGACCATCGCTGGCCAAGCGGGCGCGGCTGCAAGCGATGAATGGACAGAGGATTGTCGGGCAGAAGAAGGGGCAACGGCTCATACGTCACCCGCCGGAACTCGACGCGGCCGAGCGCGACAGAGACGCGGATGTCTCTCGTTCGCGTTTGATGGCTCCAGCCGAACGAGAACCAGCCGCTCAGGCCGATCGCCGCGAGCGTGGGGGTGAGAAGGGCAATCCCGCCCCACATCATCGTCGTCCGGACCCGTGAAAGTCGGCGAGGCGTGCGAGAGCGATTCACGGCTGCACCTGCTTCGCGTTACTCGCGGATGTTCCGCACTCGGGGCACCTTGCGCGGGGGCCAGGCCGGTGAGGTTGTACGCCGGGATTGAACGCACCATCCACGGGCGCGGACTGCCGCGATTCTGACGCCGATCCCGACGCACCGGCACCCCGCGACCTGGCGCGCCGCTCCTCCGGGATCACGCGGCCCGCACGAGCCCGATCGTACCGGCGGCGCCAGGAGTGCGCGGCAGGCGTGTCGTGCCGCCGTCGCCGCGGCGAGTCCTGCCGCGCCGCCCGCGGGGCGCGGTGCTCAGGCCGCGTCCGTGGGCGCGCCGAGCCTCCGCAGGGCCGCGGCCACCAGTGCCGCGTGCGTGTACGCCGGGCCTCCGCCCATCACGACGCCGACGCCCGCGGCCTCCATGATCTCCGCCGCGCTGGCCCCGGCCTTCAGGCGCTTCTCGACGTGCGCATCGACGCACGGCTCGCAGTGGACCGCGACCGCGATGCCGACCGCGATCAACTCCTTCTGCTTGGCGGGCAGCGCGCCGTCCTTCATCAGGGCCTGGAACATCGGGCCGAAGGCGCGCCCGATCTGCGGGGCGTCGGCCTTCATCGCCGCCATGGCGTCGTCGTGAGCGGCACGGTGTCGAGACTCGGTCATGTTCGGACTCCGGAAAGGATCCCGCGGCAACACCGCTACTTCTGGAGCATTCGATCCCTGCACCGGCGGGGCCACCGGGAGATGTCCCGGATCGGGGCAGCGGCGTCGGGCCCGGCAAGTGTCTTGGGATATCCCCGGGTCCCGTGTAGACTGGCCTGTTCGTGGGTTCTCGCGGGGACGGGGAGCCGCCGGTGAAACGACTCCTAAGCGACTTCGCCTCGTTCTGGCTGCGCGCCGCCGGCGCGGCAGCCGCGGCGGCGTTCAGCGCGCCGGCCCCGGCCCAGAACTGGACCGAACTCGGCCCTGCCATGATCCCCGGCGGCAGCAACGCCTTCGCGGGGCGCGTCTCGGCGCTGGCCTGCTCAAAGACCGACTCGAATCTCTATTACTGCACCGGTGCCGACGGCGGTGTATGGAAGACGACCAACGGCGGCACCTCGTGGACGCCGCTGACCGACCACATGCCCACGACGGCGATGGGGGCGCTGGCGCTCGACCCATCCAACGAGAGCATCATCTACGCGGGGACGGGCGAGGCGAACTTCGCGGACCACTCGCGCCCCGGCGTCGGGAT
>CAZCPB010000077.1:0-3257 GCA_964500365.1 uncultured Phycisphaeraceae bacterium
GCAGGTCCGCGCCCAGGGCGCTGGCCGCGCTGTAGCGGCGCGACTTGTCCTTCTCGAGGGCGTGGGCGACGATGGTCTCGATATCGCCGCGGAGGGTGCGGTCGATTGAAGACAGACGCGTGGGCTCGTCCTCCCTGATGATCCGCGCCGCCTCGTGGATCATCTTGCGTTCGAGGTCGTACGGCAGCCTGCCGACCAGCAACTCGTATGCGATGACGCCCAGCGCGTAGACATCGCTCCGCGTGTCCAGCTCATTCGGGTCGCCGCCGACCTGCTCGGGGCTCATGTAGGGGATGGTGCCGATGATGGCGCCAACATCGGTCTCCATGGTCGTCTGCTGGATGTCCGAGTCGGTCGCGCGGGCGACGCCGAAGTCGAGGATCTTCGGCTGGCCGACGGAAGAAGTGGCCGAGTGGCGGAGTGGCAACGTGGCAGAGTGACGGCCGGAACGCGCCGAACCTGACGTTCCGTCTTCCGGCTTTGCCACTACGCCACTTTGCCACTCTGCCACTTCGTCGACCACGAGGATGTTGCCCGGCTTGAGGTCGCGGTGGATGACGCCCTTCTGGTGGGCGTGCTGCACGGCATCCCAGACCTTGGCCATGAGTTCGAGGCGGTCGCGGGTTGAGAGTCTCTTCTCGGTCGCGTATCGGGTCAGCGAGACGCCCTTGACGAACTCCATCGCGAAGTAAGGAATCTGGGAAGCGCGACGATTCGAGGACTCATCGTCGGCGTGGGAATAAACGCCCGCCTCGTAGATCTGCGCGATGCCGGGGTGGAGCAGTCTCCCCAGCACCTCGGACTCGTGCTCGAATCTCCGGAGCATTTTCTCGGTGGCGTAACCGGGGCGAACCACCTTGAGCGCCACCTCGCGGTCGGGCTTCTCCTGGCGCGCCAGGTAGACCACTCCCATACCGCCCTCGCCCAGGACCGACTCGATTCGGTAGCGGGAAATGACAGCGCCGGGCGGCAGATGCGCAAGGGAGCGTGGCGCGGGTGACGGCGCGGCCACACCGGAAGCCGTGCGCGCCTGCGACAACGGGACGGTCGGTTCGCTCGTGTTCGGATCGGGCATGGGCACCCCCGCCGCAGTCTACGACGCAAGGCGTACGGCGATCCAGACCCGTGAGCGCGGCACCCGCTCGTTACATTGATCCGGCGGGGTTCGCGACGGGCAGCGGCGTGAATGCTTCGGGCGCGGGCATTTCATCGAGGCTGGCCTTCCACTCCGCCGCTTTGGCGTCGCGGCCCTTTTCCGGCTCAACCTTGTCCCACGCTTGGTAGAGCCGCACGATGCGCTCGAGGGCTGTGCGCTGCGGGTCGGGAGTCCCGGTTCGTGCGAGCGCGGCGACCGCGGGGTGGTCGCGGAGCGCGCGGTAACTGTCCAGCAGAAGGGTCTCGGCCTCGCCGAACCGGTCGGCCCGGGCCTCGGGGGTGAGCGCGGGGTCGAGTTCGGCGATCAGAAGGATCGCCGCGCCGAGCATGGATCTCTCGTGGTGCAAGCGCCAATCGCCCGGCCCGGTCTTGGCGCGGATCTCAACGCTCTCGCGCAGGAGCGGCTCGGCCTCGCGGGCGGCCTCCGGAGTGGCGCGCTGGAGGAGCGCGTCGGCGAATGCTCCCTGGGCGTTCACGAGGGCCCAGCTTTCCGGGGCCGCCGTCGCACGCAACAAGGCAAGGCATTCACGGTGGGCGGCGAAACCCTCGTCGTGCTTGCCCAAGGCGATCAGGATGGCGGCGAGGATCGTGAGTGCGCGGCACGCCGGCTGCGGTCCCCAGTCGGGGTGTTCGCGGTACATCTCCACCGCCGGCAGCGCGTCGGCGAGCGCCTCGTCCAGCCGCCCCAGGGCATGCAGGGCTTTGGCGCGGTGCTGCAGGAGCATGGGGATGTGCGGGTGCGGGGACGTGAAGGCGGTCCTGCACGCGGCGAGCCCCTGTGCGAGGAGCGGTTCTGCTTCGGCGTGCCTCCCCTGGACCACGAGCAGGACGGCGAGGCTGTTGTAGGAGTTGATGGTTTCGGGGTGATCTTCACCGCTCACGCGCCGGTGCTTGTCCAGCGCCTCGACGAAGAAGGGCTCGGCCTCGGCGAGTCTGCCCTGGGCCTGGAGGAGGGTGCCCATGTTGTTGAGCGATGTGATGGTGTACGGGTGGTCCTCTCCCAGCACCCGCCTGTACTTTTCCAGCGCCTCGCGGTAAAGCGGCTCGGCCTCGGCCAGCTTTCGCTGCCCCTGCAGCAGCGTGCCCATGTCGTTGATCGCAACAATGGTTTGAGGATGATCTTCGCCGGACAGGCGCCGGTGCTTTTCGAGCGCTTCGCGCAGGTAGGGCTCGGCCTCGGCGAACTTCCCCTGGGCGTGGAGCACGGAGGCCACGGTCCTGAGAGAGCCGAGCGTGTCGGGGTGCTCTTCTCCCAGCACGCGGCGCTGCCGCTCGAGTGCTTCGCGCAGGTACGTCTCGGCCTCGGCCAGCCTTCCCACTTGCATGAGGATCGCGCCGAAACTCAGTATGGATCGGAACGTCCCGGGATGATCCTCTCCGAGGAGGCGTCGGCGCTTCTCGAGCACTTCGCGGTACAACGCCTCGGCCTCGGCGAGCCTGCCCTGCGCCAGCAGCATCTCAGCCAGGATCCCCACGGAGTCGATCGTGTCGAAGTGTTCGTCCCCCAGAACACGCCGCCTGATCTCCAGCACTTCGCGGATGGACGCCTCGGCCCGGTCGTACTTCCCAAGCGCGGAGAGAAGGGAAGTGAGGTTGGTGATCGCGCCGAGCGTGTCGGGGTGGTCCTCGCCGAGCACGCGCCGGTGTTTCTCCACCGACTCGAGGTGGTACGGCTCGGCCTCGGCGAGCTTGCCTTGATCCCCGAGGATCGCCGCCATGCTGTCGATGGCAGTGATCGTGTCGGGGTGCTCTTCTCCCAGCAGGCGCCTGCACTTCTCGAGCGATTCGTGGATGTACGGCTCGGCCTCGGCGAGCTTGCCCGCGGCCCTGAGCATGTTGCCCAGGTTGCCGACCGCCAGGAGCGTCTCGGGGTGCTCCTCACCCGACACGCGCCGTCGTTTCTCGAGCGCTTCGCGGAAGAGCGCCTCGGCCTCGGCGAATCTGCCCTGGTGGTACCGCAGGAGGGCCATGTTGCTGATGGCGGCGATCGTGCGGGGGTGATCTTCGCCCAGGTTGCTCCGGCACCGCGCCAGGGAGGTGCGCACGTACTCATCGGCCCCGGCGAGGTCCCCCTGGTGCTGGAGGAGCACGCCCATGTTTCC
>CAZCPB010000077.1:3267-15662 GCA_964500365.1 uncultured Phycisphaeraceae bacterium
TTCCGATGGCGCTGAGCGTGCCCTCGTGCTCATCGCCGAGCACGCGCTGGCATCTATCCAGCGCCTCGCGATAGTACGCGGCGGCCTCGGCCAGTTTTCCGTGCTCGTACAGGAGCAGGCCCATCTGGCTGATCGAGTCGAGGGTGTCCTCGTGCTCGTTCCCGAGCACGCGCCGGCGCGTCGCCAGGGCCCGGTCCATGAGCGGGTACGCGGCGTCGAACAGGCCCAGGTCGCGGTAGCGATCGGCGAGGACCTGGCGGAGCTTGGCGTCTACCACGGGCTGATCCTGAAACTGCGCGTCGATGCTCTCGACCGCGGGCTTGAGGATCGTCCCGTCGATGAGGGCGAGGGCGGCGTCGGTCGCGTTGACGCGGCGCCACTCCTTCTCGAACGAGTCGATCCGTGCGGCGCGGTCAGGCTCCGGCACGCCGGCCTTGGCCAGCGCCGCGGCGAACCTCCGGTTCACGTCCGCGGTCAGGCGCTTGCCCGCCTCCGTCGGGTCCACTTGCGCGAGCATGTTCTCCTGAAACTCCGCGACGAGTTTCAGTTCGCCGGCGCGCTTCGTGGCCTGCCACAGTCCCATGCTCGTCCCGACCACGCCGGCGATGAGGAGGACGAACGCCGCGCCCAGCCCGACGACCAGGCCGCGGTTGCGGCGGCTGAACTTCGCGAGCTGGTACCACGTGCTGGCGGGTCGCGCGGCGATCGGCTCGTGCTTGAGGTAGCGGCGGATGTCGGAGGCCAGACTCTCGGCGGACTGGTAGCGCCGGGCCTTGTCCTTTTCGAGCGCCTTGGCGACGATGGTCTCGACATCGCCGCGCAGCGTGCGGTCGATGCTGGAGAGACGGGTCGGCTCTTCTTCCCTGATGATCCGCGCCGCCTCGTGGATCATCTTGCGTTGCAGATCGTGCGGCAGCCTGCCGGCGAGGAGTTCGTACGCGATCACGCCCAGCGCGTAGACATCGCTGCGCGTGTCCAGGTCGCCGGGGTCGCCGCCGACCTGCTCGGGGCTCATGTACGGCACGGTGCCGACAAGCTGTCCGATGTCTGTCTGAAGCGTCGTCTGCTGGATGTCGGAGTCGGTGGCCCGGGCGACGCCGAAGTCCAGGATCTTGGGCTGGCCTGACTCGTCCACCAGGATGTTGCCGGGCTTGAGGTCCCGGTGGATGACGCCCTTCTGGTGGGCGTGGTACACGGCGTCGCAGACCTTGGCGACCAGTTCGAGGCGCTCGCGCATGCCGAGGCGGCCGGCGGCGGCGTGCTCCGTCAACGGCACACCCTTGATGAACTCCATCGCGAAAAAGGGCAGGTCGTGCCCGCGCTCGTCCGGCACCGTGCCGGCCTCGTACACCTGCGCGATGCCGGGGTGCTGGAGGCGGCCGAGCACCGCGGACTCCAGCCCGAAGCGCCTCAGCATTTCCGCCGACAGGTACCCCGCGCGGATGACCTTGAGCGCCACCGTGCGCCTGGGGTTCTCCTGGCGCGCCTCGTAGACCGTGCCCATGCCGCCCTCGCCGAGGACGCGGAGGATCGTGTAGCGGCCGAGGTGATCGGGCGGCGGCGACCCCGGCCTCCCCGACCGCGCGGACGCGCCACCGTCCGGAGTCACCGCGTTCACGGCGCCGGTAGGGGCGGACGTTTCGCCGCCTCCCGTCGGTTGAGTCGTCTCGTCCCCCATCCGGGCCATGCTACCAGCACCATGAGTTCGGCGGAACAGCAGAAGCCGCGAGGCCTTGAACGCGCAGCGGTCACCCCGCGATCTCGCCCCGCGCGCAACAGCCCTTCGAATGGGTCTACCGTGTTCGTCCCGGCATGGAACCCCGCGTTGCCCAGTTCCCCCGCGACCTCGCCTCGCGCGCGAGGACCGTTCGCTTCGGCGATGTTCCGGTGCTTCTGGCTCACCCGGACTGGTCCACGCCCGCGCCTGTCGCGATCTGGATGCACGGGCGCACCGCAAACAAGGAACTCGACCCCGGCCGATACCTCCGCTGGGTTCGCGCGGGGATCGCGGCGTGCGCGATTGATCTGCCGGGGCACGGCGAGCGAGCGGCGCCCGAAATGCAGAAGCCCGAGGCGACGCTCGGGGTCATTGCGCAGGCGCTCGAGGAACTGCCGCGGGTGATCGAGGGGCTCGGCGCGCCCGGGTATCGCGCGGTGTTTGACCTCTCGCGGCTTGCGCTCGGCGGCATGTCCCTGGGCGGGATGGTCACGCTGAGGCGGCTGTGCGAGGCACACGAGTTCCGCTGCGCGGCGGTCGAGGCCACGTGCGGGTGGCTTGCGGGGCTCTATTTCCCTCGCTCGAGCGGCGGCCCTGGTGCGCCGGGCTCGCAGGCCGAGCGCTGGCCGGTCGATCACGACCCGGCGCGGGTGCGCGAACTCGACCCCGCCGAGCACCTCGGGGCCTTCGCGCCGGTGCCGCTGCTGGTGCTGCACTCCGAGGCCGATCAGTTGATCCCCATCGGGCCCCAGCGCGAGTTCATCCGGCGCCTTCGGGATCGCTACGCCGCGGCGGGCGCTTCGCGGGACCTCGTTGAGTTCAAGACCTGGCCCTCCACCGGCGCGCCGAGGGAGCACATCGGCTTCGGCAAGTTTTCGAACGACGCGAAGAACCTGCAGACCGAGTTCCTGGCCCGCCACCTGAACGCGCGGCAGGCGTTCTGATCGCCGTTCCGCGGGCTGAACTCGCGGAGCGCCCCGGCCGGACTTTGCGGCTCCGATTGTCGACCGAAGTATGTCTTGTACTTTATACTTGACTTTATGTCAAGTATACAGTACATTGTGTTCGATATACGTGACATTCAGGAGCCACCCTTCATGACGCCCTCTGATTCCCGTCCGGCCCCCGCAGCGTTCGAAGAGAAGTCCGCTTGGGCCGTGCTCGGCTCGACCGTCCTCGTGTGGGGCGCGTACTTCATCGCGGCGGTGGCGCTCCCCGCGCCGCCCGAGGCGCGCCCGTTCCCGCTGTTCTTCTTCTTCATCGGCGCGGTGATCGCGCAGGTGATCATCCTGACTGCCGCGCACATCGCGTTTGCGATCCACGCGCGGCCGGACGCGGCCGACGAGCGTGACCGGCTCATCGACCTCAAGTCCGACCGCAACGGGGGCTGGGTGCTCAACTTCGGCGCGATGCTGGTCGCGCTGGCGCTGGTGTGGGGCGGCACGTTCGACCGGCTCCCGTTCCCCCCGTGGTCGATGCCCGCGCCGTACATCTTCGGCAACCTGCTCGTCTTGGTCTTTGTCCTGGCGACGGTCGTCAAGCACGTGACGCAGATCGCGTACTACCGGCGCGGCGTCTGAACGCCCGGCCCCGAGTGACGCCATGAGCACTCCGCCACGAGTGACGAACCACGTCCGCCGCCTCCGCTTCGAGCACGGCGAGATGACGCAGCAGGCGCTGGCCGAGCGCGTGGGCGTTTCGCGCCAGACCATCATCGCGATCGAGAGCGCCAAGTACGCGCCGAGCCTGGAACTGGCCTTCCAGATCGCCGCGGCGTTCGACCGGCCGATCGGCGAGGTGTTCGAGTACCGCGCGCCCCGGGACGGGGCGGCGAGCGCGTGAAGGCGGCGACGCGGGGCCCCCGCGTCGGCGTCCGCGCCCCGTTACGCTTGCCCGCATGAGCGGCCCCGCCCCAACCGCCTTCACGCCCGCGCGCGGGGCGCGGAGCGCGCTGGCGCTGCTCCTCTTCATCAACCTCTTCAACTACATCGACCGCTACATCCTCGCGGCGGTCGAACCGATGATCCGCGCGGAGTTCTTCGAGGAGGGCGACGACACGGCCAAGACCAGGATGGGGCTGCTCGCCACCGCCTTCATGGTCTCGTACATGCTCGCGGCGCCCCTGTTCGGGTGGTTCGCCGACCGGGTGAGCCGGTGGCTGATCGTCGGGATCGGCGTGACGGTCTGGTCGCTGGCGTCGGGGGCCTCGGGCCTGGCGGGCGCGTTCACGTTCATGCTCATCACCCGGGTCTTTGTCGGCATCGGCGAGGCGGCGTACGGGCCCACCGCCCCCACGCTCATCGCCGACATGTACCCGGTGCAGCGCCGCGGCAGTGTGCTGGCCTGGTTCTATGCCGCGATCCCGGTGGGCTCGGCGCTCGGGTACGCCTTCGGCGGGGTGATCACCAGGTACCTGTCGTGGCACTGGGCGTTCTTCCTGGTCGTTCCGCCGGGCATCCTGCTCGGGGTTCTTGCGTTCCGCCGCAAGGAGCCGGTGCGCGGCGGGTTGGATTCGATGGAGGTGCGGCCGAAAGAGCGCCCGCGACTCGCGGACTACGCGGAGATCTTCCGCATCCCGTCGTTCATCTACAACACGCTGGGGATGACGGCGATGACGTTCGCGATCGGGGGCATCTCGTTCTGGATGCCGGCGTACCTGCAGGAGTTCCGCGCGCTCCCGAACGCCGCGGCGAGCAGCGCCATCTTCGGCGGGATCCTGGTGGTGGCGGGGCTGGGGGCGACGCTGCTGGGGGGGATCACGGCCGATGCGCTCCGCGCACGGCTCCCGGGCTCGTACATGCTGGTCTCGGGCGCGAGCATGCTGGCCGGGTTCCCGCTCTTCCTGGCGAGCCTGCACGTGCCGTTCCCGTGGGCGTGGGGCCTCATGTTCCTGGCGATCTTCTGTCTCTTCTTCAACACCGGGCCGAGCAACACCGTCACCGCCAACGTCACGCGCCCGGGCGTGCGCGCGAGCGCGTACGCCGTCACGATTCTCGTCATTCATCTCCTGGGCGATGCGATCAGCCCCGCGATCATCGGGCGGGTGTGCGACCTGACCATCTCGGCGGAGCACCCCAGGGGCGACATGAACAAGGCGTTCCTCCTGGTCGGCGGGGCGATGCTGGTGAGCGGGGTGCTGTGGATGCTTGGGGCGCGGCACCTGGCGCGGGACACCGAGCGGGCCCAGCGGGGTAGGGACGAGGCCGGGGCGGCTTAGGTCGTGTGGTTTGTCCGGGTCCCGTGCCTGAGTACCGCGGGCAATCGTCCCTACTCTTGCTCCCATGCCCGCCACGACGACACCGGCCCCGAAGATCTCCGATGTTCCTTCGTCCGAGGGCCGCTTCGGCACGTACGGCGGGGCGTACGTCCCGGAAACGCTGGTCGCGGCGCTGCACGAGCTGGCGGGCGTCTACGAGCGGGCGTGCAACAACGCCGCGTTCTGGGACGAGCTGCGCGAACTGCTGAAGAACTTCGTCGGCCGGCCGACGCCGCTCTATCGCGCGGAGCGGCTTTCGCGCCACGCCGCGTCGCTGAACCGCAAGCACGGCGGGCCGGGCGAGTGCGCCACGATCTGGCTCAAGCGCGAGGACCTCGCGCACACGGGCGCCCACAAGATCAATAACACGTTGGGCCAGGGCCTGCTCTGCCGCGCGATGGGGAAGCGGAGGATCATCGCCGAGACCGGCGCGGGCCAGCACGGCGTGGCGACGGCGACGGCGGCGGCGCACCTGGGCCTGGAGTGCGACGTGTACATGGGCTCGGAGGACGCCCGGCGCCAGCGGCTCAACGTGATCCGCATGAAGATCCTGGGGGCCCGTGTCATCGAGGTGGACTCGGGCTCGCGGACGCTCAAGGACGCGACCAACGAGGCGATGCGCGACTGGATGGGCTCTGTCGAGCACACCCATTACATCATCGGCTCGGTCGTGGGCCCGCACCCCTTCCCGATGATCGTGCGTGACTTCCAGTCGATCATCGGGCAGGAGACCAAGGCCCAGTCGCTGCGGCTGTTCACCAAGCTCCCGGACGCGATCGTCGCCTGCGTCGGCGGCGGCTCGAACGCGGCGGGGATCTTCTTTCCGTTCGTGGACGAGGCCAAGGTCGAACTGGTCGGGGTCGAGGCCGGGGGACGCTCGAGCGAACCGGGCCAGCACGCCGCGTCGATCGGCAAGGGGTCGCCCGGCATCCTCCACGGCTCGCTGAGCTACGTCCTTCAGGACCAGCACGGGCAGACCAGCGACGTGCACTCGTGCTCGGCGGGCCTGGACTACCCGGGCGTCGGCCCCGAGCACGCGTACTGGAAGGACAAGGGTCGCGTGCGCTACACGTCCTGCACGGACGCCGAAGCGCTCGAGGCGTTCACGCTCCTGGCGCGGACCGAGGGGATCATCCCCGCCCTCGAGACCGCCCACGCGGTGGCCGAGGGCGTGAAGGTTGCGGCGAAGCTGAAGAAGGAGCAGCACGTGGTGATCTGCTGCTCGGGGCGCGGCGACAAGGACGTCGAGGAGGCGGCGCGCCTGCTCGGGGTCGGCCAGAAACCCTGAGCGCGCTTCAGCGGGGCACGCCGCACTCCGGGCACCGCCCCCGGTCGAGCGGCAGGCCGGCGAGCGGGTAGCCGCACGCGGGGCAGACGTCGTGGCCGCGGGCCCTCAGCTCGGCAAAGACGCACGGGGCAAGGCCGATCCGGCGGAACACGGCGAACAGCCCGGCGAGGGCGGCGACGTACAGCGCGAGCCAGACGAGCGTGAACCACCAGCGACGGCCGCCCAGCATCGGCTCGACCAGGTCGGGCACGAAGAGGTACGCGAAGAGGAGACCGACGACCGCGGACGTGTAGATCGCGACGTTGCGCGGGGCGTTCAACCAGCGCGACCATGCCGCTCTCGCGACCTCGCGCCGGCCCTTCTCGTCCAGCGGCAGGGACGGATCGATCAGCGCGCCCGTGAACCAGGTCATGCGTCGAGTCTATCGAAGCGGCGCCGGCTGCCCGAGCGGGCGCGGCGCGTGAATCCCGCCTCAGGCGGCGCGCCGGCGGCGCGGGCCCAGCGTGCGGCCCCACTCCCACGCCGTCTCGGCCCATTCGACGAGCCGGTGCGCCCGCAGCCAGAAGCGGAGGCGCTTGAGGGGCGCATCGTCGGGGTCGCGCCGCAGGGCGCGGCGTGTCCAGTAGCGCGCGCGAGTGAACCGGCCGAGCCGCAGGTTCGCCAGCGCGAGGTTGTGCATCGCGGGCACGTGGTCGCGGTCGAGCTCGACCGCGCGCCGGGCGGAATCGATGCCGCCCCGCAGGTCGCCGGGCTCGAGGCGCACGACCGCGCGCCGGTGGTGCGCCGCGGCGTCGCGCGGGCAGCGCGCGACGAGCTCGTCGAGCGGGGCGCGGGCGAGTTCGAGCATGTCCGCGTCGATCAGCGCGGCGCACAGGTCGCCCAGGACGCCCTCGCTCATCGCGCCCTTGGACCTGGCCCGGACATCGCACGCCGACTCGAGCAGGTCCCGGGCCCGCGTCCCCGCAGCGCCCGGGCGGGCCCGCAGGAGCAGTCGGGCAAGGCGCACCGCGGCCTCGCCGTCGGAAGCGTCGAGCCTCACCACGGCTTCGAAGTGGCGGGCCGCCTCGGCGTCGTGACCCGAGCGCTCGGCGAGGTCGCCGAGCCCGAAGTGCGCCTCGGCGTTGGCGGGCTCGAGCTCGAGCACGCGACGAAGCTTCTCGCAGGCTTCCTCGCGCCGGCCCATCTTCTCGAGCAGTGCCGCCAGGTCCAGGAGCGCGCCCACGTCGCCGGGGTTGCGCCGCAGTTCCATCAGGTAGAGCTGGCGGGCGCGCTCCGGCCGGTCGGTCGCGGCGAAGGCGCGGCCCAGGCTCGCGTGGACGCCGGGGAGACCGGGATCGATCCGCGCCGCCTGGCGCAGGCACCAGACCGCCCGCTCGTGCTCGGCGCGGTCGAGGAGCGAATCGGCCATCGCGGCGAAGATCTCGGCGCCCGTCGGCTCGTGCTGCTGCGCGAGGTAGAAGACGACCTCGGCCTGCTCGTGCTCGCCGAGGCGGGCGTGGGCCTCGATGCGCTGGGCGTAGGTGTCCATCATCGCCGGGTCGAGCGCGCAGGCCTTCTCGAGCCACGTGAGCGCCTCGCGCGGGAGGCCGGCGCGCAGGCAGTTGGTGCCGGCCGCGAGGGCCGAGTTGGGGTCCTCGGGCTGGAGCTTGTGGGCCTGCTCGAAGCAGAGGATCGCGTCGGTGTAGCGGCCCGAGGCCTCGAGCGTGAGGCCGAGGTTGAAGTGCCATTCGCCCTGGTAGGGATCGAGCGAGATGGCGTGCCGGAGCTCGCTCTCGGCCTCTTCCCATCGGCCCGACTCGTACAGCTCGTGGGCCCGCTCGGCGTGCTTTTCAGCGTCGAACCACTCGCTCATGGCTGCCGCTTCGCCTCCCGCGCGATCGAGGGCGCCCACGGGGCGCACCGGGGTAGAGTTTAGGCCGCGACGCCCCCCGGAACCGATCCATAGCATCCGCCATGGCCCTCCTCGCCGCGCTGGCCGCCGCCGTACTTGCTCCGGGCCCGGGGGCTCCGGGCCCGGACCCCGCCCGTTCGGCCGCGCCCGCCGCTCAGCACGCGACGGCGCGGCAGGCGGACGACGCGCCCCTGCTCGCCGGGACGGTCCGCAACCCCGCGATGCCCCGCGACGCGCGGAACGCGGCGGCGGACGCGCTCGTGGCACGCGCCGACGAGCCGGCGGCTCGGCGCGAGCTGGAGCGCCTCCTGCTCTCGAACTCGGGCGCGCAGGCCCTGGCGCTCGAGGCCGTGGGGCGCTCCCCCACCGCGCCGTCCGAGCTGCTGCCCGTGCTCGAGCGACTGGCCGAGCGCGCGGGGCCCGCGTCGGCGCCGGCGGTTTTCCGCGCGATCGCCTCGCTGCGGTCGCGCGAGGCCGCGGCGGTCCTGCTCCGCTACGCCGATGTGCGGCACCCCGCCGAGACCCGCGGCGCGGCCTTCGACGGGCTGGCGCGGCTGAGCGGGCGCGCGGACCTCGGGCAGAGCTTCGGGGCGTGGCGCGACTGGTTCACCGCGGTGCCCGAGGCGCGATGGCGGGGCGAGATCCTGGCGGGAGTCGCGCGGCGCGCCGACGCGCTGGCCTCCGAGGTCCGCGCCGCCAGCGGCCGGATCAACGATGCCCTGCGCCGGCTGTACCTCGCCACGCCGCCCGAGGAGCGCTCGGGCCTGCTCACGGTCATGCTGCTCGACGAGTCGCCGGACACCCGGACGCTGGCGTTCGAGCTGGCCTCGCGCGAGCTTTCGTCTTCGCGCCGGCTGGACGCCGAGGTCGGCGAGGTGGCGATGGGCCTGCTCACCCACGCCGACCCGGGCGTCCGGGCGAACGCCGCGGCGCTGGTCAACCGGCTGAACCCGCCGCAGGCCGAGGCCCGGGTGCTGGCGGCGCTCGAGCGCGAGACGGACCCGCAGGCGGCGTCGGCGATGATCCTCGCGGCGGCGCGCCGTCCCAGCGCGCCGGGGATCGACGCGGTGTTCCGGTGGCTGGAGAAGCGCGGGGCGGCGTTCGGCGCCGCGGCGGACGCGACGTGGTCGCTGCTGCGCTCGGGCCAGCTGAGCCGTCCCGAGTACGCCGCGCGAGTGCTGCGGGCGCTGCGGGGGACTCCCGACGATCAGCTTACGCCCGCGTGCTGCGCGATCCTCGGCGCGATCGGCGGGGAGGAGGGGCGCGAGCGTCTGACGCGCCTGCTCGAGACGGCGGCGGCGGCGATCCGCGCCTCGGCGGCGCAGGCGCTGGCCCTCGACCCCGAGTCGCTCGACGCCATACTCCGCGCCGCGGCCGAGGAACCGCAGGTCTTCGGGGGCGCGGCGCAGTCGGTGATGATGCACCGCCCCACCGCCGCGGCGTTCCGCGCCGCCGCCGCGCTGCCGGCGCCGACACCCGACGTGCAGCGTCGCGCCCTGCTGAGCATCGCCGGCCAGTTGCCCGCGACCGACCTGCTGGAGATTGCGCGCGAGGCCGGTGACGACATGGCGCTCCGCGAGTCGTACCTGACGCTCCTGGCCTCTCCAAACCGGATCCTCGCCGAGAGCGCCGACCCGGACAACCTCGGGGCCATCGCCGAGGGGGTGATCCTGCTGGCGCGCACGCGGCTCGAACTCGACCGTCCGGACGCGGCGGCGGCGGCCCTCGACGCGCTCCCCGGGCTCACGGACCTCGTCGATCACCTCCGCGTGTCGCGCCTGCGGGCGACGGCGATGCTCTGCCTCAACCGCGTCGAAGAGGCCGCGGCGCTGGGGGCCCCGCCGGGCGTCTGGATCGATGCGCTCGAGCGCTCGGTCAACAAGCCTTTCGCGCGGTCCCTGGCCGACCAGATCCGCGAGCGGTTCGGCGATCAACTGGACGAGGGCGAATCGGAGCGCCTCGATCGGATCGCCGAGCTCCTGCCTCCGGCCGTGCCCGGGCCGGAAGACCCCGAGTTCGTGGGCCCGCGTCTCCCGGCGGCGGAAGCCCCTCGCGCTGAGTGAAGCCGCCGCGGGGAGCGAGTTCGTGGCGGCCGGCCCGCGGGGCTCGCTTGACCCGGCTCGCCCTTCGCGAAAGACTTCCCGCCAGCCCAGGGAGCCTTGCCGTGCCTTGCCGCACACAACCCGCCCGCGAACTCCGCCGCACGAGTCCGGCGTGGATATCGCGCACTCCCCCGGCGACCTGGGGCGCGGTCGGCTGAGCCCGGGCGCTCGTCGCCTCCATCGACAACTCGATCGTCACGTCCCACCCCGCGATCACCGCGCGCGGCCTTCCGCGCCGAGCTGCGCGATGTCTCCCCCACCATGGACAAGAACGTATCCATTTCGAAGCCGGTCGCGCCGGAGGACATCCGCCCCGGCGATCATGTGACGCTCCTGCGCGAGACGCTGGAAGTGCTCAACTTCTTCGCGCTCTGCGATCCGCTGGTTCGATGTGATCCCGTGGCGCGGATCGAGCTCACCCCTTGCGACGCGGGCGTCCCGCTCAAGGTGGTCGCGGTCTGCCTGCCCTTCGTCCTGGTGCGCGATGCCCGCGACAAGCACCGCACGCTGGACGTGCGGCGGCACGCGCTGGCCCGCCTGGACGAACGGTTCGCGCGGCGCGCCATGAAGAAGCTGGGGCGGGAGCTCCCGTCGTCGGGTATCGAGGGCGCTTGACCGGGCAGATCGCCTCCAAGTTGACCGCGCATTCATGGGAGTGCGGGCGTCATCTTCATTGAATCTTGACATTTAGTACGGTATGCGTTATATTGTGGAGCGATAACCATGGCTGCGATCGAGTTCCTAGACGCCGTGGGCCGGGTGAGCGCCGCGCTTCTGCTCGGTGCGGTAATCGGTCTCGAGCGCGAGTGGCACCGGCACCGCGCAGGCATGCGCACGATGATCCTGATCAGCGTCGGGAGCGCGGGCTTTGTGATCCTTTCGCTCGAGATCTTCGCGCACGTCCCCAACAACACGGGGCAGGCTGAGATCAGCCGCGTGCTCCAGGGCCTGATCGGCGGGATCGGGTTCATCGGCGCCGGGACAATCATCCACAACGGCGGGACGGTCTACGGGCTGACCACCGCGGCGGCGGTGTGGTGCGTCGCGGCGGTGGGTGCCGCGTGCGGGCTCGGGCTCTACATGATCGCGTCGGTTCTGGCCGGGGCCACGCTGTTCACGCTGGTGGCGCTGCGCGCGGTCGAATCGCGGTACTTCCCTCCCGGTACCAACGGCGTCAGAACGCACTGGCCGGCCAGCACGGGCGGCACGGGCGACCGCGGAGACTCGAACCACTGACGCGACGCTACGGGCGCGCCGTGCCGGTTGTTGTCGTATTGTCGGCGGAGCGCGCGCCCAGGCCGATGAGGCCGAGCCCGGCGACGAGCAGCGCCCCACGGATGACCCAGCCGATCGTCGTCCCCCACATGTCGATCCACGCCACCACGATGAACTGCATCCCGATGTACGGCAGGACCGCGGACCCGATCGCCATCACGATGAGGAAGATCCCGACACTGCGCATGGGGTCGTTCTCCCGTCGGCGCCCGGCGGCGCCGGCGTCAGAATACCCGCAAACCGCCGGTCCGGTAGCTTGGCCCCGCATGCTTCCCGCGCATTGAAAAGGACGCCGCGCCGGGCGCGGCGTCCTCACCACCCAACTCTCCATGATCGTCGCGTGCCGTCGCGTTCCGCGGTCTTCCCCGTGCTTGATCGGGGCGTCGTCCGCGGTGACCCGGCGCCTGATTACTCCGGCGGCGCTTCGTCCAGCCGCTCCGCCACCTCGCGGTGCTCCCGCAGCGTGGGCAGCGTGCGGTCGACCAGCGACTTCACGCTCGCGTGCCGCAGCGAAGGCTCGGCGTTCTCCACGATCCGCACCAGCTCCGCGAAGGTTGTGTTCGCCTTCCAGCCGAGCAGGCGCTCGGCCTTGGAAGCGTCGCCGAGCAGGAAATCCACCTCGGCGGGGCGCTCATAACGCGGGTCGTAACGTACGTGCTCTTGCCATTTCCGGCCGACGGTCGCGAACGCGAGCGCCACGAACTCCTCGACGGAATTGGTCTCCCCCGTCGCGATCACGAAGTCGTCGGGCTCGGGGTGCTGGAGGATGCGCCACATCGCCTCGACGTACTCCGGCGCGTACCCCCAGTCCCGCTTCGCCTTGAGGTTCCCGAGGTAAAGGCACTCCTGGCGCCCCGCCACGATGC
>CAZCPB010000078.1:0-15577 GCA_964500365.1 uncultured Phycisphaeraceae bacterium
TCGGTGTCGAAGTCGGGGAGGTCGAGCGTGAGCGTGCCGTCGCCCACGAAGCGGCCGTCGATGGTCACGAGCGGGGCGGTCGTGCCGCCCGCGGTGGACCAGATCTCGATGTCGAAGATCGAGTCGGCGCGGAGCCCCGTGATCGTCAGCGTGCCGTCGGTGACCGAGCCGAAGGTGCGGTTGGTGTCGTGCAGGACGTAGACGATCCCCTGCAGCCCGTCCGACGTGCCCCAGGCGTGGAGGTACTTGCCGCCCGCGCTGGTGGCGCGGGCGCGCGAGAGCAGCGGGTCGAAGCTGTAGTCGAGGGTGTCGAGGGCCACGCCCGGGTCGTTGAAGAACGTCGCCAGGGCCGTCTGCGACGCGCGCATCGCGTCGGTGAGGATGTACCCGCGGAAGGCCAGTTCGTCGGTCGCGATCCGCAGGCTGGTGCCGACCTGCCCCGCGGCAAGGCCCGACCAGATCATCGTGCGATAGATCGCCTCGTCCTCGGCCTGCGTGAAATCGGGGCCGTAGTCCGGCGTGCCGTTCGGGAACTGCGTTCGGTCGATGCCCCACTCGGCGTTGAGGAGGGGCCTGCGGTCGATGAGGTTGGTCAGCCAGTAGTTCGTCAGCCCGGCGTTCCACTCGGCGGGGCGGATGCTGCGGTCGAAGTCCGGGCTGTTCATGGGCTCGGCGTTGGGCGACGTGTAGAGGTGGGGCGTGAGCATGTCGAAGGCGCGGCTGTAGAAGATCTGGCGCGCCGCCGGCCCGCGGGGGTCCTGCGCGATCGTGCTGTTGAGCACGAGCCGCGTCTGGTCGTAGGACTGAATGTAGCCGGCCAGGTCGTCGATCCACACCGCGCGCCGGCGGAACTCGGTCTCGCGCCCGGGCTCGGCGTTCCCCTCGGCGTTGAGCGTCCACTCGTAGCTGTCCCACTCGCTCATGGGTTCCCAGCCGATGAGGCGGTTGACGTAGGGGGCGAACTCGGGCGTGTTCACCCAGTCGATCACCTGCTTCATGCGGCGCTCGGCCAGCCCGAGCGTGCCGTCGTCGGGGACCCCGGAGACCGGGAAATCGGTCTCCTGGAAGAAGTCGTCGATGCTGGCGAGCGGCCCCAGGTTGACGTTGGACCAGGGGAACTCGGTCGAGAACGCCTCGTCGTACGAGAACGTGTCGAAGGGGGCGAAGATGACGTAGATCCCGACGCGCGCGGCCTCCTCGAGCACGTTGAGCATGAACCGGCGCATGTTGTCGTTGAACTGGCCGTTGCGCCATTCGAGCCACAGCGTCCCCTCCGGCAGGCCGAAGGGCGGCATGTAGACGTTCTGCAACTCGAGGTACACGCGCATCACCGTCACGCCCGACGCGGCGAGCGCCTCGAAGTACGGGCCCGCGACCCCCTCGCTGCCGGGGTTGGTGTTGAAATTGACCAGCTGGTTGTTCGCGCTGTTCCACACGTTGCCGGGGAACAGGTTCCGGGTGTACGCCCAGGGCAGGCCGAGGTGGTCGCCCACGGCGATGAACGACTGACCCGCCTCGTTCACGAGCGCACGCCCGTTGGGCGAGGGAACGAGCCGCAGCCCGCCCGACACGTCCTGGGCCGTCGTCTGCGTCGTGAACGTGATGTTGTTGGAGAGCGGCCCGAGGTTGCCCGCCGCGTCGCGCGCCCGCACCGCCACGTGGTACGTCGTCGCGGGCGCCAGGCCGATGATCCGCAGCGACTCGCCCAGCCCGGCCAGGCGCGGCACGTACGAATTGTCGAACTCGGTCGCTTCGAGCCACGCCGCCTCGGTCGTAATGGCGCCCGAGGTGTAGCGGATCTCGTACCCGACCACGTGCCCGAGGCCCGACGAGCCCACTCCCGCGGGGGCGCTGAAGACCAGCTCCGCCGAGTACCCCGTCACGTTCGCCGCGCCGGCGCCGGTGATCGCGCCGGGGCTGCTCCCCGCCGAGGGATCGACGAACATCAGCTCGGCGTAGTTCACGGGCCCGTGGAGCCCCGCCCGCGAGCCGTCGTAACTGCTCTGCACGCCCTGCAGGTGATCGTCCACGAACGGGGGCTTGTTCCAGCGGTCGGCGCCGCCGTTGGCGGTGCGGTTGTCCGTGAAATCGCGCGCGCTGCCCTCCTGATCGAAGATCAGGTCGAAGTTCATCCCGATCGTGCGGCCGTTGGCGGGCACGGTCTCCAGGCCGATGGCGGCCCAGGGGAAGAAGAACTCGGTCGTCCACCCCGCGTCGGTGTCGGAGTTGTCGTTGACGGTCCCGTGCAGCACCGTGGCCCAGGCCAGGCCGGCGGGGAGCTGCCCGCCGGGGATGACGTCGGGAACGATGTCGACCGTGCCGCTGCCCTTGACGTACTTCGCCAGCGCGAGGGCGGAGGTGATGATGCCGACGCGCAGCTCGCTCGGCTGCGCGAGGAAGTCGGCCTGGCTGCCGAGGTTCACGGCGAAGGCGCGGTCCGTGTCCTGGAAGAACTCGTCGCGCGATTTGTCCGGGTCGAAGTAGAGCGAGAACGAATCGTCGGTCTCGACCTCCCACCGCCACGCGAGCGAGGTGGTCGCGCCCGGGTTCGTGCGGCCGTCGGACCAGAGGTTGGGGTCCTTCACGTCGAGGCCGACGTAGAGCCCGTCCGCGTCGTACATCATCATCAGCGACATCGACTGGTAGGGCTCGAAGGGTGCCGCGCGGACGATCCGCCACGCGTCCGACCAGTCGGGGTCGGTGAGCACCCCGTCCACGACCGCGGTGCCGGGGAGGGCGACCCAGAGCGGGTGGTCGGGGGTGATGGGGTCCGCCGCCAGGAGCTGGCGCGGCTCGAGCGCCTCGACCCGGGCCGGGGGCGCAGCGCCGCCGCTCCGCGCGGGAAGGCCGCGGGTCTTCGCACGACGTGACCGGACACTCATTCCTGGCACCCTCCTGGCGCGGCCTCTGGGCGGGCCGGCCCCAATCTTTCCCACCGCGCTGGCCACGTTCCTGCCTTCTGCGCGCATCCGCCCCCGGATTCGGGGATCTATCGACCGCCGGCGCGTCCGCCCTGCACGGGCCGGAGCGGTGGGAGTTTGGGCCCTCCTATACGCAAGGCCGCGGCTGTCGGGTCTGGAGACTTCGCCCGATGGCGATCGGGCGGTTTGAAGGATGTGTGAGGCCCCGGCGGGCGGAGACGGTCGGCGCTACCAACCATCCGCCGGATGGCCGTCCCGCACGTCGTCATCATCGGGGCCGGGTTCGCGGGGTTGTACGCCGCCAAAGCGCTGGCCGGGGCGCCCGTCCGCCTGACGGTGCTCGACCGCCGGAACCACCATCTCTTCCAGCCCCTGCTCTACCAGGTCGCCACGGCGATGCTCTCCCCGGCGAACATCGCCGAGCCGATCCGGCGCGTGCTCCGACATCAGAGGAACGCCTCGGTGCTGCTCGGTGAGGCGAGGGCGATCGAAGTGGACGCGCGCCGGGTGGTTCTCGCCGACGGCGAGGTCGGGTACGACACGCTGATCCTGGCGACCGGGGCGACGCACTCGTACTTCGGGCACGACGAATGGGCCCGCTTCGCCCCAGGCCTGAAGACCGTCGAGGACGCGGTCGAGATCCGGCGCCGGTTCCTGCTCGCCTTCGAGGCCGCCGAGCGCGAGAGCGACGCCGCGGCAAGGCGGGCCGAACTGACGTTCGTGGTGGTCGGCGCGGGCCCCACGGGCGTGGAACTGGCCGGGTCGATGACCGAGATCGCCCGGCGCGCGATCCCCCGCGACTTCCGCGCGGTGGACACCGCCACGGCGCGGGTGATCCTCGTCGAGGCGGGGGACCGCGTGCTCAGCGCGTTCTCCCCCGACCTCTCCGAGCGGGCGCGGCGCGACCTGGAAAAACTCGGCGTCGAGGTGCGCCTCAACACGAAGGTCACGGACATCGACGCCTCCGGGGCGAAGGTCGGCGACCAGCGGATCCCCGCGCGCAACGTCATCTGGGCGGCGGGCGTGAGGGCCTCCGAACTGGGCGCTTCGCTCGGAGCCCCGCTCGACCACGCCGGGCGCGTGAACGTCGGGCCGGACCTGACCATCCCCGGCCACCCCGAGGTGTTCGTTCTCGGGGACCTCGCGAACATCACCGACGAAAGGACCGGCAAGGCCGTGCCCGGGATCTCCCCCGCCGCGATCCAGATGGGCCGGTACGCGGGGAGGATCGTGGCCCGCGAGGCGGAGGCGGCCCGGCGCGGCAAGGCGGCACCACCCCGCCCGCCGTTCAGTTACCGCGACAAGGGCATCCTGGCGACCATCGGGCGGAACAAGGCGGTGGCGATGCTGCCGCGCGCGGAGTTCGGGGGCTACTTCGCGTGGGCGCTGTGGGCGCTTGTCCACGTGTTCTTCCTGATCGGGTTCCGCAACCGGCTTCTGGTGATGCTGGAGTGGGCGTGGGCGTACCTCGTCTTCGACCGCGGGGCGCGACTGATCACGGGGGACTCGCGCGTGCGGCTGGGACCCGAACGGCGATAGGCACGCGTCCATACCCTCCGGCGTGCTGGTCCACCTCAACGGAGAACTCCTGCCCGCCGGCCGCGCCCGCGTCGGCGTCTTCGACCGCGGCTTTCTCTTCGGGGACGGGGTCTACGAGGGCCTGCGCGCCTTCGACGGGCGCGTGGTGCGGATGGACCTGCACGTGCGGCGGATGGAGGCCGGGCTCAGGGCCTGCCGCGTGCCGTGGGACGCGGCGAGGATGGAGACGCTCACGGGCGAACTGCTGCGCGCCAACGGGCTGCGCGACGCGTTCATCTACTGGCAGGTGACGCGCGGCGAGCCCGGCCCGGGCCGGCCGGTGCGCTCGAGGCTGCTCGACGGCGAGGCGAGGCCGACCGTCTTCGGCTACTGCGTCCCCGCGGCACCGCTCGCCGAGTACGAGCACGACCGCGTGCCCATGAAGACCGCCGTCACGACCCCGGACACGCGCTGGCTGCGCGGGACCGTCAAGTCGATTTCGCTCCTGGGAAGCGTGCTGGGGGCGATCGAGGGCTCGGAGGCCGGCGCCGACGACGCGGTGTTCATCCGCGATGGCCTCGTGGCCGAGAGCACCTCCGCGAACCTGATCGCCGTCGTTGAGCGCGCCGGCGTCACCGAGGTCGTGACGCCGTCGCTCGAAAGCGTGCCGATCCTCGCGGGCGTGACGCGGGACATCCTGCTCGCGCGCGGGGCGGGCATCGTCGAACGGGCCCTCCGTGCCGACGATCTCGCCCTCGCATCGGAGGTGATGCTCGTGGGGACGCTGACGATGGTGACGAGCATCGTGCGGCTCGACGGGCGCCAGGTCGGGGACGGGCGCCCGGGGCCGGTCGCGCGCCGGCTTCTGCGCGAGCTCATCGCCGCGATCCGGGAGGGGCCTTGAGCGGCTTCGAGTCCAAGCGCATCACGCTCATGGGCCTGGGCCGCTTCGGCGGCGGCGTCGGGGCGGCGCGATGGCTCGCCGAGCGCGGCGCTGACGTGCTGGTGACCGATATCGAGCCGGAGGAGAAACTCGGCGCCTCGGTGGCGAAGCTCCGCGACCTGATCGACGCCGGCTCCGTGCGCCTGCGCCTCGGCGGGCACAACGTCGCCGACTTCACCGACACCGACCTCGTGGTCGCCAACCCGGCCGTGCCCAGGCCGTGGGAAAACCGCTTCCTGCGTGGCGCGGCCGCCGCGGGCGTGAAGATCACCACCGAGATCGGCCTGCTCGTCGAGCGTCTGCCCGACCGCGCGAGGGTCATCGGCGTGACGGGCTCGGCGGGCAAGAGCACGACCAGCGCGATGATCCACCGCGCGCTGGCCTCGTGCGGCCTGCCGAGCGTGCTGGGCGGGAACATCGGCGGCTCGCTGCTGCACGCGCTCGGGCGCGAGATCGGCCCGGACACCTTCGTCGTGCTCGAACTGTCGAGCTTCATGCTGCACTGGCTGAGCGGCTGGTCGCCGGGCGTCGCGGTCGTGACCAACATCGCGGAGAACCACACCGACTGGCACGGCTCGTTCGACCACTACGTCAAGAGCAAGCGGGAGATCCTGCGCAGCCAGCGCGCGGGCGACGCGGCGGTGCTGGACGAGTCGCTCGCGTCGTGGGAGACCGCGCCCGGCGTCCGCCGGGTCGTTGTCCCGGGCGACCAGGAGATCGCCCCCATCGCGCTGCCGGGCCGGCACAACCGGCACAACGCCGCCGTCGCGCTCGGCGCGGCGGGGGCGGCGGCCGGTGATCGCTTGAACCGGGAGCGCGCCGCGCCGGCGATCTCCGCGTTCGAGGGGCTCCCCCACCGTCTCCAGTTCGTCGGCGAGAATCGCGGCGTGCGCTGCTACAACGACAGCAAGTCCACCACGCCCGAGGCCACGCTGCTCGCGACCCGGGCGTTCGCGGAGGAGCCGGGCGTGGGCGCGGGGCGCGTCCACCTGATCGCCGGCGGCTACGACAAGGGCTCGGACCTCTCGCCGGTCGCGCGCCTCGCGGGCTCCCTCGCGGGCCTGTACACGATCGGGGCCACGGGTCACGCGATCGCGCGCGGCGCGCTCGGCGCGGTCGAGTGCGGAACGCTGGACCGTGCCGTCGAGGCGGCGCTCTCGCGGGCGCGCGCGGGCGACGTGCTCCTGCTCTCGCCGGCCTGCGCGTCGTGGGACCAGTTCGAGAACTACGAGCGGCGCGGCGAGCGCTTCGTGAGCCTGTGCGGGGTGGGAGCGTGACCCGGCGGGGCGGGAATCTCCCGCGCGCCGCGGCGATCGCCCTCGGCGCGACGCTCATCGGCGCCTGCGCTTCGCCGCAGGCCGCGGAGCGCGCGCCGGCCCCGCGCGCGCTCTTCCCTCACGTCCGCTTCGACAAGGACTCTCGCGTCGTCGAATTCGACGCGAGGGTCGCGATCGACTGCCACCAGCCCACCACGCCGAGGGTCTACCTCGAGGTCACCGCGTGCACGCCCGACACGCGCGAGTACGAGTCGCTCGTGGTCACCGAAGCGCTCCCGTCGCACGTGCACGCGGCCCTGCTGCTCGCGGGGCTCGTCCCCGGAGAGCCCGGGCGCTTCGAAAGGGACGGGGAGGCGCTGCGGGCGGTCCCGCCCCGCGGCGATGCGCTCCGGGTGTCGTTCGTCCTCGAGGGCGCGGCGGGCGAATCGCTTCTTTTCGCGCCGTTCGACTGGGTGATCGACCTCGCGACCGGCGAGCACCTGAGCGCGGCCGGCGGCGAGCCGACCTGGGTCTTCGGCGGCTCCCGGATCGTCGAGTTCCGTGGCGAGGAACGCTACGAGGCGGACCTGACCGGCACCCTGATCGGCCTCACGACCTTCGGCGACGAGACGGTCTCGTTCACGCGCGTGCTGAGCCCCCACGCGGCGGTGCAGACCCCGGAGTGGATCGCCGACATCACCCGCGTGCCGCCGATCGGCACGCCGGTGGTCGTGCGCCTCGTGCCCGGGGAGTAGCGGCGCTCACGCCGCGATCGCGAGCACGTCCTCGGCGTGGCGCCTCACGAGGTCGTCGTAGCCCGAGAGGTCCACGCGCCGGAACGCCGCGGCAAGTTCGGGGTCGAACTGCAGCCCGGCGCAGCGGGCGATCTCCGCGAGCACCGTCGCGCGCGGCATCGCCGAGCGGTACGAGCGGGTCGAGCTCATGGCGTCGAACGTGTCGGCGATCGCGATGATCCGCGCGTAGAGCGGGATGTTCGGGCCCGAGAGCCCGTAGGGGTACCCCTGCCCGTCCCATCGCTCGTGGTGGTGCAGCACTCCCGGCAGCACGTCGGCCAGCGGAGCGATGTCCTTCAGGATCCTGTGCCCGATCTCGGGGTGGAGCTTGATGGCCGCGAACTCGGCCTCGGTAAGCCGCCCCTGCTTGCCGAGCACACCCTCGGGCACGCCGATCTTGCCGACGTCGTGGACCAGCCCCGCGATGCGGATGCGCTCGGCCTGCTCGGGTGACAGCCCCGCGGCCAGGGCGATCTGGCACGAGAGCATCGCGACGCGCTCGGAGTGGCCGCGGGTGTAGCGGTCTTTGGCGTCGATCGACGCCGTCAATGCCCGGAGCACGCCCAGGAACAGGTCCTGCTGCTCGGCGTACAGCGAGGCGTTGTCGAGGTAGGAGTTGATCGACGCCGCGGCCGCCTCGACCAGCTTGATGTCGTAGCTCGAGATCATCGGGTCGTGCCCGGTCTTGGCGCCCGCGACGATCGCGCCGACGGGCGTGCGGTCACGCGTCAGGACGTGCGCGAGGACCTGGGGGCCGCCGGGACCGCCGGACGGGCCGGGCCAGTCGATCACCTTGAAGCGGTTGTCCGAGTCGAGCGAAAGCAGCGCCTCGGCGGTGGCGTTGCGGAGTTCCTCGGGCGCGAGGGGAGCATCGCCCGTGGCGATAACGCGGTCCATCAGCACGCGGACGAGGCTCGACTCGGCGTTGAAGCGCGTGAGCACGAACCCGAACCCCAGCGTCGCACGGAGGCGCTCGCACACCGCCGAGATGAACGCCGCGGGCTGCGAGACGTCGGTGAGCGAGCGGCCGATCGAGTACAGCGCGTCGATGGTCTCGTAGGAACTGGTGAGTTCGCCGGTCAGGCCCGAGATCGAGACGGCGTGGTCGGCGAGCTGGGTCAGGTCGCGGGCCGTGGCAGACAGCACGGCGCCCAGGCGGGACACGCAGTCCCGGGAGTACCACGCACCGGCGGCAAACGCCGCGTCCAGCCGCGCGCCGTCGATCCCGGCCTGGCCCGCGGCGTCCTTGAACGCGGTCGCTTCCCGCGCCGCCGGCTCGAGCGCCAGCGCGGCGAAGTACCCGGCCCGGCGCCGGCCCCGGGCCTCGATCACGGGCAGCAGCCACCCGCCGGGGAAGATCTCGACCGGTTCGACCGCCGTCATCGACGGCCAGCGCGCTCCCTGTTCGGCGACTCGGTCGCGGATCGCGGGAGCGCGGAGCACGGGCGTGAGTTCGCCCAGCTCGGCCTCCTCGCTCACGCGCCCGGAGGCGTCCACCCGCCACACCGCCAGCCCCAGCGCCGCGGCACGCTCGCGGAACGGTTTCGAGATGTCGGCGCGGGTGGTCGGGGGCATGTCCTGGTCTTCTTCGCTGTGGAACAGTTCGCGGCGGTTACGCGGCCTTGGCGAGGATGGTCTTCACCGTCTCGACGAGCTGGCGGGCCCCGAAAGGCTTGCTCATGAGCTCGCGGATGTTGGTGTTGGTGAGGTCCTGCGGCGCGAGCACGTGCCCGCGGGCGGTGAGCATGAGCGCGGGGATCTGCGCGGTCTTGGGGCGGGACTTGAGGAGCTGGCAGAGCTCCAGGCCCGACAGCACCGGCATCTGGAGGTCGGTGATGAGCAGGTCGGGGGGATCGACGAGAGCGAGTTCGAAAGCCTCCTCACCGTCGCGCGCCTCGATCACGGTGTAGCCGCAGTTGCGCAGCTTGTCCGACACGATGTGGCGGATGTGAGCCTCGTCGTCGGCGATCAGGATGGTCCGCGCGGGCTCGCTCATGACGGCTTCTCTCCCTAGTCTTGGCTTGTCAGGCGTGAAGTGAATCGACCGCCGGGGGCGGCGCGCTCATCGACCGGGGCGCAACTTCCGGACCCCGCGCGTTCTCGGGCCGCGCAGAACTCGCAGCCCGCATCGGCCGCCCGCGATCTCAATCGATCGCGAGCTCCCACGAGGATGGGACCATCTTGACATCGGCGATGCCCGGCGGGGGGGTGGCGGCGTACGGCTCGTAGGGCGCGATGGTCACGTCCTCGTCCGACAGGATCTGCCCGTTGGCCACAACGTGGCCGAGCGTCCAGTTCTTACGCTTGAGCGTAAAATCGCCCCCCGTATAGACCAGCCCGGAGATCGCGGCGGGATAGGTGTCGGAAACGATCGAGTTCGTCGTGCCGTGGGGGTACGGGAACCGCGTGTTCGACGGGTTGAGGTTGACGTCCGGGGACGTCTCCTCGACCGCCTTGCCGTCGGTGTCGATGACGACCGGGCCGTCCACGATGAGGCACGGATAGTTCGCGACCGCCGGCTCCCAGCAGACGGGTTCCTTGATGGTCAACCCCGCGCAGTTATGAAGCACGAGCGTGCCCACGAGGCGCAGGTGCTTCATCTCAACCCCTGCACCCTTGCAGTCCAGCACGTACACGCCCGAAGGGTTGGCCGTCACGCCCGGCAGCGGGTGGTTGGGAGCGATCAGCCGCTTCTCGATGACCCGGTTGCCGCCCGAGAGCGGCAGGGTGGCCAGATTCCCCGCCGAGCCAACGAGCGCATATTCCGCCAGGACGCGTGCAAAGACCGGCATTTCACGGACAGCCGCGCCCGCCTTCTTCGTCCCGCCGTACGTCGAGCCGGAGATGGTCCCGGCGGCCTCGACGTCCGCATCGACCGTGCCGCTGGCCGAGAAGTTCCCGTTGGTCGCGACGAGCAGGCCGGGCGCGCTGAACCTGTGCGTGACGTGGAACTTGCTCCCGGCGCACCACATGACCCCGTCGAGGCAGGCCATCGGCTCCGGCCGGGGAGCGAGCGTCACGCGGAGCTTCTGGCGGGCCGACCCGCGCTGGCCGGTCGCGACCATGACGACCGGGTCGAGGCTCGAGCGGCTGAGCGCGCCCGAGGGGTTGGTGACGGTGAGGCTGATCAGCCCGTCCTCGAAGGGCGAAAGCGCGAGCCACGCCGAGCCGGCCTTGTTCCACCGCCAGCCGGGGTCATCCTCGATCCAGCGGCGCCCCAGCGCCAGGGCCGAGACGGCGTGCGCCCGGGCCGCGCCCGCGTCCGACCCGGTCGCCGCGCGCCGAGCCTCGACCCGCGCGGCCATCATGCCGCCAAGGCCGAGCACGAGCGCCAGCATCGCCAGGCCGAGCACGGCGACGTACACCGTGCCGCGCCGGGAGAGTCTGGTTGCCGTCGGCGTCAATCTCACCGTCTGGCTCCTCAGGGCACGTCGGCGACCAGGAATCGCCGGGTCTCGAACACTCCGCCGGCACGCTTGACCGTCACCGTGATGCGCTTCACGCCGGCGTCGGACATGACCACCGTCGCGCCGTCGTTTGGACTGACAAGCTCCACGACCACCTCGCGGCACCAGCCTGTGAGGCCCGGGATCGGTGTGCCGTCGACCTCGGTCGGCGGGGCATCCACGAGCCCGTGGTAGTCGTCGACGGTCGTGAAAAGCGCACGGATCGGCGACGCCTGTGCGCCCCCGCCGCCCTTGACAACCCCGCCCCCCTCGCCCTCCTCGATCTCGACCAGCCCCCCCCCGCCCAGCGTGACTTCGAGACCGCCAATCCCGATGATCTTCAGCCCGCCGGCGTCGTTCTCGGGGTCGGCGCTGTACGCCCGGGAAAGGATCTCGCCCACGAGCGCATCGGCGAGCAGCGCTCCCGTGGCCCGTGCCGCGGCCCGCGCGCGGCTCGCGCCCGAAGCACCGACCGCGTGCAACGCGCCCGCGAAGATCACGGCCACGACCAGGGCCGACATCATCGCCTCGACCAGGCTCATGCCCCGCCGAGATGGAGCGCTCGCCGTCCGGGTCATGGCACCTCCGGCCGATTCAAGAGGCTCGCGTTGGCGTCGATCGACGCGGCGCCCTTGGAGCCCGCGGCGATGGTGCACCGCACGTTCGTGCACCGCTCGATGGTGGCGTTGGTGTCGAGCTTGGTGAGCTTGCCATAGAGCGTGAAGGGCATCTGCTGCAGCGATATCGCGCTCCAGGTCTCTCCCGCGTTCGTTGACTTGAGCAGCGACTGCCCCGACAGGGCGACGGCCAGGGTCACCAGTTGGACCTCGCACGGAGGGCTTCCCGATTCGCACTCCGCGGCAAGGGCGACGGGCGTTCCGGGCGGCAGGACAACCCCGCCGTTGAAGGAGACCAGGACGCTCCGGAACGAACTGTTCAGCCCGCTCTCGGCGACCGACGCCGCGTCCACGACCCGCCCCGTCGGCATGCCACCCCACGCGGTGCGCAGGCGGACCGCCGTCACGCCCGTCGCCGACCCCGAGGATCTCAGGTACAGGCTGGCTCGCGTCACGATGAACCCGGTCGCGTCGGCCGGAAGGCTGATGGTCATATGCTGGGCGACGGCGTCGTTGGTCTTGACCTCAAAGCTGCCCAGCCCCAGCAGGTTCGTGCACGACGCGAGCGTCGTCTCGGCGGTCGTGACGACCGCGCCGGGGTCCTGCGTCTTTTCCGTGTCGTACCCGAGATCGAGGCTCTGGACGTGACCCACCACGACCTCCGAAGAGCCGTCGCAGGCGGTGCGGACCAGGGGGTCGCCGGGAGTCCCGGACCACGCGTACTCGATCTCCTCGTCGTGCCCGTCGGCGTCCTGGTCTTCGAGCGTGAACGCGATGCGCCCGCTCTCCATCGTGCCGAGTGTCTTGGCGGCGGAGAGTTCGGCGAGCATCCGCTGGACGCCCTCGGCCGCTCGCGTGGCGGCGACCTGCGCGGAGCCCTCCTGCGGCACGGCCTTCGAGGCCAGCAGCACGGCCGACTGCGCCGCCAGCAGGACCATCGCCACCACGGCAAGCGCGATGACCATCTCCGTCAGCGTGAACGCCCGTCGCCGGCCGCGTCTCATGGCGCGCTCGCCTCCCCGGACTTGGCGTCCACCTGGACGACCCTGGTCGACGAGCCCGAGGCGATGCTGACCTGGCCGCCGGCGCTGGGGCGGCCGAACCCGTTGAACGTGATGCTCGCCGCGCCGGCGAAATCCACGACGTCGATCGACGCGAGGTAGGGCTCCTCGCGCAGGCTGACCGTGTACGCCGCGGCCTTGCCCTCCGGGTCGGCGAGCCCCGCGATGGTGTACCTCGACTGCGGCCAGTCGAACGCCACCGTGACGCTCTGGCTCATCGCCCGGGCCCGCTGGCGGGCGAGGGCCAGGTCGGCGACGATGCGCCGTGCCGCGGCGTCGGCGCGGTGGCGCGCCAGCGCTCGGCCGTACCGCGGCGCGGCCATCGCCGCGATGATCGCCATGATCGCCATGACGATGACCAGCTCGATCAGCGTGAAGCCGCGCCCGCCCGCGCGCAAGAACGCCGCCCGGGGCGTGCCCGGGCGGCGGAGTGACGTGCGCTGATTCACGCGGCGGGCCATGCCCTGCCTCCGAACCCTCGCGCCGCGTCGGTCACGCGGCGCGCCCCCCGATCAATACGTGTTGTACTTCTTGCCCGTGGCGTCCGTTTCCCCGTCCACGCAGTTGGCGGAGATCGCGCCGGTGGTCTCGTTGTAGATCCAGCCGACGCCCGCACCGTCGGCCGCGGCGACGCCGGTGTTGCCCTTCTTGGCGCCCACGGGAAGCGCCGGCAGGGCCCGCAGGTACGGCCCGTAGATGAAATTGCCCGTCGACGTGTCCACCGCGGTGCACGTGTTGGTGCTGTCGGTGAACTTGAGCATGTGGTCCTCGAACGAGGCGACCTTCGGGAATTTCCCGCCGTGCTCCTGCGCGTACAGGTCGATCGCGTTGCGCAGCACCGCGAGGCTGCCGGTGAGCGACGCGTCGGTCGCGCCCGCGGCGCCGCGGCTCATGCGCGGCACGGCGATCGCGGCGATGATCCCGATGATCACCACCACGATGACGAGTTCGATCAGGCTGAACGCACGACGCGCGGCAATGGCAGGGTTCATGGCGGGCTTCCGTGTCTGTTGGGGGGACGACACTCGTCGGACGTCGCACGCGCGACGGCCCGGGGGAGGTATCGGCCCGGCCTCATGCCCGCTTCACGCCCGGGTTCCTTCGGATCCGCCCTCGGACGGTACAGACCGCACCGCCCGCACCGCTGCCTACTCGCCCTTGGCCGCCGCCTGTGAGCGGGGCATCCGCTCTCGGACACCGCCGCTGAACCCGCGCTTCGAGAAGTCGGTCGCGATCATCACGGTTTCGCGCCGGGAGCCGCTCACGACGATCACGCTGGGACGCTCCCCCGGCCCGTCTCCCAGGATCTTCTCGACGGTCCACCCGCCGACCGACTCTCCCACCTTGACCCGGGTGTTGTTCAGGTACGCCTGGGACTCGGCGCCCGGCAGCCGGATCACCCCGGTGAGCACCGGCGGGGTCTCCGACTCGACCTTCTCGACCTCGGCGGCCTCCGGAGCGGGCGCCTCGGGCAGCCAGTCCGCGGGCGCGCCGAACGCGTCGAGCGAAGCCGTGGCGTTGGCCCGCAGCCCTTCGAGCCGGTCGGCGACGGTAATCACCCGCGCGGGGGCCGCGGGCGCGCCGGCCTGCGGCGCGGGCGCCGCCGTGCTCGCGGCGGTGGCCGGGGCCGGGCCCAGCACCGGCTCGTCCAGGAAGAATCGGTCCGCGGCGAGGGCCGCGCCCGCGACGGCGAGGATTGCGAGGCTGACTTTTCTTTGGCGCGTGAGCTTCACGCGGTAAATGACCCAAACGCGCCGGCCCCACGCAAGCTCAGTCGCGCGAATCCGGCGTGGCCGCGACGGCTGTAGCGTGTGGGTCGGTGTACCACGAAAACTCGACCGAGAACTCGGGGGGCACGTCGCCCGCGATCGAGCCCGACAGCGCCAGCGACGTCACCGCGGTGTCCGGGAACTCGGCGCGGAGCTGGGCCAGCAGGTCCGTCACCGCCGCGTAGCCCCCCACGCCCCTGACGGTGATCGGGACGATCACGAGCGTATCGCGCGTCGAGGCGGTGCCGGGCACGATCTCCGCGATCTTCAGGCCGCGGTCCTTGGCGCGCCCCACGATCGCTTCGATGCGCCGGTTGGTCTCCCCGGCGCCCGAGAGCCGCAGCGCTCCGGCGCGGAGCTGTTCCGCGAGCCGCCCGGCCGTCGTGCCCCGCTCGCGCCGGCGGGCCGTGACGTCCGCCAGTTCGCGGAGCCCGGAGTCGAGGTCCGCCCGGGCCCTCTCGGCCTCCGCGAGGGCGTTGAGGCGCGGCGCCAGCCCGACGAAGTACGCGCCGGCGAGCATGAGCACGCAGGCGGCGATCCCCGCCGCGTCCACAACGCGGACCGAGGGCGGGTTGTCGGCCGGGATCACCTTCACGGCGCACCCCCGGGCTCGTCGGACCCGGCCCGCGCCTCGCGCCGCGCGACCGGCCCGATCGCGCACTCGATCTGGAAGGCCGCGAATTCCCTGCCGCGAACGCTCACCAGGCGCGACTCGATGATCCGCACGCCGTCGAAGACCCGCAGTTCCTCCAGGCGCCGCGTGAACCGCGTCGCGTGCTCCTGCGTGCGGGCCTGCCCGACGAGCCGCACCACGAACGCCCCGTCGCCGCCCTGCGCGCCTGCGGGCGCCGGCGCGGCGCCCGCCCCGGCCCGCGCCGCCGAGCGGCCCTCGTTCCGGCGCAGCTCCACGCGCTCGAGCACGACGTGCTCGCCCCGCTCGGCCGCCAGCGTCCGGAGCAGCACGCTCCAGTCCGGGTGCGTCCCCATCGCGCGGATCCGCGCCAGCTCGCGCTGGTCCCGCGCGATCGCCGCGTCCAGCGCCGCCAGCGCGGAGGTTTCCTGCTCGAGCTGCGCCCGCACCCGCGCCAGCTCGGCCGTCACCCCGGCGTCGCCGCGGTGGCCCTGAGCCGCCAGGAGCCCGACCGAACCGGCCAGCACGGCCGCCAGCGCCGCGCACGCCGCGCCCCACGCGCGCACCCGCCGGCGCACCCGGCGCGCCCGGCGCCGCTGAGGCGGGCTGAAGTTCACGTGC